>JBFHGR010000035.1:0-29590 GCA_041583015.1 Parvicella sp. | reverse complement strand
GCATACCCTTTTTGACCTGCCTTTTGGAAAACATAGCACATTCCTGCCACCATTAAAACCATTAACAGAATTCCAATTTGTGCAAATGCAAAACTGCCAAGTATAGTAAGGACTTCTCCCATTGATTCTCTATAAAACGCAACTTGAAAAGTGGTATAAATCAAAAGCCCTAAAATTGAAGATATAAAAATAACAATAGAACCTGCTAGCAAAGACTTACCAAAACTCACTATTTGATACTTTCTACGCAACCTAGTAATGGCAATGATGCTTCCAATCAATGCTGCAAATAATTTACTGATTATAACAATACCGTAAGGATACCCTTGAGGTAAAACAAGACCAACAACCTCACACAACAATAAGATTGGAAAGAGACAAATAAAGAAAGTGATGAAAAATTGTTTCATATTAATTGTTTTTAAATTTTAAACAAATCTATAGGAAACGACTAATAAACTTGTCATCCAAAAGGATGATTTACCACTAACACAAAACCATTAACACACTGATTTACAATGCGCAAAAATTAAATACATGTAACGAACAATGTAAAAAACAGCACAATTTGTTGCTTAGTTAAAAAAGTAATTACTTGCTTAATGTCTCTGAAATGTCTGCTCTATACGCTTTATATGCAGGAAATAAAGCTGCTACAACTCCTATCACCAATGCGCCAATCAAGATATACAACTCTTCTATAATGAAAATCCATCCAGAAAAATCGTAGTGATATGCTTCTGAAAGATATCCAGAGAATATCTGCATGCCAATGTGACTCAACAACCATCCTGCGGTAAATCCTAATAATGCCAGATATATTCCTTCCAACAAAATCGAAGCAAAGACCTTCCCAGAAGAACTTCCCATCACTCGCATTAACGCAATTTCATATTGTCTGTCTTTCAATGAATTAAACATGGCTACAAACATACTTATGGCTGCTATAATCATAATCACATATGCCAACATTTCTAACACGCCAGTTGCTGGTGACATCAATTCTTTCAATAATTGCATTTCAATAGCAACATCAGCCGCCATCATTCCTTCGTAGGTATTGATCGTAGCAGATACAGATAATTTTGCTTTAGCAGATCCTTCCTTAACTTTCACCAACATTCCTGTAATCTCGCGGTCAAGCGGATTAATGGTCTTTAGCAAAGAATCATAATTGATAACTTTTTGCACATGATCGTGATCATGGTCATGGTGCGCATGATCGTGGTCATCATGTTGGTGTGCATCTTCTTCTGCAATTTCCTTTGCGTTCTGTGCCTTAAACTCATCCAGAGTCATCATATTGGCCTTAGCCAATGAATCTAATTCGTCTAAAGATTTAACCTCCAAAGAGCCTTTTGCTTTGTGTGATTCTCCTGCGTGGACTACCCAAACACTTTCCAAAGAAGTCAACAATAAATTATCTAAAACTGTATTATTCTTTTCTAAAATTCCCACCACCTTATACAACACATCATCATGTGAATGTGTAGATTCTCCAAGGCCATGTCCACCAGCAAAAGTATCTCCTACCTTTAAATCAAACTTCTCTTTGATTCCTCCTCCAATTACGGCTTGCATCGGTTCATTCCAAACTTCTCCTTCTTGAAATTTGCCATTAAATAACTTGATATAATCTTCTGTAGTTCCAACTATTCTGTAGGTTTGATAATTATCTCCAATAGATAATGGAATAGCCAATTCAACCAAAGGATGCATTTTTATGGCATTGGCTTTAGCATATCTGATGTTACCTGTAGGATTGTCTACTTGAAAAATATTACAAAGTAATAATTGCAGTCTACTACCTTTTGCACCCACTACAAAGTCTACATTCTCTACATTCTTCTTAAACTTATCATCCAATTGTCTTGTAGTAAGAATCGTCACCAAAATAATTGAAATCCCTGCTGCTAAAAGCAAGATAGACAAACCACTACTCAACGGTCTGTACTTAATATTTTTCCAACTTAATTTAAATAAATTCATGACAACTGTAGTTTTTGGTTAAACGAATCATTCAATCTATTGTCGTGAGTTACAATAAGTAGCGTAGCATTGTTTTTAGCCGCCATATCTTTTAACAATTGAATTACGGCATGACAATTTTTATCATCCAATGCTGAAGTGGGCTCATCTGCCAAAATCAATTTAGGTTGATTAACCAATGCTCTTGCAATAGTAACGCGTTGTTTTTCGCCCTGACTTAAATTCTTAACAGATGCATTTAATTTATGACCTATGCCTAGATCTGATAAAATACTTTCTACAGCCTTCTCGTCTTTCCTATGCCCTGCCAAAGTTTGCGCCATTTGCAAATTTTCCTTTACAGTAAGTGCTTCAATAAAATGCGGTGTCTGAAAAATTATTCCAATATTGGCTCCTCTAAAACGGTCCAAATTGGATCCAGTTAAACTGTTTAAATCTGTATTATTGATAGATACCTTTCCCTTGGAAGGTTTTAATAAGCCTGATAATAAATGTAACAATGTTGTTTTTCCGCAACCACTCTCACCTAAAATAAGCGCTTGCTCACCCTGAGAATATTCAAAATCTGGAAATTTTATTTCACTTTGATTTTTATATTGATATGTTAGGCCTTCTGTTTTTATCATCTTTATTCGATTTTACCACTTTATCCAAATTATCAATTGCTGTATCACCTCATTGATACAATAACTTAATATCCTATTTGTGAAATCCTGTAATTGCCACTGTCATTGACCTGTTGTAAGGATTTCCATTGGAAGCATGGGGATGCATAACATTAATAAAAAGTGTGCTTCCGTCAGGAGACATAACTCCTCCACTCATTTCTGCTCCCATCGGTGCACTTATAAACCTTTTCACGTCATTTGCGGTTGGATTTTCAATGCTCAAGTCCAAAAAGTAAACCTCATTGTAGAACTTATTCTTTTTAGAAACATAGTCAGGTACTCTTCCTTTGTCATGCCAATTAATATCCTCATGAATAATCAAATAATCCTTTCCTCCGATATTTGTTGGTGTAATACAGTCTGGATTTGAAATACAAGTACTGCTGTCGCTTGAAAAACCACATTCCAAATGAGTAGCCATACTATTAGTATTTACATCAAAAACTAAAACCCTTCCAAAAACATCTCTTACAACATTACCTTCCGCATATGGTTTTAAAGCATTAGCAATTTTACCCCCTTGGTTGACCCTATTCGTCCAATCTGTTTCATCATGTCCAGTTTCTCCAATATAAATTTTATCCCCCACCCTAGCGAGCCATTCATGACGCATAAACATGGTTGCACCTAAATCTATAGCAGCATCTCTTGCTCTAATCATGGTAGCGGTATCTCTTGCCAACGGCAACCAATTGCCACCAGAACCATCTTCCAATTGCTGATAAGCGTATAACTGCCCTTGTGAATAATCTAATGCTTCATCTGCTACAAACTTGAAAAATACAGCAGGCTCATAATCATCTGTAAGATATACCGTTTTGTTATCATCCATGAATTCTAAGTCTTCATGAAAAAACCTTCCCATGGCAATCATTTTTTGAGTAGCTTTTCTTGTTGAAGGATCTACTTCTACAACATAACCTATGTTCTGCCAATAATCCAAATTGCCTACACTATCAGTTTTTAAGTGCCCTTTACCTTTGCGATACATGGTTTCATTGCTTTTGGGCTGATACTCTTCACATGAATAGATCATTCCATTAGGTCCAATTGTCCCACCGCAATTTCTATCTGTGTTTCCTACACCGGTAAAATCTACGTATTCATAATCGGTAGTGATCTTCCAAGTTTGGTCTTCTTGCTTTTCCACATGAAACATTGTAGCGCCTCCTCCGTCTCCAAGATTGGCATCAGCTCTTTTTGTTTCATGACTTACAAAAATCCACCCCTTATTTTCATCTGTAGAATCCGGTAAGAAAGCCACCATATCGTGATTTCCTTTGGCAGGATATTTCTCTCCGTTGTGCTTCGTAACCTTGTCTCTTTTTTCTGTAAAAAGAATCTGAATCTTAAACCCTTCTGGCACTAATAATTGGTTATGAGTAAAACTCGAATCAAGTGGTGTGAATATGCTATCTAACGGGGTGTAAGTTATTTGTTCCTCCTCCAATTTTATTGTGTCTGCAACTTCAACAATCTCATTTTCTGATTGATCGTTATTAGTATCAACTTGTCCTGCATCTTTGGATCCGCATGAAACCAAAGTTACAAATGAAAGTATGGAGAGGTAAATTAACTTCATTGTTTTATTATTTATATTCAGATTCTTTAATTTCAGTATCTACTTCGGGCAATTTCATTGCTCTCAACATGATAAGCGCTCCAATTATCACTGGTATAATACTTAGCCATTGCCCCATATTCAAAAACGCATCGTCAGCAAGCGTTTGATGTTCTTTCCAAAATTCTATGATAAATCTTGCTCCAAAAAGCAGCACTAAAAATAATCCAAACAACATTCCCTCTTTCTTATACCACTGTTTCTTCCAGTAACCAAACATCATCACTCCAAAAATAATGAGATAAGCAAATGCTTCCCAAATTTGAGTAGGAATACGAGGGATAATTCTTACTCCAAACTCAAACATTCCTGTGTTACCATTGGTAATTACAACCTCATTTTTATTGTCAAAATATGACATGTGATCTTCCTTAGGGTTAAATCCATTGATTAAAGATTCTTTGACATTGGATGAAATAGAAGCCAAATAATCTTGTGGGATTTCCTGTACCGAGGAAACTTTCACGATTAGTTTACCTACAGGTCCTTCAGCATCAGATCCAGTCTCTACAACATCTATTTCCTCCACTTTTATTTTTTGGCTGGTCATTGCTTCAATGTTGTCGCTGATTCTATATTTTGCATCATATTCAAAAAACAAAGCAGCATTACTATCACTTTGCGTTCCAATGATTTCTGAGTTCATTAGATTTCCTACACGAATTAAACATGCAGCAATCGCAACGGTTACAACCACCTTATCACCTGCCCATAGAATGTTTCGCTTAGTTATTTTCTTACTGTATAACCACAGTGCAAAAACCACCCCAATCAAACCACCGTGACTGGCCAATCCACCTTCCCAAATTTTAGGAATTTCCATCCAGTGCTCTGCAGTAAAATAATAATCTGGCTGATAAAAAATACAATGTCCCAACCTTGCTCCTAACACCGCACCTAGCATTACATAAATAAATATTTTATCTGTGTATGAATCTGGTGCTTTATCGTTGGCCATCATTTTTTTCATAAGCCAAAGACCCACAAAAAAACTAGTAGCCCACAGCAGGCCATAGTATCTCACCATAATTGGCGACTCTATAATATTGGGATTTACATCCCAAGTAATATATGCTAGAAAATCTATCAAAATAAAAGGTTATTTTTTAAAGTTGTCTGCTACAATTAAGTCTTTTGTTCCGTGTCCCCAAGAATAAAATCCTTCTCCAGATTTTACCCCTAATTTTCCTGCTGTAACCATGTTTACCAACAATGGGCACGGAGCATATTTTGCAGTTCCATATCCATCTTGTAATACTCTAAGTATTGCCAAACAAACATCTAACCCAATAAAATCTGCTAGTTGCAATGGACCCATTGGGTGCGCCATACCCAATTTCATGACTGTATCAATTTCTTCAACACCTGCTGTTCCTTCGTGCAATGTAATTATTGCTTCATTGATCATTGGCATTAAAATCTTGTTGGCTACAAACCCTGGGTAATCATTTACTTCTACAGGAACTTTACCTAAGTTTTTAGACATCTCCATTACTTGATTAAGCACTTCATCTGTAGTAGAATAGCCTCTAATAATCTCAACCAATTTCATTACTGGTACAGGATTCATAAAGTGCATCCCGATTACTTTATCTGGGCGAGAAGTTACCGCAGCAATTTTAGTAATAGAAATAGAACTTGTATTTGTACTTAAAATTGCTTTTGCTGGAGCAGCCTCATCTAACGCCTTAAAGATTTTTAATTTTAAATCTACATTTTCAGTTGCTGCTTCCACCACTAAATCTGCATCCTTTACTCCTTCAGCAGTATTGGTAAATGTTGTAATGTTAGCCAATGTACTTTGCTTATCAGCCTCAGAAATTTTCTCTTTGGCCAACATTCTGTCTAAGTTCTTAGTAATAGTTTTTAAACCCCTCTCCAAGGCTTCCTCTGATATATCTACTAAACTTACTTTGTAACCTGATTGTGCAAACACATGAGCAATACCATTACCCATTGTTCCCGCACCTATAACTGAAATATTTTGCATAACTTATCTATTATTTTTTTTAGCTATGCGAAGATAAGGATTTGAATTTGATTATGACTTGCCCCTCATGTTATGATACGTTAAAAAAGTAAATCTATAGCGTTGGATAAAAAGCATTTTCAAGATGTTCGATTTTCTGAACTATGTTACTTGATGCAATAATAGACACAATATCAAAACGTGCCTCTTCATCTCTATTATTTCGAATGATAAATTCATGAGCAGCATTAATTATCATTTTTTGCTGTCTCTTAGAGACAAACTCTTCAGGGTTTCCAAAATCTGCAGTGGCACGTGTTTTAACTTCTACAAAAACTAACCAGTCTCCTTTCTTGGCAATAATATCTATTTCGGCTTTCAAGAAACGCCAATTGGTAGCAATAATTTGATAATCACTTGATAACAAATACTCCACAGCTTTCTTTTCTCCAAAACTTCCTGTTTCCTTTTTGGTACTCATAATAATCTTTTTGGAATAGATATTGCAAAGGTTGGTAAAACAAATTATAAAATTATAAATTAAATTATTACTTTAGTCAACCCAAAACAAATGTACGTTATGAAATTAAACATTAAAAAATCTATTCTTTCTGTTGCAGCAGTTATGCTTCTAGCATCTTCTGCAATGGCACAATTTAACGGATCTATTGAATTTACTAAAAAAGTAGGAACAATTGATGTGAATTATAAATATTACGTTTCTGGAGATAATATTAGAATTGATGAAATCAATGATGGTGTAACTGAGGGTTATCAATTGATTAACCTTAAAACAAATGATTTTAAAGGTGTTAGTCCAGATAGAAAAATGTATATGGATGTTCCTAACAAAAGACCTGCTACAGAACTTAATGTAAAAGTTGACAAAACAGGAAAAACAAAAGAAATTCAAGGGTTTAAATGTTCTGAAATCGTAGTTACTTGCGCTGATAAAGATCGTAAAATCGTTTATTGGGTAACTAAAGGTGATTACGACTTTTTTGCACCAATGCTTAAAACACTAAACAGAAAAGAAAACCAATCTATGTTCTTTTTAGAAATTCCTGACATGAAAGGTAATTTCCCGATGAAAAGTATAGAATATGCGATTTCTTCTGGAGCAGTTGTTTCAGAACTAACAGCAGGAAAGATTACTAAATCTAAAGTGGATCCAAATAAGTTTGTTATTCCTTCTGATTTCAAAAAGTTTGAAAAATAGAAAACTATTATAAATTCTTTAAAAGCGCATTATATTCTAATGCGCTTTTTTTGTATCTTATTGTTTGAATAGTACTTGATCTTCATCAACACTTAATGACGCTTCCAACCCCAATTTGATTGTCCTATTGTCATCAATATGACCAGCAGGAAAACCAAAACATATAGGAAAATCATACTCTGAAACTGCTTCATAAATAATTTCATTGGCCTGCTTTCCAAAAGGTGTGTCGTTATCATTCATATCTGTCATACCACCTATGATTAATCCTTTAAGGTTTTCTAATTTACCTCCCAATTTTAAATTTTGCATCATTCTATCAATGTGATAGAGATACTCATCTAAATCTTCTAAAAACAGTATGCAGCCATTAGTATCAATATCATATCTTGTTCCACACAAACTATAAATCATAGACAGGTTTCCGCCAACTACCAGACCTTTACCAGTACCTTTTCTATTTAACTTGTGTGTTTCTGCTAGATAAGTTAATTCCTCATTACGTAGAGCTGCAAAAAGACTTATTAAAGCATCATCAGTATTGCTTTTAAAATTTACAGGCATTGTACTATGTAGAGATGCCAAGCCCGTACTATTCAGCAAATTATGTAATGCAGTTACATCACTGTATCCTGCAATCCATTTTGGGTTCGTCAATAGACGTGAGAAATCAACTTTATCCAAAATTCTTACTGTACCATAACCACCTCTAAAACACAGAATTGCTTTTACCTCATCATTATCAATGGCACTTTGTAGGTCAGCAGTTCTTTGTTCATCCGTTCCACAAAACTGATGGTGCACTGCAAATAAATTGTCACCCAACTTTACATTATATCCCTGTTCTTTTACTTTCTGAACTACAAGGTCTATATCAGTCTCATCAATTTTCCTAGCTGTTGAAATCAGCGCAATGGTATCTCCTTTCTTTAGTGCTGGTGGTATAATCATCTACGTTAAGATATGGGGTAGCTATAACGAATAAAAGCCCTTTGATAATTCAAAAGGCTTTTTATTCAAAAATAAATGTGTTTGTCTTAATTAAAGAGCTCCCTCTTTTTCCATTACTACTCTTCCTTTGTAGTAAAGTTTACCTTCAGACCAGTGAGCTCTGTGGTATAAGTGTGCAGCACCAGTAGTAGGGCAAGTAGCAATTTGTGGAACTACCGCTTTATCATGCGTTCTTCTTTTGTCTCTTCTCGTTTTCGAGATCTTTCTTTTAGGATGTGCCATTTTATCGTTTTATTTAAATCTAATTCTTAATTCTCTTTATTCTTCAAATCCATTAGTGCTTTCCACCTAGGATCAATTTCCTTATTGTCGTCTTCTTCGTCTTCGCTGTCTTCATCATCGTCCCAATCGTCATCGTCATCGTCAAAATCAAATTCATCATCGTGATCATTTGAATTCTTGACCAAATAAGAATTTAACTTCTCAATTGCATCCTCATCACACTCACCATCTTCATGCACAGATTTTGGTGGCATGCTCAGTAAGATGAAATCAAAAACAAATTTTGTGATATCAATCTCATACTCGGCAGATGGCACAATGAATATCTCATCATTTTCATCTTGCTCCTCATAATCAGATATCTTAACCAATTGTTTAAAATCCCCATCCAACTTAATGAACATCTCTTCCAAACACCTGTCACAATTTGTTTTCACACTTCCTCCAATCTTAAAGAAAAGAACAAGCATTGATGCAGATTTCTCCAAATCAAGGCTTACCTTAATACGGCAATCCTCAAACTCATGATAACCTAAAGACTCAAAGAACGCTTTTCCAACTTCCAATTCGTATGCGTGAGTTCCAAGACTCAGTCCTGAATACTGGATAATAAATTCATTATTCTTTGACATACTCCCCGAAAAATTGGACGGCAAAGTTAGTAACTTTTACTAAATGTCAAAAAACTTTATGCTTTTTATTCTTTCACAAATGAAATTCGTGTATTTTCTCCGTCTGAATTGATGCCAATCATAATGTAAACACCTTTTTTTAAATCCGCAACATTAATTATCTTCTGAGCATTTACCACGTCTATTTTCACAAGTCTTCCTTGAGCGTCATATATTTCATATTTTTCTAATACACCGTTTACGTGCAGACTCTCTCTACATGGATTAGGATATACAACTAAGTTTTTTACAGAATTTTCATTAACACCAATACTCATAGAAGGTGTAAATCTATAAACTTGTCCCGCTTGTGGAGTACCTGTCAAATAACTACCTTGAACTGTCACGCTTGGAAAACCTGTACTACCTGTCAAATAAACATTATTATCTCCCGAACTATAATTATCCTCTAATATTGCAACTCCAACCCCTGTTTCATCTTCATAAAACATACTTACATCAGTGACATTGCTATTACCATATCTTACCTCAATATAACTTCCTTGTTCATAAAACCATAGTTGAAAATTAATACTCATGGAGTTTCCTCCCATATCATACTCCCCGTACGAACCAACGTTCTGCCATTGAATTTTTAGAATTCTATTCCCAATAAACCCATCCGTTTTCATTGAAATATTAGACTGACTGACCTCCGCATCGTAACCCCTATCAATTACATCAATTAATGATGGGTTAACGATATCATACATAGTTCCATTTTTAATCCCATAAATAGTACATCCTAAATCATTTAATAGCAATGTATCATATGCATTCCCATTTATTATAACAGGGAAATCAGGCGCTATAACAAAATCGGGGTCATCCCAAACAGTCGTTGTGAGTAATTGTGGACTAACTAAATTGGTATATGTATTATTAAAACTCGTAACAGTGTAACTCTGACCATAAAAGGTTATCGTAATTAAAGAAAATAATAGTAATGTGATTTTTTTCATTTTATATAGATTTATGATTTGACTTTGTCACTGGTACATTACCAGTTGTTTTATTTTTGTAGGTTCCATTCCAATATAATTGGTCATAAATAACCTGGTGTAATCTTTTTCTTATGCCATAAGTGATGATTTTTTTATTGTCTGATTTAGGATGCACCCTATTACTCACAAAAGTAAACACCACATCATTTTCTGGATCATTCCAAACGCATATTCCTGTGAAACCCGTATGACCATATGCTGTATATGGACAATCTGGAGCAACTGTATTACCACTTGAAGCCGTAGGCTTATCAAAACCTAAGCCCCTATGACTTCCCTCTTGATGAATGGAAAATTTCTTTACTGTACTTTGCTGAATATATCTTTTGCCACCATATTCACCGCCAAACATCAACATTTGCATGATTACACCTAAGTCACTTGCATTGGAAAACAATCCAGCATTACCAGCCACGCCCCCATAAATTGCGGCATTAGGATCGTGCACATAACCTCTTAATAATTGTTTCCTCCAAAATGTGTCATTTTCTGTAGGTGTTATTCGGTTAGTATCAATTCTCGTTCTTGGCAAAAACATGGTACCGGTTAAATCAAGTGGTGCATAAAAAACAGAATCCATATATTTTTCATAGCGTTGTGACTTGTTCAATTTAGATCTAAAGATTTGATACAATACATTCATGTTGGCATCGCTGTACTTATACTTTTTCTCACCAGTCCAGATATCATTGGTTGCTAACCACAAACTATCTAAGAAGGCAGAGTCAATATAGAAATTCTTTGCCACCTCAACTTTAAAATCTTTATTCTTCTCATCACAATAATAACTATCCCACCTACCTATTACGCTATCTCTATAATCAATCATTTTATAAATAGGCAAACCTGACGGCAAACCACTTGTATGAGTAAACAATCTAAAAAAGTTAACATTGTATAACCTACTGAAATGCCCCAGATATTTATTCAAGGAATCTGGTAAATGTAGCTTTAATGAGTCTTGTATTTTGTAATATCCTTTGTCATACATATGCATACCACATAGCGTTGTAGAAGCCACCTTAGTTACAGATGCAATATCGTAAACCGTAGATCTATACACCTTTTGTTTTTGCAGATACGTGTGATACCCAAAAGCTTTATCATAAAAGACCTTGCCCTCTTTGCTAGCAAAAACTTGACAACCTGGTGCTACGCCTCCCCAAACTGCTTCTGCGGCAATTTTGTCCATCTTTTTCAACGAATCCTCAGAGATTCCGACTTCCTCCGGTATGGTATAAGCCAACCTCGTCTTACGCGAACTTGAAGCACTTATAGAATCCAATACAGTCAACATTTTTCCTGTGATTGGGTTCCCCCCCATTACACCTTGAGCAAGCATTGCCAAATGATCTTTATCACCAACCCAACTTTGAACTAAGACAGGTAAACTTTCTAACAAAATCAAATTCTCAGGATTACCTACATTAATAACTATCATTTTATTCTTAGCATGGTGCGTCTTTATTTCTTTAACAAAAACCTTAGCACTTGCAGAATCCAGCACTTGCTCGTTTAAGATCACAATTGTAGGGCTTTGACTATACCCAGATAGACTAAATCCTTTCAAACTAGTTTTGACCTCATTGATAGCAGTATACCTTTTAATATCCTCTTTGAAATCTTTACATGAAGTTGTTCCGATATTAATGTACTTCCATTTTTTATCTGGGTAAGAAGCAATGGGCAAAACAAATTTTTCATTTTTCACTACCGTAATACTTTTATACTTGGATTGATATAATAGTCCTTTTAATTTAACCAAAATTTGAGGCAAAGTATCCCTTGGTTTTTCACTCCTTAACTTCAACGCAATAGTTTTACGCACTTTGAAATCTAATAATTCATGATTTATTAATTTACTATTACCCATTTCATCAATAAAGGAAGAAATCCACACCAAGTCTTTCTTAATTGAAACATTGAAAAAGGCTGCATCATAATTCCCAAGAAGAACTTTCTCAATAAACTGTTCATCTGGTGCATCGGCAAAATCAATCGTTGTCAAATTAATTTTGCAAACCGTGTCGTTTACTTCAGGAATTGAGTCTAAATCAACTGTAACACCAATGTTCTTATTGTCAAAAAAGTGATTATGTCCAGCGTGCATGCTGTCATTTTGGACCCCAATTAATATTTTGTTTTCATATAATGAATCCAAGATTCTTTGTTCTAACAAATGCCAATCCTCCAAAAAGATGCTGTCTAAGACATTCTCACTTTTGGGGATATAACAAATCACATCCTCATTAGTATTAAACGCTGTTACAGTTCTAAAATAATCCATCCAAAAAACAGTATCGCCAATGGTCAATAAATCTTCTACTTGAAGTTCAAGTTTTTTGTCTAGGTCTTTGAATGGCTCGAAATAATCAGTGCTAAAGTGCTTTGCTTTGAAGGAAGCCGAATCAAATTTCAATTTACCCTTGGAAGACTTGACAGCTCCCACACTCAAAAACGAAACTTCTGGCAAATAAAAATCCTTTTTTAAAGACTCCTCCAACTCTATATTAAGCCAAAACAAATGTTGAATTTTTTCCTTTTGAGACAATAAACTCAATACTGAATCAACTTCAGGAGAATACAACTCTACCGCTAAAGGTGGAGGTGGCACTTCTGCAACATCATACTCCTTTTTTTCTTCAGGCGTAGAGCAAGCAAAAAGAGCAAAAATGAGTATGATAAGAATTAAATTGTTCTTCATTGGGGGGCATTAATACAGGATAAAAGTAGAACAACTTTCCTATAAATAAAAAACGAAATGTTTTTGTTATGCACCACTAGATGTAAATAGCACTGCGAGCAGACTACGAAAACTTAAACGTTTATTTAAACTTCTAAGTAAATCAATTACATTTGTATCAACAATATGGAAGACCAACCCAAAATAGAAATGAAATTTCTTTTCAGAAAGGAGTTTATGCTATACTTGCTTCGCAACGGAAAAACACCAGTTACGGTGTATGCCTTTTGTGAAGATATTGGTGTTCAAGAGCAGGAGTTTTATAATTTTTATGGCTCTTTTAAAGCGCTAGAAAAAGATATTTGGGTGGAAATGTTTGAGAATGTTTCCGGCATTCTTAATAATGATGAAAATTATCCTGAGTACACTTCATATGAAAAATGGTTGTCATTTCTTTATACAATTATTGAAGAATTCAAAGCCAATAGAAGTTATGTAATGTTACGTTGCGAAGATTTAGAAATAAAAGAATTAAGACCTTGGTTTTTGGATAGTTTTAGAAAACATGTTTCTCAACTGGTTGGGGAAATTGTCAATCAAGGCTTGGAAAACGATGAAATTGCGACAAGACCAGTAATTACTTCTAAATATGACGAGGTTCTTTGGGTCCAATTTTTATACGTGCTAAGAGTATGGGTTAATGATGAATCCGAAGATTTTCAAATCACAGATGCCGCCATCGAAAAAACAAGCGTAATGCTTTTTGAAATGATGAAGAAAGGACCTATCGATATGTTGATTGACTTTGTCAAGTTTGCTTATCAGAATAAGGCGTATTAGAAGCAGTTGGGGCGCTGCGCTTTTAGGTCGCCATTCTGGATTTTGTTTTTTTTAGTAATCAGTATAAATGTGCCAGATATACTTATGTCATAGCATTTCCTCACCACCAGCCCCCTCCGAAAGGAGATAAAAGAGGGAGTTCTCTATAAATTAGAAAAACTCTAAAACTGAATCTTATAACTCAAATTTGGAAAGAAACTTGAGGATTTCACAGTTGTCTCAGTATTGGTCATAGGATCATACTCTCTGTAGATGGCAGCGCCATTGGAAAAAATGTTCTTGATTTGAAGTGACCAAACAGCCGTTCTTTTTGGCTTGTTGATTTTGTATGTAAATGTAACGTCTGCAAAAAGTAAGTTTTTTTCCCTCTGAGAATAAGCAAGCGTTTCATCGTATACCGTTTCTTTATTTAACTGGGACGATGCCAAATCAATAGGAGTATAAGGTCTTCCACCCACATATGAAACATTGGTATTCCAGCCCAAGAAATTTGTTTTACCTTTTTTCTCTCCTATAATGTATTCTTTTCCTGCCAGAAATTTAACATTAAACTTCTGATCAAACTCTGTACTTCTTTTTATCCCTAGACCATCTACATAGTTTGATTCAAAAATACTAGCATTTATCATATAATATAAACCTTTGCTAGCATAACGTTCTATACCGAAATCAATTCCATAATTTTCTCCTGTCCCAATATTTTCTAGCGCTCTAACATCTTGTAACTCCGCAATATTGGCCATACTAAATGTGCCGTTTTTTTCTGTAGGAATATCATAAAGATATTGGTAATAAACTTCTAAATTGAAATAATGATTTTTAAAAATAGTAGTTTTATATCCAGCTATTGCGTGGTAAGCCTTTACAAAATCTAAATTTTTATTAGGGTAGGTTATGGCGCCTAAACTATCTCTTTCTTGGTACATATACGTAGCAAAATGTTCTGCTTGACTGTGTTTACCAAGAGCCAATGACAACATTCCCTTTCCTTTGGTTTGATAGGACAATCCTATTCTAGGTTCAAACGTGATTTTATTATTAACGGAATAATACAAACTGGACACCCCAAGATTTAAAACTGTTTTCTCAGTAAGAAATATTCTAGATTGCGTATATGCTTTTCCTGTTTGAGAATACCCTTTTCCAATCACATTTGTATCTAAGTGCATTGCCTCAAAATCATACCTAAGTACTTCCCAATTGTGGGTAGCATATTCAAATGAACCTCCTGTTTTATTGGTATGTCTTCTAGAAAACTTATGCTTCAAAGAGAGCACCATTGTCATAGGAACAGAGGTATACTCATTTTTGCTTCTAATAATTTCTGTTTCTTTAGTTAGCAGGTAATTTCTATTGTCAATTTGCCTAAATGCGTTCCCAACAGCAGTAATTTTAAAAAGATTTTTTTCTCCAATATGCTTATCATAAGTAGCGCCTATCATTAACATCTCACTGCGTAGTGACAAATTATACCTATCCAAATCAGATTCCCAAAGGGTACTGTCAAAAGTGGCTAATCTTTTTCTATCACTGTTTCCTGCTATCCCAAATAGTTTTAATTCGCCATTCTTCTGTGGAAAATTCAAAACAAAAGACAAATCTTGGTAAGTAGGTTGCGTGGGGTAACCAATAAACCTTGCCAACCCGACCACAGAGTAACGATAATTAATCAAATAGGATGATTTCATTTTTTCATTAAATGGCCCTTCTGTAGAGAAGTCTAACCCCAATGTACCAGCAGAAATTGAATATTCTCTTGTGGCTTGATTACCTTTTCTAAAATTGACATCCATCACACCACTCAGTGCATTGCTGTATTCTGCTGGAAATGCACCTGTGAAGAAATCACTTTTATCTAACAATTGCATGCTAAAGACAGTAAATGTTCCTCCAGAACTTCCTATTCTTGCAAAATGGGAAGGGTTAATCACCTCCACACCTTCTAATTGATATTTTAATCCTCTTGGAGAATTTCCTCGTATAGAAACAAAGTTCTCCGAAAAAGCAGCATCAGAAGTTACACCTGGCATCATACCAGCAACTCTAATAGGGTCATCCAAACTTCCCGCCAATTTCTGCATGTCTTGAAGATAAATTGTTTTTACACTGTTAGTAGACATTTCATTATTGTTCTTCGAGCGATCCTTATGAGGTGTTATTTTCATCTCATTCAATTGCTTAAAAGCTTCTACCAAACCTACTTCAATATTTTCAGCACGACTAGAGGTCAAAGTTATATCCGGTAGAATGAATGCTTCATACTCTAAGTGAGAAAAAGACACATCATATATTGCTAGCGGCACATTCATAAACAAAAACACACCTTGCTCATTGGTAAATGTAGAAGCGACCACCGAATCATTTAAAAGTAACTTGACAGTTACATCAACAATAGGTAATTCTGTGAAACTATTTTTCACTACTCCTTTGATGGTTTGCTGCTGTGCCCAACCCAAGGTTGAGACCATTATGGCGATATAAAATATTAACTGTTTCAAAAGTTCTGCAAAGGAAGAAATAGTAACTAAATTACATCCTGATGGAAATCACATTTTAAGAATAAATGACATTTCTATGACAATTAAAGAATCGCTTCAAATTTGGATGCAAAAAAATAATATTATCCTACCTTTGTTTATTCAATACTTTTTGAGACAAAAATTGAAAATTCACAAGGACATAAATTGCATCAAAGACATCACTAAACCTATTCTTACAGTAGGAACTTTTGATGGCGTACACATAGGTCACCAAAGCATTATACAAAGGGTGAATGATATTGCCAAAGATCAAGGTGGAGAAAGTGTTTTACTTACCTTCCATCCACACCCAAGAATGGTACTATTTCCAGATGATGATTCGCTTAAACTCATCAACACAATAGACGAGAAAATGACTTTATTGGAAAACTTTGGGCTGGACCATGTCATCGTTATCCCATTTGAAAAAGCATTTTCTAGAATGTCGCCAGTGGAGTACGTAAGAGATATTTTGGTGAACAAAATTGGTATTCACTCTATTGTGATTGGTTATGATCATCATTTTGGAAGAAATAGACAAGGCAACTTGACGCTACTCAAAGAGTTGGCTCCACTTTACGAATTTAATGTAGAAGAAATTCCAGCACAAGATATTGATGAGATTACTGTGAGTTCTACCAAAGTTAGGAATGCAATTTTGGAAGGACACATTAGAGTAGCAAATGATTTTCTGGGTCATAAGTTTACACTTTCTGGTAAAGTTGTATCTGGCAAAAAAATCGGGAGAGAAATGGGGTTCCCTACGGCAAACCTAGCATTGAGTGACAAACATAAAATTGTTCCCGGAGACGGTGTTTATGCCATCATAGGAAGAGTAGACAACATAGAACATGAAGGCATGTTGAACATTGGCACAAGACCAACCATAGATGACAAAGGTTTAACAAGCATTGAAGTACATTTTTTTAACATGAACGAAAACCTGTATGACAAAGAAGTTGAAATCACCTTTGAAAGGAAAATGCGAAATGAGCAAAAATTTGAAGATATAAAATCCCTGCAAGCACAACTGCAACAAGATGCTGCTATGGCTGCAAAATACTTTTCTGGAGAGAATATAGATTAAAAAAGCGACACCTGTATAAAAACAAAATGCCGCTTATCAACCAATGAAAATAAGGTTAAATTTTAGTGGTGTAAAACTCAAAAGACTTACGATCATTATCAGTAACTATTTCCATCAAGATAATGTAATATTCACTGCCATCAGAGGTAAAGTAAGACCACTTATTGTCATCTAATTTGTTTAGTCTAGAATCAAAATCATAGCTAATAGTGTTTTTAGTTTTAGTTAACGTCTCGATATTTCCACCACTTGCAAACATAGAAAAACTCATATCTGTAATTAACTTATTATCATCAAGGGAGAAAGAGATATTCATCATATTATTTCCTTCGTCCCAATCTTTTCTCAACTGGTTTATGTTTCCATTTTCCACAATGCTCCAATTTTCATTATGACTCTTTTTTACATCTTCCCAACTATCGCCAATATCAACACCTATCATAAGCCCTCTATCATAATCAAAAACTAGGTAGTCAATTTCACTTTCATCCAATTTCACTCCGCAAGAAATGAATATTAAAGCGGTGGTAAAAAGTATTATTAAATTTTTCATACTTGCTGGTTAAATAACCCTTCCCTGGTTAAGATTAATAAAAACTAACTGAATCTAAAGTGAAATTCCAGAATTTAGATTCTACTTCTGTTAAGGGGTTTACACCCTCTTTCGAAATCATCCCTACAAAGTAATTTCCTTTGCTTTCAGTCACAAAGATTTTCAACGGTGTAGTTTTACCACGTTCACTTTCTATTATTTTCATGCCCGAATTACCTTTTTCCAACTGAGATTTTTTATACACTTGTATTTCCAAAACTTGACATTCTTTATTTCCAACAACAGCATTCTTCCAATCAAAATATTGAAACCTATTCTGAATAAACCTTTCAGCATCTTTAGAAGAACTGCTTGTACCGCCAGAACTACTGCTGGCTCCATATGCTGCAACTTTGTTTAAAAACTTACTCCCCATTTTCCCATTTTCTTCTGATTTCTTTTTGACTGGTTTAGTTTTCTCTGAAGCTAAAACCTGAGGGTAATAAGATGCTAGGATTGCATCATCAATAAAAGCAGTTTTTGAATATGGGATTTTTTCCTTCGTAATATTATGCGAGACAATATATAATTCTCTCTCTACTGCATATTTCAGATCTTCAAGAATACTTCCATTATCTACCGATTTGCTAGAATATCCTTTTGACACATTCCATGAATAACCTTTATCGACTTTTCTACACACAAACTTTACACTACTCCCGTCACTAGACTTTAATGTTGAAGAGATTTGATCAAACCTATCATCCGTATCGATTTTGGAATTACCATTTTCAGAATTGAATTTTTTAATCTCAAATAGTTTATTGCCACTAGCAATAGAATTACTTACAGCGCCTAAATTCCATTTAATTTTATATCCTTTAAGGTTCTCAAACTTGTATGTTGGAATATGTTTGTCATCTTCCCAAACATATCCAGAAACATCTTTACCATATATTCTAACGGATAAATCTGCATTCTCAAATGTTCGTAATCCTGAATCCTTTAAGCCTGTAATATTAAAGTAAAAGTGCTTTCTTACGTACCCATTCCATGCTTTAAAATCAGGTGATTCACCTCCGTCTTTAACAATAATCAACTCAACTGCATCCATAGACTTAAGGTATTCTATTTTAAATTCTTTGCAATACGAAAAGTCTGGTTCCCTTGAATTGTCGTCCGGTGTATAGTCAATACAAATTTGTACCAATTCATGATTTAGAATTTCTTTAGGGATATTGACCTTTACCTTAAGGCTTTTGATATCTCCACTCAACTCTGTTACTTGTTTGTCGTTTAGCGTCCATTTAGCCTGACCTAAATAACTTCCTATTGCCATTAACATGACTGTCACTAAAATACTTTTCTTCATAATTACTTTTAATTAAATAATCCCCCCAGAACAATCCAAAGACAGTCTGAGGGGATAATGATTATTTAAGAATTGAAACTTTACTTGTTGCTCCGTTAGCTGTTTTGAAAATATAAATGCCATTTTCAAAACCAGACAAATCAATTTTAGTCACGTTATTGAAATTTTCAATTTGCTTTCCGTTGATGTCAAACACTGTTACTTGTTTTTGTGCTGAAGTGAAATTTACAATTCCAGTAGAAGGGTTTGGGAAAATATTTAAGATGGAATTGTTTTCGTCAATTCCACTAGTATTTCCGGCTTGGTATTCTCCTACAGTAATTCTATTTTTGTATTTGATACTGTTATACTCCATGTGCGCTATTACATACTTTCCATTGTCATAGGCCATAGTTACTTGATCCGAAGTTAGCGTAGCATCATCTACAGCTACAGGAACCATGCTATTCATCTCGCCTGTAGTAGAAACCTGTGCTTCTGTAAAATAAACTCTATACGGAGCATCCTGTGTTACCCATGTCACACCGTATTTTTCTCTAGGTGTAACCACTTCCATATCTTGGTAGATATACACGCCATATTCATAAGGATTAGAAAGTATCATTGTGTTATCATTGCTGTCATAAAAAGGAGCAGTTCCAGAGTTAGCAATTACATCTCCAGTTTTTGTCAATTGACATATTCTAGAACAAGGCATACCACTACCTGCAGAAGGTTCTCCTGGAATCTGAAAAGGTCTAAAATCTTTAAATATTAAAACAAATCCATCTCCATCCGCTTTTATCATAGGATCAGTGCTAAGGATAGTATTATCCGCAATTACATCTTTATCAGTAGTTAATAAACTTCCAGAAGCATCTAGCGCCACAAATACAATTTTTGTATTATTTCCTGTTCCCCAGATATAAGTAATTCCCCAAACTTGTTCTTGTTCATTCCAAGCAATATGAGGTTCACGCGCTCCGTAAACACTGATGACCGTCCCTGTTTGCGCATTGGCAGTAGGGGCTGGTGTTACAGTTCCTGTTGAAGCATCAATAGTTTTGAAAAGTATTTGTGAATTCGTTGAGTTTCCTCCATCACTCATGTATACCACACCAAATGTGTTGTTTGGTCCAGCGGCCATTTCCCATGCAGCAGGTAAATCATTAGCATAATCCATTGGGCCTTCTACGACAAACTCTGAAGATGAAAAATCCGAGCTTGAAAATACTTTTCCTTTAAGAGAGAAGTCCTTTTGAGCAACATTAATATTATCTGCAAACCTATAGATAGCACAAAACTTATCAGCATTAGCATTATAATCTCCTCTCAGGCTTAGGCCGTCTCCATCAGAATTTAAAATTCCGGTATTAGCAACCACTGTGTCCACTTGTGTTCCTATGTAATTAGTGTTAAGCGCAGTGTGAAAAATCCCTACATCTCCTGATACACCTTGTGTCCAAACAACTGATCTTTCGCCATCTTCACAAAAGACCATTGGTTTATATTGAGATGTATTACCTCCTTGAGGTAGCCCGTTGTCTGAAAAGTTATAGGTTCCTAGTGCAGGGTCACCTACTACTTGAGCAGACATTGATGCTGCTACGATAATTGATAGAATAGTTGTTGTTGTTTTCATAATTTATGGTGTTTTAGTTTTTACTTATTAATTTGATTGCTGATTAATTGTATTCTATTTTTTACTTTCTTTTTCTTAAGCACATTTGCTACATGTGTTTTAACAGTATTGATAGAAATGAATAATTCATCAGCGATTTCGGCATTAGATTTTCCTTCTAATATTTTTCTGGATACGATTGTTTCTTTTTTGGTAAGCTTCATAATCTGTTCATTCGATTTGACCTTACAAATTTCCGTTACTTGAACAATTATTTTGTCATCCAAAAGGATGATTTTAAAACTCAATTATCAGTAAAAACTGGACTTTTCGCTTATATTTGTCATCCAAAAGGATGATGTGCCTATTTTTTAATTGAACTACTTTAGGCTAAATAGAAAATAAAATTAATGACTAAATATTTAATACTCTTAACTGTATTTCTAAGCAGTTTTATAACAAATGCACAGCACGGCATTTTACAAAAAGATAAGGAAGCTGTGGATACATTATTCTTTTCTGACCTTGATAAAGCATTAGAAATTTCTGAAAAGAATATTCCAATTGCATTGGCTTTAAATGACACAAACTTTATTACCTATTTTCTGGATCAAGCTGGAGAACTGAATAGAAAGGCCGGGAGATACGGTAGAGCTGTTGATCAATTACAAAAATGTCTATTGTATAAGAAGAATTGGGAAGACCTCAAAGATCTATCATTAACTCATAATAATCTCGGTAAGACTTACCTCAATAAAGGTCAATACGAATTATCCGTTTTTCACTTTTTGGAAGCTTTAAAACTGATGGAAACTGATGAGAATTTACTCGGACAAGGATTCTATCTTAACAATTTGGCAGCTGTATATGATTTGCAACACAATTATTCGAAGGCGTTAGAATATTACGAAAAATCACTGGTGATTAAACAAAAAACTAATGACTCTACAGGGATAGCAGCATCCTACACTAATCTTGGAATTACCTATTACAATTTAAAAGATTATACCAATGCCATTGATTACAATCAGAAAGCAAATGAAATCTATACAGAGTTAGGCTCAAGTACTAAAGTGGCTAGAACATTGAACAATCTTGGAGAATGTTATAAAGAAATCAATCAACCTGAGCAATCAATTTTGTATTGTCAAAAAGCTTTTGCACTGGACGGGGAGAATGAAGATGAGTATTTACGAATTTCTATTATCAATAATCTAGGGGGTGCTTTTATGGCAAATAAGTCTTTGGATTCGGCAAAGTACTATATTGTAAAGGCCGAAAAACTGGCTAAGAAAACCAATTCATTCAAAAATCTAAGAGACATATATGAAATGAAGTCTCAACTCGCTGAGATGGAAAATGATCCTCAAGGAGCGTTGCTCTATCTTAAAAAGTATGTTGCCTACAATGATTCTCTCGTAAACGAAGCAAATATTTATGCGGTGATGGAGATGGAAGGGAAGTATGAGCATGAAAAAAATCTTAGAAAAATCAGTGATGCTGAGTTGGCCATTGTGCAAAAAGAAAAAATGATAGAACAAGAGAAACTAAAAGTATTCTTTTGGGTTGGATTGTCTATTTTTCTGATTGTGGCGGCATTAGTTTTTATAGTGTTATACTACTTAAAGCAAAAAAACACACAATTACTTCGAGGTCAAATGGCATTGATAAGCGCTAGAAATAATAACCTGAAGGAAATTAATGAGAAAGTAAATTCGGAGTTAGACAGAACACAAATTTCTTTAGAAGAGAAAGAGGAACTATTGAATAATGTTTTTACTTCTTCTAAGAAAAAGGAACTCCCACCTGAAATATTGGCTCTTTCAAAAAGGGAGATGGAAGTATTATCTCATCTTGCATTAGGTTGGAGTGATGATCAATTGGCAGAGAAATTATTTGTATCTAAGTCCACTATAAAAACGCATTTGAGGAGAATATATTCTAAACTCTTAGTAAGAGGAAGAGCAGAGGCGGTAAGTGTGGCGCACAAATATGATTTGATTGGCACAACAGAGACGAAGGTCTAAGGACATCTTCTAAGTAGGACGTGATTCAAAACTCCAGTTTCAACTGTACATCCACACTGTTGTCTGATGCTTGATCTTCCAAGTTGGTAATAGAAATACCCAATAAACGAACCGTCTCATTTAATTCATCTTGGTACAGTAATTCTTTTACTATTGGGTAGAAAACCTTCTTTTCGTCCGTAAATTGATCTATTGTTTTACTCCTTGTTTGTTGTGTAAAATCACTAAACTTAATTTTCAAAGTTACTGTTTTGCCTTTTGCTTTAGTTTTCTTGAGCCTTCCTTCCAATTGCTCCGCAATTTTTTCTAAACGCTCTAGCATAAAAACTTCAGAAGATAGATTCGTCTCAAAGGTTCGCTCTGCGGCAATGGATTTCCTCGCACGATTTGGATTGACTTCTGACCTCTGAATACCTCTCACAATATCATAGAAATGCTTCCCTGATTTACCGAAGTTTTTGTTCAAGAAATCTAAAGTGCACGCTTTTAAATGAGCGCCATTAAAAATCCCAAGTTTATTCATTTTCTGTGCCGTTACTTTTCCTACACCAAAGAATTTATGAATTGGAAGTTGCTCCAAGAATGACAAGACTTCTTCCGGTGGTATCGTTTTCTGGCCATTGGGCTTATTGATATCACTGGCAACTTTGGCGGTAAACTTATTGATAGAAATACCTGCAGAAGCATTCAGACCAGTTCTTTCTTTGATCTTATCACGTATTTCTTGCGCAATTAAACTCGCTGAAGGATTGTTGAAATGATTTTCTGTTACATCCAGAAAAGCTTCATCCAAAGAAAGTGGCTCTACCAAGTCTGTATATTCATAAAAGACTTCTCTAATTTGCTCTGAAATCTCTTTGTACCGTTCAAATCGAGGTCTGACAAAAATCAATTCAGGGCATCTATACTTGGCAATTTTGCTAGACAATGCAGAGCGGACTTTAAATTTACGAGCTTCGTAACTTGCTGCGGCCACAACTCCTCTTTCTTCACTTCCGCCCACCGCAATGGGTTTTCCTCTCAATTCTGGGTTGTCCAATTGCTCTACAGACGCATAGAAAGCATCCATATCCACATGAATTATTTTTTTGATGGGCAGTTCTTCCATTATCTCTAGGCAAAACTACAATATCTTAAAATGAAGTGCTACCTACGCATCCAATTTAAACTCCGAAGTTCTATGGAATTGAATATCCGGGTAGTCTAATTCAGCTTGTTGCAATAAGAATGGAGAATCTGCCAAGAAAACAGGGTTTTCATCCTTGTCGTAAGCAATGTTATTCAATTTTCTCTTAATGAAATCTTCTAGTTTTTCCGGTTTGTCTGTGGTTAACCAACAAGCCTTGTGATGCGGTCTGTATTTGAAACTAGCTTTTGCACCATATTCATGTTCCAATCTATACTGAATTACCTCAAACTGAAGTTCACCGACTGTTCCAATTACTTTTCTATTTCCTGGTTGTAAGATAAATAGTTGAGCAACACCCTCATCACTTAATTGCATTACTCCTTTCTCCAATTGTTTAGTTTTCATTGGATCATCATTCTGTAACTCTTTGAAAATTTCTGGAGAGAAACTAGGGATACCCTTGAACATAAATTGTTCCCCTTCTGTTAAGGTGTCTCCAATTTTGAAGTTTCCAGAATCATACAGCCCAATTACATCTCCAGGATAAGCTTCCTCAACCACCTCTTTACTTTGAGCCATAAATGAGGTTGGATTGGCAAATTTCATTTTCTTACCTAATCTTACATGATTGTAAAATGTGTTTCTATGAAAAGTTCCGGATACAATTCTCAAGAAAGCGATTCTATCTCTGTGTTTTGGATCAATATTGGCGTGAATTTTAAATACAAACCCAGAAAATTTAGGGTTTAATGGCTCTACCATTTCCTCCTCATTCATCCTGCCTCTAGGGTTTGGCGAGATCTCAATGAAAGTATCTAATAATTCCTGTACTCCAAAATTATTCAAAGCCGAACCAAAGAATACAGGAGCAATTTCTCCTGCTAAATATCTTTCTTCGTCAAATTCTTCATATACGCCATCAACCAATTCTACTTCTTCTCGTAATTCATTGGCAAATTGTTCTCCAACCACCTCTTCTAATTTTGGGTCCGAAAGGTCTGTAATATTTACAATTTCACGTTCAATTTTTGTTTTATTAGCATCAAAAAGGTTTAGGTTGTTTCTATGCATGTTGTACACACCTTTAAAACGGTCTCCCATTCCAATTGGCCAACTCATAGGTCTTACTTTGATGTCTAATTTTTCTTCAAGTTCATCCAATAAGTCAAACGCTTCTTTTCCCTCACGGTCCATTTTGTTTACAAAGACAATCACTGGCGTATTTCTCATTCTACACACCTCCATCAACTTCTCTGTTTGACTTTCTACACCATTGGCAGAATCAATAACTAAGATTACACTATCTACAGCCGTAAGCGTACGGTAAGTATCTTCTGCAAAGTCCTTGTGACCTGGCGTATCTAGGATGTTAATTTGTTTTCCTCCATATTCAAAAGCCATTACGGAAGTAGCAACAGAGATTCCTCTTTGTTTCTCAATCTCCATAAAATCGGAAGTAGCAGATTTTTTAATCTTACTATTTTTTACTGCTCCAGCACTTTGGATTGCTCCACCAAAAAGTAATAACTTCTCAGTAAGCGTAGTTTTCCCAGCATCCGGGTGACTAATAATTCCAAATGTTCTTCTCTTTTGTATTTCCTCTTTTAATCCCATGGTCTTTTTATCAAGGTGCAAAAATAGTTATTTAAGAGGTATAGTTTAAAATTCTTATCAGTTTTCAAAAATCAAAAGATGAAGAAGGTAAAAATTTGGATGATTTGAGCCTTAAAAACTCATGCAATTTTAAAGAATGACAACTCTTCCTTGGTCAATAATCTCGAGTGAATAACAAACCTATAGCCAAGTGGAATTTCTAAACTAAAACTAGCCCCCCTGCCTTCTACCGCATCAATAGTTAGGTGTGTATGCTTCCAATATTCATATTGGTCTTTATTCATATAAAACGGTACCGACATCACTTTTCCGATAAGGATATCACTATCATCTAAATACATATCACCTTCTTTAAAAATCATTGGAGCGGATCCATCACAGCAACCTCCACTTTGATGAAAAATCAAATCTCCATGAGATTGTTTTAGTGTTTCTACTAAATCTGCTGCTTTTTGGGTTATCTCTAATCTCTTCATTGAATTAATTTTTAGTTATAAAAAAAGGAGGTGCTAACAAAACACCTCCTGATTACTACACACGCCAGTTTCTCATTAGAAAAAACCTAGCTTCTTTTTATCATAAGAGATAAGCATATTCTTACTTTGTCTATAATAATTCATCATCATCAAGTGATTTTCTCTACCAAATCCAGATTTTTTATATCCTCCAAATGGAGCATGAGCTGGATAAGCATGGTAACAATTTACCCAAACTCTACCTGCTTTTATTTCTCTTGGTATTTGATACAATTGGTGCGCATCTCTGGTCCATACACCAGCACCTAAACCATACAGTGTGTCATTGGCAATTTCTAATGCTTCTGCTTCATCTTTGAATTTAGTAACACAAACAACAGGTCCAAAAATTTCTTCTTGAAATACCCTCATTTTATTATGACCCTCAAGGATTGTTGGCTTAACATAGTGACCATTTTCAAAAGCTGCTTCTATTTGAGCAGGCTCTGCACCCGTCAATACTTTAGCTCCTTCTTCCTGACCTATTTTAATATAAGATTCAATTTTTTCTTTTTGGTCGTTGGAAGCCTGTGCTCCTACCTGTGTTTCAACATCATATGGATTACCTTGTTTTATTGCTTTAGTTCTTGCAACAACTCTCTCCATAAATTTGTCATAGATGTCCTCTTGCACTAAAATTCTAGAAGGACTTGTACAAACTTCACCACCATTAAAAGCAAATAATACAGCACCTTCAATTGCTTTATCCAAGAAATCATCGTCTTCATCCATTACACTGTTAAAGAAAATGTTTGGTGACTTACCTCCTAACTCCATGGTTACAGGATTCAGGTTTTTAGAAGCATATTGCATGATCAATTGACCAGTAGTTGTTTCTCCTGTAAATGCCACTTTGTCTATTCCAGAGTGAGACGCTAATGGTTTTCCAGCTTCTGGACCAAATCCATGTACTACATTAATTACTCCCGGAGGGAATACATCTGCAATTTTCTCCATTAATAATGTAGCCGAAGAAGGTGTTTGTTCTGCAGGTTTTAAAACCACACAGTTTCCAGATGCTAATGCAGGCGGAAGCTTCCACGACAACATCAACAAGGGAAAGTTCCAAGGAATAATTTGTCCAACCACACCAAGTGGCTCTTTTATAATTAAAGATAGTGTGTTTTGATCTAATTCCGTAGCCGAACCTTCTTCCGCACGAATTGCGGCCGCAAAATATCTCCAATGGTCTATTGAAAGCGGTACATCTGCATTTAAGGTTTCTCTAATTGGCTTACCATTATCACATGTTTCCACCATTGCAAACTCTTCCAGATGTGCTTGCATAATATCAGCCACTTTATTTAATAATGTAGCACGTTCTGTAGCCGATGTCTTTCCCCAAGCATCTTTGGCTGCATTGGCTGCTGCTACAGCATTGTCTATATCTTTCTCTGTGGATCTTGGATATTTTGCTATTAATGTCCCGTCAGCTGGTGAGGTGTTTTCAAAATATTGACCTTCTACAGGTGCAACAAATTTTCCATTAATAAAATTGTCATAACGTTCTTTAAAACTCGGTTTTCTATAACTCATATTTTTTCGTTTTAATTGTTTCCTAAAATTATTTTATTAACTTCGGAACTGCTTGAAGTTTACTATCCAATACTTGAACAATACTATTATTCTATGCATTCAGCACTTCGATCACATGAGTTAGAAAGAAAAATAACTACACTAATAGAGAATAAAACATCTTATAGTGCGAATTCTTCACAACTTAATGTTTTCGAAACATTTAAATCTTGTAGCAGAGTAGGTTTAACATTTAATCAGCCAGTTGTGGTAAGTATGGTAATGGGTAAAAAAGTTATGCACTTGGAAGAAAAACCAAGATTTGATTTTTATCCAGGCGAATCTGTAATATTGCCAGCCAATAAGGATATGTTAATTGATTTTCCAGATGCATGTTTGTCTTCTCCTACGCAATGCATAGCGCTAGAGTTAGAACGAAAAAGCATTGTAGAAACTGTAGGACTGTTCAATCAGAAGACCGTTATAGAATATGATGAAAACAAATGGGACTTCAACCAATCAGGATCTCATTTAAACAATGACGAGTCACTAAATCAATTAATGTTTAGAATAGTACAAACATTTACTAGCAAACAAGGTTCAAAAGATATTTTGATTGATTTAATGGTAAAAGAATTAATTGTAAGGTTAATTCAATCAGAGTCAAGACATGCCATTTTAAACTCTACGCAAGAATTACAAACCAACAATAGAATAGCATTTGTGGTAAGTTTTATCAAAGAAAATTTACATCATGATTTAAGCATTCAACAATTGGCAGAAAAAGCATACATGAGCGAGTCTCATTTTTTTCGTGTGTTTAGAAACACAATGGGCTGCACGCCAACTGCCTTCATTAATCAAGAGAGAATAAAAAAAGCAAAAGAACTAATTAATTCCTCCAATAAGTCAATACAAGTAATTTCCGATATGATTGGTTTTAATAATGTAAGTTATTTTAACAGAATCTTTAAGAAAATAGTGAATCAATCACCAGGCAAGTATAGAGCAAGTCAAAAAAACAAATTCAGAGCCTAACTGAAAAAGTAGATAAAAATAGTTACTCCCTCCTTTTTTCAACCAGTCTATAAAAGCAAATTCATACACTAATCTATAGCTGGAATAGTTGTAACTTTGTTGGTGCAAATATTATTAATTTATGATAGATTTTAGAAGCGACACAGTAACCAAACCCACTCCAGCAATGATGGAGGCAATGATGAATGCTCCAGTTGGAGATGATGTTTTTGTGGAAGATCCAACCATTAATGAATTGGAGCAGTTTTCCGCTGATATGTTTGGAATGGAAGCAGGAATTTTTTGTCCATCTGGTACCATGACCAATCAGATTGCTATCAAAGTACATACTAATCCAGGTGATGAGGTAATCTGTAGCAGAGAATCTCATATTTACTGTTATGAAGGAGGAGGAATAGCCGTTAATTCAGGTATTTCTGCAAGGTTGATAGAAGGCAAGTCTGGAATGATTACTGCTGCAGATGTGGCTAATAATTTCAATAACCCTGAGGACATTCATTTTCCGTTAACTCGTTTAGTAAGTCTAGAAAACACTTCTAATAGAGGTGGAGGTTTGTGTTATGATTTGGAAGAAATCAAAAAGATTAAGGCTGTTTGTGTTGAGAAAGGATTGAAGCTACACTTAGATGGGGCAAGGCTTTTTAATGCGTTGATTGCAACTGGTCAGCGCGCCTTAGATTACGGTGATTTATTTGATAGTATTTCACTTTGTTTATCCAAAGGATTGGGAGCACCTGTTGGTTCT
>JBFHGR010000034.1:0-30679 GCA_041583015.1 Parvicella sp. | reverse complement strand
TAACCTTGGTTCAGGTGATTTTGGTTCGATAAAAGTAATTACAGATTCTGCAACTGTTTCAAGAGAAATACAACTAGTAGATGTTGATATGGATGGTGATTTGGATGTCATTGGAGCAATGTATGATATTGATAAAGTCTCATGGTTTGAAAATGATGGCTTAGGCAATTTTATTTCAGAGACTGTAATTACAGATACTTTAGATGGAGCAATGACTGTGTTTGCTAGTGATTTAGATGGTGACCTAGATTTGGATTTGGTTTGTGCCGGTTTGTTAGGTAATGAAATTGTTGTTTATGAAAATATTGGAGGCTTATATAGTAATGGGATTGTGTTAACAACTGCTGTAAATGGACCGTGGTCGGTTTATGTAGAAGATCTTGACGGAGATGGATTAAATGATATCTTAAGTGCTTCTGAGTATGATGATAAGGTTGCTTGGTATAAAAATCAAGGTTCGTTTAATTTTGGGAGTCAACAAGTTTTATCGGTCAATGCGAATGGAGCAAGAACAGTTTACGCTATGGATTTTGATCAAGATGGTGATATGGATGTTTTAGCAGCCAATTATTATGATGATAATGTCATTTGGTTTGAGAACTTAGGTTCTGGAACATTTGCAACGGAGGTTGTTTTTGCTGCTGGAATTGATGGCGCTACGGATGTGACTGCGAGTGATGTTGACGGTGATGGAGATTTGGATGTTTTAACTACTTCATATGATGATAAATCAGTTAGATTGTTTGAGAACTTAGGTTTGGGGATGTATGCCATGCCGCTCGTCTTGGCTAATAATATTTCTGGTGCACAAACTGTTATTACGGCTGATGTGACTGGTAGCGGTTTTAGAGATGTTTTTGTTGGTGATTATAATTGGAAAGGAATAAATTGGTTTGAGAATTCTAATGGAACTATTAATTTATCAATGAAGTCTTTGTTTAATACATTGTTTTCAAATTACATAGTTGAAAGTGCAGATATTGATGGAGATGGTTTATTGGATATTTTGACAGCTTCAGAGGGGCCGTTAGCAGCGTTGGGCTGGTATAAGAATCTAGGAGATGGTATTTTTTCTTCAGACTTAAAACAATTGGCTAGTACCACAGGACAAATTAAAAGTGTGAAACCAGCAGATGTGGATCTGGATGGGGATGTGGATGTTATAGTTGCTAATTTTAACGGAGATGAGGTTTTTTATCACGAAAACCTTGGAGGTGGATTATTTGCCCCGGAAGTATTATTGTCTGGTAATATCAATGGACCAGATTTTATACAGGTAAAGGATGTCTCTGGGGATGGGTATCCCGAAATTTTCACACTAGGTTATTTTGACGATGAAGTTTTCATGTTTACAAATCTTACCAATGGTAGTTTTGGGACTGAAGTTAGCGTTGCTTCAATAGGAGGAAGTGCTACAGACTTTAAACTGGAAGATTTAAATGTTGATGGTTTTTTGGACATAGTGTATGCTGATGGGGCCTTTAATAAAATATCCTGGTTCGAGGGTAGTGCTTCTGCTACTTTTGGAGTAGAGCAAGTCATTACTAGTGTGATAGATAATCCATCTTCACTTGCTTTAAATGATATGGATGGTGATTTGTTATTGGATATCATAGCCACCTCCGAAGATGATGACGAAGTAGTGTGGTATAAGAACTTAGGCGCTGGAAATTTTGGAGTTAAGCAGGTTATTTCTACTGGTTTAACTTTAAGTCCGCAAAGTGTAGTTGCGTCAGACATTGATTTGGATGGGGACTTGGATGTTGTAGTTGCTTCTGAGGACAATAACAAAGTGTCTTGGTTTGAGAATTTATCTGGAAGTTTTTCTTCGGAAAACATTATGGACTTAAATACACTTGGAGCATTGTATGTTGGTGTCATAGATATTGATGGCGATGGTGATGAAGATGTGTTGTCTGCTTCAATTGATGATTCACGAATCAACTTGTTTATTAATACAGAAATAGCTTGTTTCTATAGTTTGAATGCCGAAATATGTCAAGGAGATTCTTACAATTTTAATGGCGTGATTTTAACCGATCCAGGAGTGTATCGAGATACTATCCCTTCAGTTGCTTGTGATAGTATTTTTGAATTGAATTTGGTTGTTCATCCAATTTTTACATCTGTAGTACATGACACGATTTGCGATGGTGATTCACTTTTGTTTCAGGGGCAGAGTTTTGATGTTGCTGGGAGTTATGATGTTGTTTATACATCATTGCAAAATTGCGACAGTGTATTTACTTTAGAGTTATTTGTGAAGCCATTGCCTGTTGTTGAAGCGAGTGCTAGTGATTCTTCTGTGTCTACCAATGAAATAGTTTATTTTTACGGAAGTGGATCTACAGGAGATAGTTTTTCCTGGAATTTTGGAGATGGGACCTTATCTTCCAATCTTAATGAAAGTCATGCTTTTTCAAGTGAAGGATATTATCCTGTGGTCTTAACAAGTGTGTTGGAAGGATGTGAAAATACGGATACCATTATGATGAACGTTTCAGGTTTTTTAAAACTTGAAAACTTAAATGAGAATGATCTGAGGGTTTACCCAAACCCATCGAATGGATTAATTACTTTAGAATTAGAGTCTAATCACGATGGATCTTTCTTATTGGAAGTTGTAGATGTGAATGGAAGGACAGTTTTTTTTGAGCCATTAACTTTCAATAATAATGCGTCTGCTATTGATTTATCTCACCTTGATGATGGTGCTTATTATTTGAAAATCGAAAAAGATGAAGTTAATTATTCGTCACGATTAATTTTGTTGAAGTAATTTTTTGAACTTAAAATTGATTCTTAATGACTAGTTTGATTTATTGTTTGTTGTCTTTTTTTATTAAAAGACAATATGCTTCATCAGTTTAACTATTAAACTAAATAATACCTATCTTCGTTTTCATGTCTTTAAAACTAGATAAAACCAATTGGTTTAGTAGTCAGAATTTATCAATAGTGCTATTGGGTATTTTGCTGTTAATCAATGCGATAGGATTGTGGCAATCTATTGTTATTGTAGATTCATCTCTATATGCGATCATATCAAAAACAATGGTAGTTAATGCTAATTATTGGGAGATTTTTGTGGATGGTAAAGATTGGTTAGATAAACCTCATCTCCCTTTTTGGATGGGCGCTTTGTCTATGAAGATTTTTGGATTTACAACATTTGCTTACAAGTTACCTGCTTTTGTATTTTTTCTAATTTCTTTGGTGTTTATGTTTAAGATAGCTCTTAAGTTGTATTCTAAAGAAGTTGCATGGTTAAGCGTGGTGATTGTATCAAGTGCGTTACATATTGTAATGTCTAATAATGATGTTAGAGCAGAACCCTATTTGATGGGGATGGTAATGGGGGCGTCCTATCATTTGCTAATGATGACTGATAAAGAAGTGAGGTGGAAACATGTGTTTTGGGCTGGTATTTTTATTGCTATGGGAGTCATGACAAAAGGAGTTTTTGTTATTGTTCCATTGGGTGCTGCTGTATTTTTTTATTTGTTGCTAGGTAAGAATCTGAGAAAATTGCTGCAGGTTCAATGGTTGGCATTATTGATTTTAGTAGTATTATTAATACTTCCTGAAGTTTATGCAGTTTATATTCAGTTTGATATGCATCCAGAGAAACTTGTATTTGACAAGCAAAATGTGTCTGGCGTGAAATTTTTTCTTTGGGATAGTCAATTTGGAAGATTTTTTAATTCAGGTCCAATAAAGGGGAGTGGAGATCCGTTCTTTTTTATTCATACTATGTTGTGGGCTTTTGCACCATGGTCTATATATGGATTTGTTGTGCTTTTTCGATATGTCAAGAATCTATTCACTAAACAACGGAAATTGGAGTATTTCAATTTTTTTGGATTTACTTTATTGTTTGTGGTTTTTTCAATGTCGAAGTTTCAATTGCCTCACTATACTAATATGATTTTCCCTTTTTTAGCAATTATTGTAGCCAATGAAATTGTCTTAGATAGCAAAAAAATAAATTTAAAATGGCTTGTTTTGTTGCCAATGCTTTTGTTGGTGCTCGGAATAATTGCTATTCCATTGCTAATAGGTGAAGGTTTTGTAATAAGTCTTGTTTGTTTAATTATTTCAATAAGTTATTTTGTTTGGATTAAATTAAATGTAGCATATTATTTTTCAATCTTAGCGCCAATTATTGGTGTTTCATTGTTCTTGAATTTAGTTTTTTATCCGTTTTTGTATAGTTATCAAGGTAAAACTCAGGCAGCTTATTTCATAAATAATTCCGAAGATATTAAAACAGTATATGCTCAACACAGTTATGATTTTGAATTTCATCTTCAAAAAGAAATGGTTGTTATTGATGGTCTTGACAATCTGAAAATTAATGATGTATTATTTGTGGATTCTTCTACTTTGAAAAAAGTTGAGAATTCTTTTGAAGTTGACACAATACAGACGTTTGCTGATTATCATGTTACAAGTCTAACATTAACATTTTTAAATGTCGAAACAAGAGATCAGGTGGTGGATTCCTTATATCTAGTAAGATTACATTAGGTAAGAATTTGTTTGCCTCCGTTTGTGTTGTTATTTTGGTTAAAATGTCTTAACTTCGTCTTAACTTAAACGAACAAAAATTATGAAAAAACTTTTACTATCTATTGGGCTGTTGTGCAGTGCTGCTATTGCTAATGCTCAGATTATTTTTGATGTACTGGAGCCTGCTAATATTGCAGGTGGTATGGATATTGGTTTTACTGCCACTGATTGGGGGTTCCCAGATATGAATGATCCATTGAATTCTGTAACCGACACTTTGATGATGGTAAATGATGGGGCAGTTGTTGATTCGTTAGCATGTACTACATTGGCTAATGATTTAACAGGGAAAATTGCTGTCCTTTACAGAGGAGATTGTCAATTTGGAGATAAAGCATTGAATGCTCAAAATGCTGGAGCAGTTGGTGTTATTATTATTAATAATGTATCTCCAGGCTACATTAATCCAGGTGCAGGACTTCAAGGTGGAAATGTTACTATTCCAGTTGTAATGGTTTCAGCAGCGGATGGTGCAGCGTTGAGAGCTGAATTGGATGCAGGTACACCTGTTGTTGCTTATTTGGGAACTCAATTATTACATTATGCTAATGATTTGAGATTTAAAAATGGGTCAGCTCAAATTCCTAATCAAGCTTCTACGATTGCAGCAAACGCACAAGATGATACAGAATTTTCTGTAGATTTAAGTGCTTGGGTTTATAATTCAGGTTCTGCAGATCAAACAGGTGTCACTGCAACTGCTAAAATTGAATCTGGAGGAAGTGTAATTTACACCAATACTTCCACAGCGTTTGATCTTTTGTCTAAAGATAGCGCGTTGATTTCATTCCCTACTTTTTCTCAAACTACTTACCCAGTAGGAGATTATACATTGACTTATTCATTTACAATGGCCAATGCTGATGAATACACATTGGATGATTCTTTGGTTTATAACTTTAGAATCGATGAGGATAGATTCGCAGTTGCTGAGTTAGATGCTTCAGGTCAAGCGGTAAATTCAAGTGGAATTAGACCAGCAAATAGCGCAGAGCCATTTACAGCTTGTATTGTTTACTCTGATCCAAATGCTTCTAGAAAATCAGCAAGAAAAGTAGGTTTTTCTGCTTCAAAAGATACAACAGGAGGAGTTAGTATTGATGGAGAATTGATTGAGATTAATATCTATCAATGGAATGACGTGTTTGTAGACATGGATGATGCTGGTTTTAATGTCTCTGATTATGAACAAGTAGGATTCGCTGAATATTATTATACATCTGATATACCAAATGTTACTGTCTACCAAGAATTAGAAGAAAGTTTCAATTTAATTGACAACCAAAGATATTTGGTTTGTGTGACAACTTATGACGTAGCTGAATCTGTGTTTATAGGTTTTGATGATCAAGTAAATTATACGCTCAATGAAAGTGTAGATAGACAACCACGTATGATGATGCAAGCTAATGGAACTTGGAGTTTAGGATTTGCAACTCCAACTTATCCTGCAATTGTATTGGAAACTGGAGACCCAGTATTCGCTGGAGTTGAGGAGAATACAGTTGAAGTTACGCCTTTCCCTAATCCAGCAAGAGATATTATAAATATTCCATTGTCTGGTGTTGAAGGTGCAGGTGAACTTTTTATTTCTGACTTATCTGGTAAGGTAGTTTCAACTCAAAATGTTAGCGTAAACAACGGAAGTAAACTTGTTGTAGATGTATCTGAATTGCCATCTGGAATTTATGTTTTCAGTATGAATTTTGATAATGGAGAGTCTTCAACTTTTAATGTAGTTGTAACGAAATAAAAGTATTTCATTTTTTTAGTATTACGCCCTATTGCTAGCAAGTAATAGGGCGTTTTTTTTGCTCATAATTTTTGATGTTTACAGGTAGATATCTATTTGTAATATCGCTTTAGGCATGTAAATAAGGGTAATAGTGAGTTAGTTTAAATGTATTAACTTAGCAATAATTTAATTTACTATAACTATGAAAAAACTTTTACTATCCATTGGGCTTATTTTTTTTATGCTCAATCTAAACGCTCAAGTAGTCCTTGAAGTGTTGAGCCCATCAAGCATTGCTTCTAACATTCCAAATGAATATGTAGACCCCACAACTTGGGCAAATGTTCCAGATATGGCTGATCCTGCAAATGCAATAACAGATACGCTTATTTTAGCAAATGATTCATTGGGGTGTGGTACAATATCCAATGATTTATCAGGAAAAATTGCTGTGATTTATAGAGGCGATTGCGAATTTGGATTGAAAGCTTTTAATGCTGAAAGTGCTGGCGCAATTGCTGTAATTATAATTAATCCAGGAGGATCTCCAATTCCAATGGGTGCAGGAGTAGATGGACCTAATGTTACTATTCCTGTAACGATGATTTCTGCTTCGGATGGCGCGGCCTTACAGTCTAAGTTCGACAGTGGGGAGGATATTGTAGTGTTTTGGGGAGCAGCTTTTGGTGTTAACGCAAATGATTTAGGTTTTGACTCAGATAGTGTTTTAGTGGGGGCTTCTGGAGGTGTTTTGTCTGCAACATCATTGAATGATACAGAGTTTAACGTGCCTTTGGGAGCATGGGTATATAACTACGGATATAATGATCGAACAGAAGTCTCAGTTACTGTAGATGTAAGTTATGGAGGTACAAGTATTTATTCCAATACTTCTATTGATCAAGATATTTTAGCAGGCGAAAGAGTGTTTTTTACTTTCCCTTCTTTCTCTCAATCTACTTACGCAAATGGAGATTATACAATCTCTTATGTTATCGAAAACAGTGTAGTGGATGATGCTACTAATAATGACTCGATAGCATCAACTTTCTCCATTAATGATACTTACTTCTCTTTAGCAACAATTGATGCGAATACTGGTTTGCCAAACAATTATACTCATTCTCAGGTTCCAGTAACTGATGCCGGTGGTTTTCAACAATCTAAATCCTGTTTGGTGTACAGTGACCCCAATGCAAGTAGGATTGCTGCTACAGGTATAACATTCTCCGCTGCAAAATATGATCCACTTGCGCCAGTCTCTTTGGATGGAGATTTTCTAGAGTTTTACGTATATGAATGGGATGATGCATTCGTAGATTTAAATGATGCATTTTGGGCTAACGCAATAGATGATCTTGATTTAACTGATGCTGCTTTTGCTGACTATTATTACTCTTCAGATGATCAAGGAGTATTGCATACAGTAAATTTTGAGTCTCCTTTAGTGCTGGAGGACAATCAAAGATATCTTTTTTGTATGCTTTCCTATACTGATTTAGTTCAGTTTGGTATTGATTCAAAATTGACTTATGATGAAAACGTTGAAAATAATTTACAACCACTTTTTATGATGTATGATGGCTATGCATGGTTCTCTAATTTTAATTTTACAGGAAATCTAGGGGTGCCTTCAATGGTTATTAATACTATACCAGCAGCAACCGTGTCTGTAGCAGAAAAAACAACTGATGTAACTCCATTTCCAAATCCTTCAAAAGATATTGTGAATATACCTTTGGCTGACGCTGATGGAACTGGGCAAATAACTATCATGGATTTGTCAGGAAAAGTAGTCTCAAGTCAAAAAATAGGAACTTCTAATGGAAGTAATTTAAAAGTAAATGTTTCAGAACTACCCGCTGGCGTTTATGTATTTAATGTAATGTTTGACAATGGTACAATATCAACTTTTAACGTTGCGGTAACAAAATAATCAAATTTAAATTTTATTAAGCCTCTATGCATTAATGTATAGAGGCTTTTTTATATCCTTATTATTTAAAATACTTACATTTGTTAGTAATGAGAATAGCCATTGTTTTAAGTCTACTTTTTGCTACTTTACTTGAAGTGTCGAGTCAGGAATATTCCTTTGTACAATATTCTGTAAAAGAGGGGCTTCCTCAGACCCAGGTATACGCATTGGCTGCGGATGAAGATGGGTTTTTGTGGCTAGGGACCGCTGGTGGAGCAGGGAAGTTTAATGGCAAGTATTTTGAAAACTATAGTAGTGCAAATGGACTGAATGATAATGTTGTTTCCGATATTATTATCTACAACACATATACGTGGATATTCACGAATAAAGGGGTTACACGGATAAAAGGTAAAGAAACCAAGTCTTTTGATCTAACTGATGTACTAAAAGGGAATTACATTGCAGCTGCAGAATTTAGACCAGCAACCAATTCTTTGATTGTAGGAATAAAGAATCATGAGGTTGTTGAGATTCCATTAGATGGAAATTTTGATTTAAAACTCAAAGAGTTTAAATTGATTTCTTTCGAATTATCATTGAACAACATTAGACATTTGTATCGTGATTATGATGGTAATATTTGGCTTTGTAGTAATGGTTTTTTCGGTTATTTGGATCTTAATAATAATTGGATTAGCCAAAGTATTCAAGGGTCTAGTTTGAATGTCAGTGATGTAAAACAAAGTATTGATGGTAGTTATTATGTTAGCGTGTATGGTGAGGGATTGTATCATTGGAAAGATAAAATTATAAATCATTATAAAGAAGAAGATGGATTGGTCTCTCAGTTAATTAGGACACTTTTTATTGACTCTGAAGGAAGAGTGTGGGCTGCAAGTAAAAATGGAGTTTCAGTTTTAGATGAGGATGAAATTTCTGTCTTTTCTGTGAAAAATGGATTGCCAAACGAAAATATAGAAACCATTTGTGAAGATTCGGAAGGTAATATTTGGTTGGCAAGTGATGGGTCGGGTGCTTTTAGGTTTACTAGTGATGAATTTGTGAGTTTTCATCAATCTGGAGGAATTGGCAGTGATTATATCATGAATATTCTGCAAGATACTAGTGGTAATTATTGGTATGGTACTTATGGTAATGGCTTAACAAAATATGATGGGGTAAGTTATTCCTACTATACCCTTGAAAATGAAAAATTAAATAACAACATCGTCTGGAGTTCATTGTTAGATTCAAAGTCAAGGTTGTGGTTTGGGACATCTGATGGATTGTCATTGTTTGCGGATAATGAAATTCAAACATTCAAGAATGAAGATTGGCTACCTAGTAATAAGGTTACCTCGTTGTTCGACAATAAAGATTTAAATGAAATTTGGATTGGAACTTCGAAAGGAGTGGGAATATACGGGGTAGACAGTAGTCGAATTATAAACCAGTCAGATGTCTTGCCACTCAAAAATATAAGAGCTATTGAGAAAGGAAAAAACCATCAAATTTGGTTAGGAACTTCTAGCGGAGTTTATGTTACAGATGGGACGTTTTATGAACCTTGGATAAACAATGATTTCCTTGAAGATAAAGTTGTCTATTCTATAAAGAATTATAAAGATTCTCTATGGTTTATAGGTACTGCTAATGGACTGTATTACTCGGATGGAATAGATGTGGTTAAAATGAATCTTCATACTTCTTTTGGGGCTAACTATATAAACTTCCTTACAATTGAAAGTGATAGGTTTCTTTGGGTAGGAACAAATTATGGGATTTTTGAAATAGACCTTTTTTCTTATTTGAAAGATCAGCATAAAGGTTTAATGCATCACACAGAGAATAGTGGATTAACTAGCGTTGAGACTAATTTGAATGCAGCTTTTGTAGATAAGGATAATCTTGTTTGGATGGGGACGGGAAATGGGTTAATTCGATTTGATCGCAACAAACGTAAGCAGACAAGTGTTGATGTGCTTCCGAAAATTGAGATTAAAGAAGTTCAATTGTTCCTAAAAAAAACAGATTGGAGTAAGTATGCAGAAAATATTGATCCATATCGTAAAATTCCACGCAATCTTGAATTAACCTCGCGAAATAATTACCTTACTTTTTATTTTGAAGGTTTGAGTTTGACGCATCCAGATGAAATTACTTATAAAATAATTTTGGAAGGATTGGACGAGGAATGGACTCCAAATATTTCTCAAAATACATTTACTTATCCCAATTTAAGTTATGGTGAATATATTTTTAAAGTTAAAGCTAGTATCGATGGCGTACATTGGTCTGCACCTGTGAGTTTCGATTTTACCATTCAAAAACCTTATTATTTGAAATGGTGGTTTATACTAATTTGCGCTTCAGTTTTAGGTTGTCTTGGTTTTGTTATTTACAAATGGAGATTAAACGTAAAAAGACAAAAAGATAGAACCGAAAAGTTAGTTTATAAGTCTAGATTATTGGCTCTAGAGCAACAAACCTTAAATGCTAGTATGAACCGGCATTTTATTTTTAATGCATTAAATTCAATTCAATACTATATTAATACGCAAGATCGACTCTCTGCCAATAGATACCTTACTAGTTTTGCTAAATTAATTCGAAAGAACTTGGATTCATCAGTAAGTACAACAGGTTTAGTTACGTTAGCTGACGAGTTAGAAAGATTGAAACTCTATGTATCATTAGAACACATGAGATTTCAAGAGAAATTTGAATTTAGCATTGATGTAGATGATGAAGTAGATGTAGAATCTATTCAAATTCCCCCAATGATTTTACAGCCATTTGTCGAGAATAGTATTTGGCATGGATTGTTGCCGAAAGAAAATGGAGGAAAATTATGGGTGAAAATATATCAAAGTAAAAAGGGAGTAGTTTTTGAAATTGAAGATAATGGTATAGGTTACGATGTTAGTTTATCAAAGAAAACTGAAAACAGTCATCATTCTAAAGGAATGCTTATCACCTCAGGTAGATTGGATATTCTTAAAAAAGTGAACGAACAAAATATGACAATCAAAGGGCCATTTCAGATTAATGGAGAAGATGGTAAACCAATTGGAACTAAAGTGATTATGGTATTAGAAAATAAAATTAAGTAACCTTTTTTGCGAAAAAAACGTATGAAAAGTTGTGAGAAATTAAAAAAGCACTATCTTTGTTAAGATTATAGTAATAATGAAAAGTCTAAAACACATATTAATCGTTTGTTTCATTGCATCATTTGCATTGGGAAGTTGTAGTAAAATGGAGCCTTTAAATAAGGCTACAGTTACTGAGGCTACTGAGTCTGATGTAGTTGTTACCAAAATTAGTAGAGGAGATTCTGGAGATGATGTTGACGGTAGTGTTATAACAGATCCTGATCACGATGAAGATCACGATAAGGACAAGGTTACTACAAATAAATAAAAAAAACTTACTATTATATAAGACCATCTCATTTGAAGATGGTTTTTTTTTGTCAAAATTGTCAGGAAATAAAAGAATATTACTTTTAGGCACACTTACTTTACTGCTCTTCCCTTTGTTAGGGTTTGTTATCTCCTATTTAGTAGAGGGAGAAGTTTATACATTTGCCAAAAGTTTCGATACAAAAATTGGATTTTTTCAAGAGATTGTTATTGGTGTAGCTGTTGGTTTGTTTTTTGGAGGTCTTGCTTGGCAATTGATTGCTTCACCATATTTATCTCCAGTTTTGATAAAATATGGAGGAGTTATTCATTCGCTGAAACTGAAATTACCAACAATTCTTTTTGTGAGTTTTTGTGCCGGAATTGGAGAAGAGATATTCTTTAGAGGCGTTATTCAAGATTATTTTGGAATAATAATTACTGCGATTGTCTTCGTTGCAATTCATGGTTACTTAAATTTTACCGATTGGAAAATATTCATTTATGGTCTGTACATGACGTTTGCTATCGTTGCGATAGGGTTCATGGATCAGTATTTTGGTTTGACTAGTGCAATGATGGCACATACCGTAATAGACGTTGTGTTGTTTTATTTATTGTCTAATAGTAATAAAGTAAGCGGAAGAAATATGTTTACTATATAGGTTTAGATGACCGCTCAAAATAGTCAATGATTGCTTCTTTTATTAAATCTTCTTGTTCATTCTGACTAATTGGTGGAAGTTTTTTTATATTTTCAAAATGCGGCCATCCATCATCGTCTTTCCCTAAAAACTCATAATAACCATAAGGTTCAAGTAATGTGCATATAGCTATGTGCATCACTTCTAATTTTTGATCCTTTTTGAGTTTCTGATAGCCTTTATTCAGTTCCTGTAAGCCAATTAAGAAAATTACAGTTTGCAAATCTAAGGTCTCACCAAAATGTTTGGAAGCTTCTTTGATTGTTTCTCTCCACTTTTTTTCAAGTTCAAAATTCATATGACAAAGTTAAATCAAAACTATGCATGAAGTCGTGTAATTATGGTCAATTATTTTGACTTCATCCATTTATAAAAATATTTCTACAACAATGACTTTACCATTTGTTTCTATTTCCACTTGATTCCCGAATTTTGAGAAAATCAATAACTCATGAGGTAAAAATGTATGTTGGTTTATGGATGCTTTTCCTTCGTAATTGTAACAAATTACGTGATCAGCATTTGATTTGAAAGAATAGTTGTGGCTTATTACCTGTATTGCGCCTTTAGTAGCGTTGTTAGTCATTAAATTGAAGTCTTTGGCAATTCCTATGCTGTGCGTATTCCAGTCTCCCAGGAATGAGTCTTGAGAAAATGGCATTAGAAAGGATTCATGATGATTTTCATGAATTAACTTCAGTTCTCCTTCCAGCAATAGTAGCGTTCTGTTTATATTAGGTAATGGTGTAAAATCTGATGATGAGACTTGTATAGTGGCTATGCTTAGTCTATATTGAAAATCTCGAGATTTAAAATCACTGCCTTCTGGGAAGATATAGAGTTCTGTAGTTTTACCACCAGACCATTGAGTGGTTTTATAATGGGTTGGATTAAGTTTTTTCATTTAGATAAAGGTGTAAATTTTGTATTGAAATAAATCAATGTTTTGTCAAACTCTTCTTGCCAGTGCCAATTAAATGAAATGGTGTTTTGAGAAACAATGTCTTTAGGATAGGTTGTGTATGTATCGCTTGCTTGTTCATTAATAAAAGAGCCATCTTGTGCTAAATAACTTCCGCTTTCAAATGCATAGAAATCTTGTCTTTGGTAAATTTCAATATCCACAATTTTACCATTTACTTTTAAAAAGGGCTCTATACCATTTCGCAAACAATAAATTCCATTAAAAGTATCAGGGACATTGTATAGTAAAACTTTGGTGCCATCTTCAACTGTTTTAAATAATTCTTCAAGAAAAGAATATTGCATTGAACTTGCATTACGCCATTTATTAGTATAGTCAACGGTAAAGAATATAAAAATACCTGATATAAGTGTGATGGAAATGAGTCCAATCCATTTTTTGAGATGGACTAAAACAAATGCGTATATGATAGAAAAAGGGACAAGAGAAAAGTAAGAGTATCTATCACTTTGATTAGCTAAAAATGATGTAATTTCTAAACCTGCAACAGGTAGTAAAGTCAGGATGATTAATGAAAAGAAGTAGAGTATTGTAGTTCTTGAAATCTTTTCTTTGATTAAGAAAATTATAAATATGCAGATAAATAGTAGTGAAACAAATATCACTAAAGGCAATGGTAGAAACTCTGTAGATGCAAATCGGATATAGGTGGTGAATTTTAGAAAATAAACTAGGGTATGTAGCGATACTACACCAATATTAAATGATTGGCCGTTTTCGTATCCTCCGATCATGGTGCCCAAAACTAAATACCTTAATCCTAATGAAATTGAAATGGTAATGATTAATCCTATTATGAAATACTTGTCAATTTTAATTTTAACGATGCTAAGCAAGCAAATGGCAATAAAAGGAAGTACATATGCCCATTCTTTACAATGTATGGCAATAAATACAATCAACCAAAAAAGAACGTTGCGATGAAAACTAGTTTTATTTTGTATTAAAACGCGCAACGCCAGCATAGAAAAAAATAAAGTGTATCCATATGATTTAGAAGCTAACCACACTACAGATTCTACTTGAAAAGGATTGATTAAAAATAAAAGTCCCGCTATGAGTCCAATGGCACGAAGGTCTTTGTTTTTAGTTTTGTTAGAAATGTCTATGCATAGCATATAAATTTGCCAAGCGATGATTCCGTGAATTATAACTTGAATAATATGCTGTAGTAAAGGATTGCCTCCGGTAAATTGATACTGAATAGTCCCTAAGAAATGACTGATGGGAATATAAAACTTATCTGTAAAATTGTGAGAAAAGGCAGACCAGCCAAATTCTTCCATTTGGAACACAAATCCCCAATCATCCGAGATGTATCCTATTGTAAAAATCGAATAATACAATGAGATTGCAATTCCCATATAAGAAACCAAAACACTATAGGGGTTTAGCGATATTTTGTTAAGCCAATCCTTCATTATTTTTGAAGTCCGTGGTTTCTCCAGCAAAGAATTAATGTGTAATATTTCATGATTATTACCTCATCAAATACATTTTACCAAAGCCTTTTTTAAAGGCTTGGTCATCTGCGCTAGTTGATCTATGTTCAATGTTTTCACCATTGATTTTAGCAATGACCCTGTACAAGTAAACGCCATTGGCCAATTGATCTCCAAATTCATCCCTGCCATCCCAAGCATATTCAGTTCTATTGTTTCCAATTCTCAATGGTCCGATTTCTGATAAATGAATTTCTCTAACAACCTTACCAGTAACCGTCATAATTTGAATTTGCATTTGGTCAGGAAGTTCACTTCCTGTGAGTGTGAACACAAATTGAGTACTTGTAGAAAATGGATTTGGATAATTAAAGATGTGAGTAATAGTAGATGCTGTGATTACCTCAAATGAAATTTCATAACTATTGTCTCCACTAAAATTATTGGATTTATCTCGTCCTTGTACTTGAAGCGTATATATACCATCTTCAGTAAACTTTGGGTTATATTCAATAGTGAATTTGTTTTTTTCATTTTGAGCAGGTGTCCATTTTAATATTTCTTCACCATTTTGCATAAAGTAAACCCTTTTGAAAGAGTTACTATTAGGGCTTTTTAGGTATACTTCAAAATAAGAAGTGTCTGTATCATCATCTAGCAGTAAAAATTCATTTTCATCATCTAAAGTGATTAGAATCATGGGTTCAGCACTGATTATATCTTCGTCAAGGATATGCAGCCCGTCAAATGTTACATCAAGTATGGGGTTTACATCATCTTCTGAAACGGTGAAAGCTTTTTGTGCAATGTTGTTAAAATAAAATTGTTCAGGTTGATCTTGATTGTAAGTGTCAATGTATGGATTAGCAGTCATCCAAAAATAACTATTTCCAGAAGCATTAATGGTAGGAAAACTAATGGTGTCATATAGAATCTCTAAACTTCTTAATGAATCTTGTCTTGGATATGGGATGCTTACTTTAGAACCATTTTGATCGATATACCAATACGATATTGCCAAGCTATCCATGTCAAATGCACTTACATTTTCTACTGCAATTGCAAAAGCTGCAGAATCACCTTGCTGATAGGTTTGGTTGTTTTTTGCGTAATATCCCTTTTTAGGGTTTACTGCTAGTTCAGGCATAGGGTCATATATAACCTGCCATCTTTCCATTTGCGAAGGTGTAAACAGTAACGTGTCATAAAAAGATGCTTGCAGTTTTAGCATCGGGTATACAGATGCATCAATAATGCTATTTAAATTAATTATTGAATCATACAATGTCATGTAAGTATCAATAAGTAATGTTTCTGTACCATTATTTTTTACACCGAAAACTTTTAAATGTGTAGAGTCCGAGTTTGTTGTCTCTTGAGGGTTGTGCTTCCAGTAGATTCTATTCCAATTAAATGCAGGACCAACAGTTTCTGAGGTTAAGTATCCGGTATTACAGCCAAATATAGAATCTTGAAACACTAAATGTTGCACTGGGTAATTGGCTCCACCAGACACAGAACTATCGGAGTGTAATTCAACAGCATCTGCAGGAAAACCTTTCCTTCCAAGGAAGACAAAACCATCATCGTTTTGAGCATAGTTAATGTTCGTAGCTCCTAAGTTTTGAAATGCCGTAATTAATTCAGGCGGCATTGAATTGTATAGACTTATTCCACTACTGTAATTGTTGTTGATGTAGGTGTATGCTACTACATAGTGACCATGAGGAATCTTGTTTTCTAGCATAGATGCTAATGAATCCATTTCGGTAGGGTTGTTAAATTTAAAAACGAAAAAACCATGGACTCTATCTCTTCCCATTAAGTTTAAGCCAGGAGAACATTTGGGGTCTCCATTGAATTGTCCAAAATCATTATCTTCATTTACACATACTGAGTCAATTGGGTCATACCAAGGTGTTCCCCATCCAAGTAAGGTACATGGGTCTACTACACCAATCATAATGCTTGGAGATGTCCAGCCACCGTAATCTTGCTGGATGCCATTTAAGTACCATCCAGTAGCCTGCCAATCCGTAGAACTAACAAAGCTAATATTACTTACTATTCTCAGTTTAGCGAAATTAGGTCCAAAATCAAACTCTCTACTAGGTCTATTGAAGTCTAATCCTTGAAATTCATCATTTTTATATTGATAAAAGTGAGATTGTCCCCAACCCCAATGCTCTGGAATGTATTGAAACGAACTTTCTAGCCAATTTTTGCTGGTGCTGTCTGGACTACATCTCCAATAATATACGGTGCTATCTGAGAATACTAAAGAATCACTTTGGCCATTTGTTGCGTTTATCCAATTTCCAGGAGCAGCTTCTAATACGCCACCAATGCTGGTAATAAATTGCTGTTTTTTAAAGTTTGAGTTGAATGAATCGGTAGTGTCAATCTCAAAAATATAATCCTTTAACTGTTCAAAAGGATTTAGGGTGGACGCTTTTAATGTAATTGTGTCTGTGGGAATAATTGCATACTCATATGGCCAGATAGGTTGTAAACCATTGGATGATATGAATGTAGAAAAAGTTATTTGATTGTTTCCAATCTCATCTTGATGCTCTGTAATTTGTGAAAAAGGTAAATCAACAGAAATGTTGAATGTGTTGAGGCCATTACTAGTACTATGGTGAGTGGGAATTTTAAATGTGATTGTATCTCTATTCATGGATTTGGCTTGAATAACAGAAAATGATGAGTCTAATCCATTTGGAGTAAATCTTTCCACATTCAATTCAAAATTACCATAGAAAGCTTCTCCAATATTTGTTACTACTACATGTAGTTCAAAGGTGTCTACTGAAAGGTCAATTTGTCCAGGGACGGTCCAAACTCTGCTTTCATCTAGAACTAATTCCGGGGCTTTGTGTGCATTCAATTTTAGTGCAGGGTCTCCTTGAAGGGACATTCCTGTATAGTTTGATTCATTTGGAATCTGCCAGTAATTGGCTCCAATTGCTTGAAACAGTGTGTCTGTGGCATGTTTCATTGCTTTGCCTGTGCTCTGGCCATATCCGTATGTACCTAATGCACGATACATTTCTTCTGTATAGTAGCCTATGTTTGTTATGAAACCTAGTTTAACTGTAGAGATTAAACCTATTGCACCTTCATTAGGAGGGTTAACAAGCTGGTTGGCATAAGTTAAAGTATCTACACCATGAACATCGCCTGCGTAACAACCTAGACCAACAACCATAGGGTATTTGCCGGGGTTGTTCCCGATATCAGGACTGTCTAAGTTTTGACTATAACCACCACCTGCAGATGCGTGACCATAAAAAGTCATTAAAGAAACACCATCTTGCAAATGTCCTTGTACTTCAAAAAAAGTTTGCGCATCTAAAGAAGGAGAAAATGGGTCTTTTATGTAGTCGTGAACATTAGCCCCCATAAGCGTGTCTGATAGCATGTAGTCATAACTGTTTAAGTAATAGTCAATGATGGCAATCTCCGATGGTTCTGATCCCCCACCAAATTGTAAGACTGTTTTTTGCCATTCTTTATTGGGGATGTCATAGAAAGAGTTAGGGTCTTGCTGTAGTTCGTAATCTTTTACTTTATTCAAGTAGGTTTGGACATCACTGTTGCTGTTAGCAGAAAACCTTCCTGTTGCAATTGCGTAACTTCTTCCAGTACCATTAACGCCCTGAGAAAGGTGGTTGTCTGATCCTGGATAACCCCAAGTTGGAACTAAGTTGTTATGAAAGGATGAAACTTCTTCCCTTGACCCTTTATTTTGATCAACATAATTACCTATTGATTTACCTAATAAGAATAGGTGTTGAGGTTCGGTACTCCAAGTAGCAAATGCATCCTTTAAAAAACCTCTTATTGCCACAGGATGCTTTTCAATCCCACCGCCATATTGGTGATAGAGTTCGTTGATGTCTATCAAAACAACATCATTTAGACCTCCGGCAAAAGAACTTCTATATGTAGCATAATCTTGCGCACTAGACCATAATTTTTTATGTGAAATTATAATGTAAGCTTCTGTAGGGTCAATACTGCTGTAGTCAAAGAAACTGCCATTATCCATTACTGCTTCGGGTTGAGGACAAGCAATGAAATCATCATTATCTATCATTCTAATAAGGATAGAATCGTTTGAAATATTATTGGGAATTACTGCTTCATAGGTAGATCCGTTGAGCGTCAAAGGAACTTCTTTTCCTCCGTCATTAAAAATGATTAATCTAGGTGATGTTCCTGTGAAGTTGGTGATGTTTAATGTTTGTTTTGAACTTCCAGAATTGTTGGGCAACCAAAATTCAAAAAAATTATTTCCTTCAAAATCGAAGGTATGAGGGTAGTCTATTGTGACAGAACTTAAAAAGAGTTTTTCATTATTTCCTTGTCCAATGTTCACACCTCGATGTCTCACTCTTGTGAGTCCGTTGTTAAGTGTACTAGGGTCTACTTCAGTAACGGTCTTAATCATATCATATCCAGAAAAAGACGAATCAACAATTGTGATATTGGAATTTCCGTATTGGATAGCAACCCTGTGATTATGTCCAGATCCTGATACGGTTGGATTAGATGCACTAGAAATGGAAGAACCAATTTTTGCAAAAGGAGCGTTAGGGCCAGCATAGAAATTAGCAGTGTTGATGTTTACATCTTTCTTATGATTGTTGGAATTACTCGTTATGCTTCCGGCTTTTATAGATCCTGTTGTCCAGCCTTCTCCTCTTCCATAAGTAGGGGATGATAAGTCAAAATACAAAGGTCCAAAGTTATAACTCGTGGATACTAGCCTTTCATAATTTCTAACCCAGCAATAATCAGCCAAAGGATATGCTGCAGTATTTACATCAGTTTCTGGAATAATTCTTTTTCCCGTTCCTGTGGATGTAAAAGATAGGTAGTACAGTATTGTGTCATTTACATAACTGTAGTATGGATCTGGTTGGTCATCTACATTATCAAAAAGTAAGGAATCCTTCCAGCCATCATTTTTTTCTGCGTAAAATTCAATGTAGTCTCCAGCATTGAGAAAACCGTCACCACCATCTACTACAATGATAGGTTGTTCTTGTTCTCTTCCAAATATTTGGTATTGATTACTATTTATAGAGGATGTATTGATTGCTTGCGAAGAAAAAGCCGCATCTACATCATTGAAATCTAGTCTATACCAACCTGTTTCGTATATTTTGATTTGAAAATATTTTTGAGAAAAATCTATCCATTCATTACCAACAGTTTGTGCTTTCAAACCTTGAATTGAAAATAAAATTAAAGAAAAGTAGAGTAATATTCTAGTCATTCTTTTTGGGGTTTAAATTAAATTTAAGAGAAAACACATTGCTGTATAATGCTACAGAAGCATCTCCAATGTCGGTTAAGGCATAGTCTATATCTATTCCTTTTATTCTCACGCCAATACCTACATTAGGTTGTACCGTAATTATTTCTTTGCCATTGATTTGTGTTATCCTTTGGGCGTTGCCAATTCCTCCTCTTACAAAGACGATATTTTTGATGCCTAATTCCATTCCAAAATGAGGATCTATGGAAAATGGGTCTCCAACAATTAACACATTTCTTTTTCCATCTGTGGTAACATCGAGGTTGATCTCTGTCAACAAGTTTACACTTTCTGAAATGTCCCAAAGTCTTCCTGCTCCCAATACCAATCTAGGTAAAGTGATTTCTAAACCATTTTGGGGAATTTCATTTCCCGTTTGAGTAAAAACTTCTATTGTTCTTTCCGAAAGCGTGTATGACCAAGCATTAAAAGTAGATGTAATGTCTCTTCCCATTGCTGCAAAGCGCCATTTGTCCAATTGATATGAAACAGCAAAATCTAACCCAAAGCCCCAAGATTTAGCAAAATCACCTACCTTTCTATTTACTACTTTAGCACTTCCACCAATGCTTAAATTGGGCGTTAATTTTCTAGCATAAGAAAATATCAAAGCCAAATCAGCCGCTGTGAAATAACTGATTCTATTGTAGTCAATATTTCCTTGAGCATCTATAAGTTCGGTTGTGTTTGGAATATCATCTACGCCAAAACGAATTAATGAGAAAGAAAATGCACTGACAGAGTCTAATTTCTTAGCAACTGCACCATAATCATATTTAGCAATGCCTGCAAAGTATTCTGAGTGCATTAAGCCAAATTGCAAATCACTATCAATACCGAGTAACCCCGTTGGGTTCCAATAACCAGCAGTAACATCGTGTGAAGATGCAACAATAGAATTGGACATGCCCAAAGCGCGGGCGCCTACACCAATGTTCAAAAATTCATTACTGTATTTGGGAGTTTTATCATCGTCTTGTGCCAACAAAAAAAATGGTGTCACAAGCAGTATTAATAGCGATTGAAAGCCTTTATTCATAGTTAGTTAATTGCAGCGTAAAGTTAGTAATTTCTTACACGACTTTATATATTTATGACAATAACAGTTAAATTGTAGATAAATTGTATGAAAAACACTTATTTTTGGCGCTTAATCCTATGAAAAAACACATTCCAAATATTATTACACTGGGTAATTTAACCTGTGGTCTGTTGGCAATAATGTTTGCTTTTTCACCTACTCCTTGGTATGCTGCCTATTTTATTTTTGGAGGTTTGTTTCTAGATTTCTTTGACGGCTTTTTTGCAAGAATTTTAAAGGTGGATGGAGAACTAGGGAAGCAATTAGACTCTTTGGCCGATATGGTGACTTTTGGTGTTGCTCCAGGGATTTTGATGTTTAAGGTGATAGAAGATTTGATTTTTTTAAATTTTACAACTTTTGTAGAGTCTCCTTTTGTACCGGAATATACTTTAGAATATTCAAAAACTTTTTTTGAAGCGCCCGGAATTTTCATGTTCTTACCTTATATTGGGTTTATTATTGCGGTTCTTTCCGCTGTTCGATTGGCAAAATTCAATATTGCAACCAATCAATCAGATCAGTTCATTGGTTTGCCTACACCTGCTAATGCCATTTTCTTTGCTTCAATCTCGTTAATCATACATTTCAAAGAAGTTACTTTTGATTTTCCTGGAATGGAATATTTTGTGAGTATCCCTTCAATTGTTGGGTTTATAATTGTTTTTTCTCTTTTGCTCAACGCCAACATCCCCCTAATCGCATTAAAATTCAAATCATTTGGATGGAAAGGAAATGAAGCAAGATTTATATTTTTAGGAGTAGCATTGTTAGTGATTATTGCTTCCATGTTGATAAGTAATATTTTTGTTTCTATTCCAATTATCATACTTTTGTACCTGATCATATCAATTATAAATAATTACACAAAAAAGGCAACATGAAATTTAAAGCGCACATCGATATTATGCCATTAGAAGCATTATTAGATCCTCAAGGAAAAGCAGTTTCTCAATCAATGGGAAATGTTGGGTTGAGCGAAATCTCAGGCGTGAGAATTGGAAAGCATATCACACTTTTTGTTGAAGCAGCTTCCAAAGATGTAGCGTCTACCAAAGTGGACGAAGCATGTAAGAAAATGCTTTGCAACCAAATAATGGAAAGTTATTCTTTTGAACTAGAAGAGGCTTAATTCTTTTCGGTTACTTCTCGATAAATTTTACTACGTTCTCACTTCATAAAATCACTCGAAGTGACCTCATTGTTGATTCTGATTTCGTTAAAATTACTCGGTCAGTTCGAGTATTTTTCAATACGATAGTAGAGAAAAATGTATCGAGAACGACTATCAAGTGTAAGAAAAAGTCATTTAGCAAACTCTCACTAAAGTAATTCTTTAATTTTCTTCATCACGATTTCAGGCGTAATGGCAATTCTTGACTGTTCCACACATTTTTGCTGTGCATCGGTTTTAATTTTCCCATAAACCGAAACGGGTCTGCATGGAGCATCCTCTTGACTAGGTTGTAAAATATTGGGTTCATTTCCCCAAGGAGCAAATCCTAGGAATGGGTGAGTACTTATCCAAATGGAAATCGTAGGAACACCAACCAAACTAGCCATGTGCATATTGCCACTATCCATGGCTACAAAACAACTACAGTTAGCCATCAGGACTAATTCTTCAGTTAATTTATACTGACCAGCAACAGATCTCACAAAAGGAAATTGTGATTCCCATTTTTCTAAAATAGTTTTTTCTCTCTCGCCTCCTCCAAATAATAATACCTGATAATTATTTGATGCATCAAGTAATTGAAGCAAAGCCAGGAAGTTTTCTTCTCCCCATTCTTTAGAGGGATGTGCCGCAAATGGCGCTATACCAATAGTAGTTAATTTACTTTGGTCTTCATTTGCTTTGGGTAGAATATATCGATAGTTACTAGTGGTTTTTAATCCTGCTTTGCGAGCCACATCTAGGTATCTTTCAATGCTGTGTTTTTGAGGCGTTAGTGGTGCTTTTTTTGCAACTATTGCTTCCTTGATTTTCCGCTCTTTGTCAATAACGATAACAATTGTTTTATAGAACTTGAAGAAAGACCTTACAACCTTGCTACGCAAAACATCGTGCATGTCCAAAAAATAATCAAACTGCAATAACTTTAATTCTTTGTAAAGCTTGTGGAGCCCCAACATTCCTTTGTGTTTGTCGTGTAGCGCCACTTCATGAAAGTGCAACCTTTCATGTTCGCCAAAGAACACCTGAAATGCAGGTCTTGTTACCACAGTGATAGTGATGTGAGGGTTAGCATCTAGTAGATTTCTAACCGCTTGCACAAGCATAATCACATCTCCCATTGCAGAGAGTCGAAAAATGCAAATATTTAGTGATTCATCAGACATAACGCTTCAAAAATACTGTAATATTTCTAAGTAGTTAAATTGAGCCAAACAAATATTAACTGGATCGCTTCGGATAATAGTTTGCCGAATAGATGCTTGTTCCAAAATCATATTATTGCATTATGATTAATATGAATACAATATTAGCAGCAATCGTCTTTGTATTGAGTAACGGAGTTACTTCATGCAATACCCCAGAAAGTATAACCGAAATTGAGGTTGTAACTGAACTTAAAGGCAAAAATCAAACATTAGATGACTTGGTCAAGGAAAACGGAATTAAAATAGAAGAACTTTCTGTTCTGATTGATAAGTCAGATTACATCTTGAGTTTTATACATGCTGATACTGTTGTAAAAGAATATCCAGTTGTTTTGGGATACAATCCAGAAGGGGATAAGATGCAAGAAGGGGATTATAAAACACCGGAAGGGACATTTGGCGTAAGATCAAAGTATGGGCATAAAAATTGGAAATATTTTATTTGGATAGATTATCCCAATGAGGAGTCTTGGTCTAAATTCAAAAAGAGAAAAGCGGATGGAATTATCGGTAAAGATGCTAAGATTGGAGGCGAAGTTGGAATTCATGGAACTCCAGAAGGAATGGATAATATGATTCCTGAAAAGACTAATTGGACTTATGGTTGTATCTCATTGACAAGGAAAGATGTGGCAGAAATTTATCCTTTCTTTCATGAGAAAATTAAGATTGTTATAAAAGCTTAATGACAGTTAAGCACTTTTACGTCTTTAAAATTGATGTTATGTGTTTGTGAATTCCCCTCAGGAGTATAGGTTTCAATAGTTAATATTTGGCCTTTTCTTTCTGTAATTATGCCATAGGAAAAAGAACTTTCAAAATCTACAACGGCACCTATTTTTACCTCGTATTCGGATTTGTATTTTGAGAAATATTTGTCCTCGCAGTTTTTGTAACTCTCTATTTTTAATCTTTTTGTGTCATTGTTTAACGTTTTATTCTGATGGTTGTAAAATCCTTGTTTTCTTGGAGTTAAAGTATTTTCAGTGTTCCATTCAATGACATCTCCAGTAAGCGTTACTTCTTTAACTACAGCAATCAAGAAAAGTGAGGTGACCTTTTCACTCAAAACCACATTAGCAATGTCTTGATTGGTCTTAAGTTTGGCATTGGCATACATTTTTTCTTTGGCTTCAGACATTAACTCATTTTTATTAAGTCCTCCAATTCCTATAAAATAAGTGGCTTGAACCGTACCGCTTACAGGTTTTACGTATTTATAATTTGGTTGTGTTAATGAGAGGCTAGAAACATATGCACCAGAATGCAATGAAAAGCAACTAGTCAAAAGTAGGCATGAAAGACTGAGTAAATAAAGTATGTGTGTTAACTTCATGGGTTAAAAATAGTTATTTGTTTTTAGAAATTCAATTCCATTTTTAATAGCATCTTCAATAGTATGGTATTTAAACTGACCTAATGCTGGTAATTTAGAATTGTCATAGTAATTCAATCCATGTGCAGTTCTAGCACTTTCTTTGGTTAAGGCTGGACTTTCTCCTTTTATTATACCTTTCAGTTTGGCGATGCGCCATCCAAATTCAGTCATTAATTTATTGGCTGCTATAGAAGGAATTGGACTGTTAGTTTGTTGTGCTATGGTGGTGAAAACCTCACGGTAGCCAATGTTTTGTCCCACTACTATGTGTTTTTCTGCAGGTGCACCAACTTCCATTACTCTAAGTAAAGCGCTAGAAACATCCCTAACATCTACAAAACCATTTACGCCTTTGGTATAAAATTTAAGTCCTTTAATAGCGGTCTTAAATATCGTTCCGCTACTTTTATTCCAATCACAAGGCCCAAGGATTACCCCTGGATTGACAATGAAAGTTTTCATTTTGTCACCATTGGATTTAATAACTTCTTGTTCAGAAGCGTATTTTGTTTTGCTGTAAAAAGAATTAGAAGTACTTTCTCTCCATGGAGAATTTTCGGTATAATTATTACTCTCCTTTGTTCTGCCCAAAGAAGCAATAGAACTAATGAATCCAAATTTTTCGATACCATTTTCCTTAGCCAGTTGTAGTAATTGCTTCGTAGCATTTACATTGGTTTGTGTCATGGCATCATAATCTTTCGGATTGAATGAAACTACTGCAGCAGTGTGAATAATCTCATTTACCTGAGGTAATGAAGCAATGTTGTTTAAATCAAAATCAACCCAATTTATTTTTGAGTATGCATTGGTCAGGCCGTAGTGATCAAATAGTTGTTGGATTAAACCTAAGTTGCTGCCAGTTCTTTTGGCAGCATAAATTTGACAGTTACTTTCTTTAGCCAAGTCTACTAAAATATGACTACCTACTAAACCTGTTGCGCCTGTTACAAAAACTTTTCTTTCGGACATATTGTAGAATTTAGCATCTTTGTAGTGAATGATGCATTTATCTTGTAAAAGTAGAAAAATTAATGGGGAACTGGCACTGACACGTTCCAAAAGCGAGAGTAATCGTGCACTTATAATTCAGGCATTGGGTGAAGATATTCAGATCCTAAATCTGGCTGAAGCGGATGATACACAATTGCTTATTAAGGCCTTGAATACTTATAGAAGTGAATCTGTAATTGACGTCCATCATGCAGGTACTGCTTTTCGTTTCTTAACTGCTTTTTTAGCCACGAGACCCTCAGGAGAATGGACTTTGACTGGTTCGCAAAGAATGAAAGAGCGTCCAATAAAAGTGTTGGTGGATGCCTTAAAATCCGTTGGAGCGAAGGTTGAGTATCTGGAAGAGGAGGGTTATCCTCCGCTCAAAATTTTGGGTAATGCAGCGTTGTCTTCAATAGTAGAAATAGATGGGGGTGTAAGTAGCCAATATATTTCAGCATTGTTATTAGTTGCGCCTACATTGAGTATTGGCTTGCAGATAAATTTACATGGAAAAATCACAAGTTTACCTTATCTAGAAATGACATTGCAGTTGATGCAGCATTTTGGTGTGCAACATCAATGGGTTGGAAATTCAATACATGTTGCAAATCAACCTTACCAATCAAAAACAATCAACATCGAAGCAGATTGGAGCGCAGCCTCTTATTGGTATGGATTTGTGGCACTGGCAGAAGTAGGAAGCAGCATCCACTTGAAAGGGTTGAATGAGGAAAGTTTACAAGGAGATGCTATCCTGAAAGAAATATATACTGTTTTTGGTGTACAATCCACGTTTCAAGATGGTGGTTGGTTGATAGAAAAGATTACCAATGATTTAGTTTCATCTTTGACATTGGACTTAAACATGGCGCCAGATATTGCTCAAACTATTTTATGTACCTGCGCAGGATTGGGTATGGGAGTCACCATTACAGGTTTACACACACTCAAAATCAAAGAAACAGATAGGGTAGCGGCCATGCAAAATGAATTAGCCAAATTTGGTGTTGATATAGAAATTATTTCTGATGATGAAGTAAAGATGAGGGCTGGGCAGCAGTTAAATACTCCTACTAGTAGTGTTGCTACGTATCAAGATCATAGAATGGCAATGGCATTTGCTATTTTGATGATGAGAATAGAATTGAAAATAAAGAATCCAGAAGTGGTAAGTAAATCTTATCCTGGGTTTTGGGAAGATTTAAAAAACAATATAAAATAAGCCATTTATGAGTGATGTTATAAGAACAAATTGGTCAAAAATGCATAGGCCATACACTACGATAGAAGTTAGAATAACTGAAAGTTCAGTTCAATATGTTTATTGGTTTGATTCGGGGAAAGACCCAAATGTAGATTCAATCAGTTTTGCGAATTTTTACGGAAGTACTGTAGAACGTAAAATCAAAGAAGATTTTGGAAGTACTATTTATGAAGAGGTTTGTGAAAGTTTAGAAGCATTAATTAAAAAAGGCTAAGAAGTACGTGTTGCAATATCAGTCGTTCTTAATGCATGATTTTAAAAATCAACTCTCTAATCAGTTCTTTATGATCTACAGATGAATTGCCTACTCCTTTGGAATGTAAATCTGTTTCTCTTAAATAGCCAATGATCTTAGCTAATTTACCCATAGAATATTTTTGTGCTGCTTCCTGATAATCTTTAACAAAGAAGGGCGCAACGCCTAACTTTCCTGCTAATTCACCTTGTGAAACCTTTCCGTTCAAAGCATGGTATTTCAAAACCTTGGAGAAGAATCCATAAAGAATAGATACCGTTACCACCAAAGGATAATTTTTAGGGTTGTTACCAAAGTGGTTTGCTATGGTGTTGGCTTTCAGGATGTCTTTTTTTGCTAATGCTTTTTGCAATTGAAAAACAGTGTATTCTCTGGAAACGCCAACATGTTTATAGACCGTTTTTTCATCTACTACCGTTTCACCCTCTAGTACAATCAATAGTTTGTCAAAGGTTTTCATGATTTTACTCAAATCATCACCTAAGTTTTCTGAGAGTAACATTGCTGCATTGGGAGCGATGGTTAATCCTTTCAATTTTCCTTGTGCAATAATCCATTCTGGAATTTTATAATCACGCACCTTTTCGGAAAGCATGATATAATCCAGTTTTTTTAAGTCTTTGGCAAACTTGGTCTTTCCATCTACTTTTTTGTATTTGTAGCAAATAACAAGTATAGTAGTATGTGTAGGATTAAGAATATAGTCATGAAGATTGGCAATAGTTCTGGAAAGTTCTTGCGCCTCTTTTACAATTACCACTCTGTAATCCGCCATCATAGGATATTGCTTGGCTTCATTAAGAATAGTCAATACATCTGTATCTTTGCCATAAAGTAAGGATTGATTGAAATCTCGTTCGCCTTCATCTAGCACATTGTGCATGATGTAGTTGGATACTTCATCAATAAAATAAGGTTCCTCTCCTTGTAGGAAATAGACAGGTTTGAATTTACCTGCTTTCAAATCCTTTAATACAGCATTGTACTCCATTACAATCTTCTTTTCAATTTAGAATCTTAAGTGTCTAACGGATTTACCTTCACTACTAATTTCATTCAAACTATCAATACCAATTTGAATATGACTTTGAACAAATTTACTGGTTACTGAAGAATCGCTCTTCGAAGTTTTTACTCCACCTGCAAACATCGGTTGGTCAGAAACAAGCAATAGTGCTCCTGTAGGTATTTTATTGGCAAAACCACCGATAAAAATAGAAGCCGTCTCCATGTCTATGGCCATAGCTCTAATTTCTCTTAGGTAATCCTTAAATTTGTTGTCATGTTCCCAAACTCTTCTACTAGTAGTGTATACGGTACCAGTCCAATAGTCAATTCCATGCTCTCTTACTGAGTGAGAAACGGCTCTTTGCAAGTTAAATGCAGGTAAAGCAGGAACTTCTGTAGGGAAATAATTAGCAGATGCACCTTCGCCACGTATGGCAGCGATAGGTAAAATCATATCTCCCAATTTATTGCGTTTTTTCAAACCGCCACATTTACCTAAAAACAAAGCTGCTTTAGGTTTGATGGCAGATAATAAATCCATGATTGTTGCAGCATTAGCTGATCCCATTCCGAAATTAATCATGGTAATACCATTCGCTGTAGCGCTTCGCATTGCTTTTTCTTTGCCATCTACTGGTACATTAAACTTCTCAGCGAAGATTTCCACATAGTTGTCAAAGTTGGTAAGGAGTATATATTTTCCGAATTTTTCTAATTCTAGACCGGTGTACCTCGGTAACCAATCATTTACAATTGCTTCTTTTGTTTTCATATTTTTCTTGTGTTAAAATGTTGATGAGTAGCTCGATAACGTGCTTCTGTCTGAATGAATAATCAATATTTAATTGATTTCGTATCTATCAACAAGTGATACAAATGTACGAAATACCTATCTAATTAAGATAATTGATATTTAATAATTGGAAAATTGACAATTCTTGATAGTTTCATTTGTGTTATGGGGTGGAGTTGCTTTGAGTAACCTAATAGATATAATAGATACATGCTAAGCGCCTGTAAACAGAAATTAATTCATAATTTTAAACTTTAATAAATCCAATTCTTTGCAAGACCTAAAATTTCCATCCTATCAATTTAACATCAAGCGAGAGGCTGATCAAGTTTTTATATTTGATGAAGTTCGTAAGAAATGGTTGGTACTTACACCTGAGGAATGGGTACGTCAACACGTGGTTTTTTACTTAGTAGGAGAGAAAGGCTATAAGCCAGGTTTAATTGGCGTAGAAAAGTCCATCAAAGTTAATCAGCGCCTCAAACGTTTTGATTTAGTCTGTTTTGATCAAGAAGCAAAGCCATTATTAATTGTGGAATGCAAAGCACCAGAAGTTCCTATTACGCAACATACACTAGAACAAGCTTTACGCTATAATTCTGAGGTGCAAGCCAAATATTTGATGCTCACCAATGGTATGGAAATAGTGGTAGGTAGAATCAATTATGAATCTAAGCAATTGGAATATTTACAAGAGATTCCGTCTTTTGAAGATTGTTAGCATGTCATTCCTTGAAACCATATTATTCCCTCCCAAAAGTGTGAGTGTAGAAAAGTTAAAAAGTAATGTCACAGGAAAAACTGTTGTGATTACAGGAGCAACTTACGGAATAGGAGAAGGACTAGTCAAGTTCTTGTCCAATTTTGATTGCAAATTAATCCTAATTGCAAGAACGAAAGAGAAATTGGAGGATTTGAAAAATGAACTTTCTACGCATAAAGCAAAGGTTGAAATTTACAATTGTGATTTACGAGATGAAGACAGTGTGCAACAGTTAATTCAATCTTTAAATAAGGAAGCTACTATCGATATTTTCGTAAATAATGCTGGAAAATCCATTCGAAGAAGTGTTTGGGAATCAACGGATAGGTTTCATGATTATCAAAGAACTAATAGCACTAATTATCTTGGTTCTGTTCAATTATTACTCGGTATTTTGCCCATGATTAAGGAAAGTAAAGGACAATTAATTAATATTTCTGCTCTCAATGTATTGATGCAACCAGCGCCCATGTGGTCTGCTTATCAAGCCAGTAAAACGGCTTTTGATCAATGGTTTCGCTCTGTAGAATCAGAACTTAGAGCAGAAGGCATAAGTATCAATACCGTGTACTTGCCATTGGTGCGAACAAGGATGATGGCGCCTACAAAACATTACGAAAAATACCCTGCCATGTCTGTGGAACATGTGGTGAAAATTGTATC
>JBFHGR010000033.1:0-30890 GCA_041583015.1 Parvicella sp. | reverse complement strand
TTAAATAGTTCGATATCAGCGGCCATCATATCTTTTACAAGACTTTGAAGGTTATGCTTAGGTTGCCATCCAAGCTTGAGCTTGGCCTTTGTGGGATCACCAAGAAGAAGTTCAACTTCAGTTGGTCTATAATATTTAGGGTCAACTTCTACAATTACTTCATTAGTTGCGGTATTGATTCCTTTTTCATTCTCGGCTGTTCCTTCCCACTTTAAAGATATTCCTACTTCACCAAAAGCAAGTTCTACAAATTTTCTAACTGTATTTGTTACACCTGTTGCTAATACAAAATCGTCTGCTTTGTCTTGTTGAAGCATCATCCACATACCTTTTATATAATCTTTTGCATGTCCCCAATCTCTTTGAGCATCAAGATTACCAAGATAAATTTTCTTTTGAAGACCCATAGATATTTTAGCAGCAGCTCTTGTAATTTTCCTTGTAACAAAAGTTTCACCTCTTATTGGGCTTTCGTGATTGAATAGGATTCCATTACATGCGTACATTCCATAAGCTTCTCTGTAATTTTTTACAATCCAGAATCCGTATAGTTTAGCAACGCCATAAGGGCTTCTTGGGTAAAAAGGAGTTGTCTCAGATTGTGGAACTTCTTGAACTAAACCGTATAATTCTGAAGTGGATGCTTGATAGAATTTAGTTTTTTCAGTAAGGTTAAGGATTCTAATAGCTTCAAGAATTCTTAATGTCCCCAATGCATCAGAATTTGCAGTGTACTCAGGAGTTTCAAACGATACTTGAACGTGTGATTGAGCAGCTAAGTTATATATTTCGTCTGGTTGCACTTCTTGTACAATTCTTATCAAGTTGGTGCTGTCTGTTAAGTCACCATAGTGCAAGAAGAATCTAACATCATTTTCATGTTGATCTTGGTAAAGGTGATCAATTCTGCTCGTATTGAACATAGAAGATCTTCTTTTAATACCGTGTACTGTGTATCCTTTTTTTAGTAAGAATTCTGCTAAATACGCTCCGTCTTGTCCTGTAATTCCCGTAATTAATGCTACTTTCATGTTTGTCTTCAAAAATTGTAATTGGGTAAAATTACTATTCCCAAACGTTGTTTCAAAGTTTTATTTGATGTTTGCCCATTTTATAGTCATTAAATGTATTTATTATGAGGTATAATTTCAATGGGTTTACTTTTGGATTGAATTTTGTTGGCTAATCATTATAATATAAATCCAATAAAAAAATGAAACATTCAAATTCAAATGTCCAAGTTCATGAACAGGTCGATACAAACAAAATTATATTGTTAATTTTTTGCCTTCTATTTGATTTGATAGGTATGTTGTCCTTTTTACTTCCTGTATTGGGAGAAGTGGTGGATATTGTTTGGGCTCCGGTTAGTGCGATATTGATTTTTTTTATGTTTAGGAAACATAATGGCGCTATAGGGGGTGTGTTAGGCTTTATGGAGGAAATTATGCCTGGTATAGATGTGATTCCGTCTTTCACATTGATGTGGGCTTATAAGTACTATTTTTCAAACAGGGGTTAACCTACTTTAAACCATTGGTTCAATAGTTCTTCTCTGTTGTATTTCATTTCAACACCTGTAGATTGATCAATGAATTCTTTTCCGGCATATTTGGCAATAGCATGTCCAGCCGCGGTATCCCATTCCATAGTTGGAGCAAATCTTGGGTAAACATCAGCAGCACCTTCTGCAACTAAACAAATCTTTAATGAACTTCCCATTGAAACAATGTCAATTTCACCATGTTTTGATTTAAGATCGTTAAAAAAACTTTCGGTTTCAGGACTCATGTGTGATCTACTACCTACTGCAACATATTTATCTCTCTTCGCTTTGATAGGAAGTTGCTGCTTAATATTATTGACCTCTTTGAATGATCCACTATCTCTATCTCCGTAATAAAGAACTTTTGTTACGGGTACATATATAACCCCAAGAATTGGAATGCCATTTTCAATTAAAGCAATATTAACCGTAAATTCTCCATTTCTCTTAATGAATTCTTTTGTGCCGTCCAATGGGTCTACAATCCACAGTTTTTCCCAATTCTTTCTTTCTGAATACGGTATCTCACGACCTTCTTCGCTTAAAACCGGAATTCCGGTAGCTTCCAGAAAACGCATGATAGCAATATGAGCATTTTTATCTGCTAGGGTTAAAGGTGAGTTGTCTGATTTGGTTTCGACCTCGATATGTCCGTTATAAATTTTGAGAATTTCCTCACCGCCTTTTAAAGCTGCTTCTATGGCTGTGTTTAGTAGTTGTTCCATGATAAAATATTAATTTTGGTAAAGGTAATATAATAAAATTGTGAGTTTTTAAAATAGGAATAAAATCATTAATTTTCAATTTTGATGCGGAACTTTACTTCTCCCCAATTGTTTTTTGTAATTTCGCACGCGCTTACTAATAGTAAGAATAAATATGTGGCAGAAAATAGCAAATGGAATTCTCAGAAATAGACTGGTAATATTAATATTATTAGGTCTGATTACCGCTTTTATGGGGTATCAAGCAACTTTTGTTGAATTACAATATGAGTTTGGTAAGTTGTTGCCGGAAAATGATTCTACAAATTTGGAATATGAGAATTTTAGAGATTCTTATGGGCAAGATGGTTTGGTAATCGTTGTTTCCACAGAGATTGAAGATTTCTATACAGTAGATAAATTTGCTAAGTGGTATGAATTAGGAAATAAAATAAAAGCTTTAGAGATAGAGGTTAAAGGTTCTAATCCTGTTGAATTTGTTAAACCAATAGATTCAGTTTTTTCTGAAGCGTTGCTTTATAATATCGTTAAAGATAAAGAAAATCAAAAGTTTGATTTAAAACCTTTATTCTCTGAATTGCCTAATTCCCAAAAGGAGTTAGATTCAATTAGGGACGTTGTTCATTCTTTACCATTTTATGAGGACATGATATATAAGGATTCATCAAATATTCATTTGATGATGATTTTTGTTAATGAAGAAGTTTTTAATTCCAAGAGTAGAGGAAATCTGGTGGGGGATGTAATGGAAATCTGTGAAGCCTATCATGCAGATTTTGGACAGTTAAGGTATAGTGGTTTGCCTTATGTTAGGTCTGTTACTATGAATAAGGTCAAAGGAGAATTAGGGCTTTTTGTTTTTCTTGCAATTCTCGTGGTTTCCATTGTATTGTTTATTTTTTATCGATCATTCAAGGTTGTACTTACGTCATTAATTGTTGTTGTTATTGGAGTTGTATGGAGTATTGGTACAATCAGTTTATTCGGTTTTCAAATTAGTATCTTAATGGGGTTGATGCCTCCTTTGATGATTGTTATAGGTATACCTAATTGCGTTTATCTTATTACTAAATATCAGCAGGAGTATTTGGTACATCAAAATAAAGCAAGGGCATTAGTTAGAGTTATTAGAAAAGTTGGAAATGCAACATTTTTGACAAACGCCACAACTTCAATGGGCTTTGCAACTTTTTTACTTACCGAAAGTTCTATGATGCAAGAATTCGGTTTGGTAGCAGCTTTGAATATTCTGGCTCTTTTTGTGATTTCTATTTTAGTAGTGCCAATCGTATACAGTTATTTGGCAGGTCCTAAAGAAAAGCATACGAAACATTTGGATAAGAAATGGTTGGACAAGTCTGTTGACTCTCTTTTAAATCTTTCTACTAATCATCGTAAATGGGTTTATATAGTTAGTATAGTGGTGTTAGTAGCTGGATTGTTTGGGATGTCACTTATGAAGACTTCTGGAAATATTGTTGATGACCTACCAAAGCATGACGCAGTTGTACAGGATCTAAAATATTTTGAAAAGGAGTTTAATGGTGTTATGCCTTTTGAGGTGTTGGTTAGGTCAAATGACACAATATACCTAAATGGTAAATTACCTAATTACAGAAATTTAAAGATGATAGATTCGATTCAGTCGCTTTTATCATCTGAGGATAAGTTGTCTAAATCAATATCATTGGTGAATGCAATAAAATATGTATCACAAGCATATGGAGATGGAGATAGAAAAGATTATGCATTGAAAAGCCCTGAAGCATTAATGAATATGATGGGCTCAGAATATTTTAAAAATACGTTTGATCTTCAGGATAAAGAAAAGTCTGGTCAGTTTTTAAGTGGATTTTTAGATTCTTCTCACCATGAAACACGAATTACGGTGCAAATAAAAGATATTGGGATCGATTCTATGGAGGCAGTGTTGTCAAGAGTAAAAGAAAAAATAGAATCAGTTATTTCTGCAGAAAGCCGAATGCTAGATTCAATATTAAATTCTAATGGAGATCGAGACGAGGCGTTAGCCGTTTTCTATAGCGAGTATCCATGGATATTATCTGCAATGGAAGATAGTCTTTTTAGTCAAGGAAAAGTAGAAGATGAATATGCGTTTCTTATGGATGACAATCTTATAAAAACTTTTCATTCTGATCCATCTTATATAGATTTATTGCACAATACTTTAGAAACGGAGAAACTTAGTTATACAGTTACAGGGTCTGGAGTTATTTATACCAAAGGAACAACATACTTGGTTAGCAATCTATTTACTAGTTTAATAGCTGCGGTAATTTTTATTGGGTTATTGATGGCTTTCTTGTTTAGGTCATGGAGAATGGTTGTGGTTTCATTAATCCCTAATATTCTTCCATTAGTTTTTACTAGTGGTCTAATGGGGTATTTAGGTGTGCCTATCAAACCATCAACAATTCTTGTTTTTAGTATTGCTTTTGGAATATCAGTAGATGATACTATACATTTTCTGGCTAAGTATAGACAAGAATTAAAATCTCAAAGTTGGAATATCAAAGGTTCAGTCTTAAATGCGATAAAAGAAACAGGTGTGAGTATGATTTACACTTCGATAATTCTTTTCTTTGGTTTTTCTATATTTATAGCTTCAAATTTTGGAGGAACTCAGGCTTTGGGTATTTTAGTCTCTGTAACGCTTTTTGTTGCTATGTTGTCTAACTTAATACTGTTGCCTACATTGTTGCTAACGTTGGAAAGGTTTGTAACAACTAAAGCGTTTAGAGATCCTTTTCTTGAAGTGGTAGATGAAGATGAGGACATAGAATATGAAAAGTTAGAAATTGAAAAGAATTAATTATGAAAGGAATAATTTTAGCAGGTGGTTCGGGCACTAGGTTACATCCGTTAACCTTGGCGGTAAGTAAGCAGTTAATGCCTGTTTACAATAAACCAATGATATATTATCCTTTGTCAACTCTTATGATTGCTGGTATAAGAGAGATTTTGATTATTACTACTCCGCATGATCAATTGGCGTTTAAAACACTTCTAGGTGATGGTTCTCAGTGGGGATGTAGATTTGAATATGTAATACAAGAAGTGCCTAATGGTCTCGCTCAAGCATTTGTGTTGGGTGAAGATTTTATTGGAAAAGATGATGTTGCATTAATTTTAGGAGATAATATTTTCTTCGGAACGGGTATGGGAGAATTGTTGAGAAGTAGTTCTAGTCCTAAAGGAGGATTAGTTTTTGCGTATCATGTTTCAGATCCAGAAAGATATGGGGTTGTGGAGTTTGATTCTAATATGAATGCCATTTCTATAGAAGAGAAACCAGAAAACCCAAAATCAAATTATGCTGTGCCAGGGTTGTATTTTTACAGTAATGATGTTATTGAAATTGCGAAAAAATTAGAGCCAAGTGCACGTGGTGAATACGAAATTACTGACGTTAATAAGACTTATCTGGAGAGAGGAGAATTAAAAGTGCAAATATTAGAGCGTGGTACTGCTTGGCTTGATACAGGAACTTTTCAATCGTTAATGCAAGCTGGTAGTTACGTTGAGACCATTGAGCAACGACAAGGAATGGGAGTTGGGTGTGTTGAGGCTGTAGCTTATTCAAGGGGGTTTATTGATGCAAATCAACTTGAAAAACTTGCGCAACCTTTACTGAAAAGTGGGTATGGAAATTATTTAATGAGTATTTTAAAAGGCAGAAGTAAGTAGATATATGCGTTCAATTGAAGAATATCACCAATTAGTCATTGAAGAGTTGGAAACTTTTCAGGCGGGAATGAAAGATAGTTTAAATCTTTATACTCCTGTTAAATACATCCTAGATCTCGGAGGTAAAAGGTTGAGGCCTGTCCTCACATTAATGGCTACTGACTTATTTGGTGGCGAGGTGAGTAAAAGTGTAAAGTCAGCATTAGGCATCGAAGTGTTTCACAATTTTACGTTGCTTCATGATGATATAATGGATAATGCTCCATTAAGAAGAGGGAAGTCTACTGTGCATGAGAAATGGAGCGTAAATGCTGCAATACTTTCAGGTGATGTAATGTTTGTTCAAGCATTTACTTTGGTTACCTCATGTGATACTGAATATTTAAGAGCTGTAATTGATATTTTTAATGTGACAGCAATTGAAGTTTGTGAAGGGCAACAATTGGATATGGATTTTGAAACACGTGATGATGTTTCTATAGAGGAGTATCTTGAAATGATTAGGCTTAAAACTTCCGTTTTGGTAGGATGTTCAATGGAGTTAGGTGCTGTTCTTGCTGATGCATCCAAAGAGGATTCTAGGTATTTGTATGACTTTGGTATGAATCTAGGTATGGCATTTCAAATTAAAGATGATTTATTAGATGTATATGGTGATGCAGAACTTTTTGGAAAGCAAGTAGGAGGTGACATTTTAGCCAATAAAAAAACTTACCTTTTATTGAAAGCAATGGAAACTGCTGATGAAAACCAATTGGCAGAATTAAAAAGGTGGATGTCCATAAATGATGAGGACAACGCAACGGAAAAAGTGGAAAGTGTAACTGCTATTTTTAATCAATTGAATATCAAGGAAAGTGCGGATAACTTAATGCAGGATTATTATGACAAAGCAATTAATGCACTTAATGATCTAAATTTAGATTATAGTAAAAAGGAATACTTGCAAGGCTTTGCAGATTCACTAATGGCTAGAACATATTAACTGTATATTTCAGTTAATGCCTCATCTAATTTTTTGTATGTAAAACTGTAACCGCTTTCTATTGCATGTTTATTGGACACTCTACTTCCATTTAGAATTATTTCACTCAATTCACCAAGTAGCGATTTTAGTAAAAATGAAGGAATGTTAGGTAGTCTAATCTTTTTATTCAATGCTTTTGCTATTGCTAATGTGAATTCCTTATTGGTTACATGCTCATTACTTACAGCGTTGTAGATACCGGAAAAAGAGTTGTTAATGATGCTCTGATAATACATATCTACCAAATCATTCAAGTGTATCCATGGCATGTATTGTTGTCCACTTCCGAGTGCTGCACCCATTCCTATCTTGACTGATTTTGATAGTTTTTCTAATGCTCCTCCTTTTTCACTCAATACAATGCCAGTTCTTAATATTGTAACCCTGCTTGTTTCTTGAAATTTTTGAACTTCTCGTTCCCATTGAACGCAACATTCGGAAACAAAATCATCCTTCCTTCCATCTTTTTCAGTGAAAATTCTATCTGTTGTTATTGCTCCGTAATAACCTATGCCGGAAGCAGAAATAAACGCGTCTAATTTTATGTTCTTTTTTTTGCATGTTTCAAATAGTAGTCTAGATGTTAGTACTCTACTTTTGACAATTAGACGTTTTCTCTGCATGGTCCATGGTTTATCCGCAATTCCTGCGCCAGCTAAGTGAACAACGTGTGTGACATCATTTAGAGCATTGTCATCTATTTTGTTTTTTTCCCAATTCCATTCATATGTTTTAACACCGGCTTTGGAATTTTTTGTTCTTGTGAGGTGCGCCACTGATATGTTATTATCTAGTAATTTCTGAGTAAGTGCCATGCCTATTAAACCTGATCCTCCGGTGATAAGTACTTTCATGTTATTTTAATTTTATGCAAAGTTATTTTAAGGTAACAATCTATAGTGTTATTTTGTTGTTAAACAAAATATTAATTTAGCATAAAACATAAAAGTATGATAACAAGATTAGTGAAATTAACAATCTCAGAAGAGAAAATTACTGATTTTAAAAATATATTTGAAATGAACCAAATGCACATTCAGGCTTTTGAAGGTTGTGAAATGGTGGAAGTTTTTCAAGATATTCATAACAAAAATATATTTTTTACGCACAGTAGATGGAATTCAGAAAAAGACCTAAATAATTATAGAGAATCTGAATTGTTTAAAAGGGTTTGGGCGGAGACTAAAAAGACATTTGCGGGACGCCCAGAAGCTTGGAGTTTGAAATAAAACGAGATATTTGATGAAATTATTGAAATTGAATAAGTTATTTTTCTATTTTAGTGCTATTAACTAACCTAATAAAAAAACATAATTATGAAATTTTCAATTAAACATCAAGAATCATATTCTAGAGGCGAGCTTTTGTTGAGGTCGTTTTTTGGAGTTTTTTATATTATGATACCTCATGGTATTTTGATGTATTTAATAGCCATTGGAGGAATGGTTGTTAATTTTATTTCCTTCTGGGCAATTTTAATTACCGGTAAATGGCCTAAAGGCATGTTTGATTATTCTGTTAAAATGCAGAGATACGGTATTAGGGTGATGTCTAGAATGCTTAATCTAGCTGATGGGTATCCAGAGTTTGGATTGAATGGTTCTGATAGCAATACGGTTTTTGATATGGAATACAAAGAAGAAATAAGCAGATTGAGACTGCTTGGAAGAACTTTTTTTGGAATTTTCCTTATTTTACCACACGTAATAGTGCTTTATTTTAGAATGATAGCCGTTTATGTTGTAGTTTTAATAGCATGGTTTGCTGTCTTATTTACTGGTAAATACCCGAAAGGTATGTTTGATTTTGTTGTAGGAACTGTTCGATGGGGAGTAAGAGTTGGTTGTTATTTAGCATATTATACAGATAATTATCCTCCTTTCTCAGGTGCAGCGTTGCCGGAAGAAGATGGAGATTTGGAAAGAGAAAGTAATCCAGAACTATTGGATGATGTAGTATAGATTTTTTATAAAGACAAAAAAAAGGAGATCAAATAGGTCTCCTTTTTTTTTTTTTTTCGTATTTATTTGTGGTTGATGTGCTTAATAGATTTACTCATTGGAACTTCCTTGTGAGTTTTATAAGTACCCAAAATCTTGTCACCTATACTATTCGTTATTCCCCACCAGTAATTTTCATTTCTATAATGGTGAAGTTGATGAGCTGTTTTTAATTTATTACTCCAAGGAAAAAAATGTTTATAGCCTGGAATGTGGTGACCTAAGTGCATCCATTCGTAATGTAAGTAGTAAATAATCACGCCAAAAAGAAATGTGGTGGCAACCCCTAGGTTAAAAGTTAAAAGTAGTGCAAGGCCAAACATAGCGGAGAATAAAATGATAACAGATAGTATTGGAGCAAAAATTAAAGGGATATCATTAGGCTCTTCATGATGACCGTAATGTAAAATATTCATAAATTCTCGAAGTGGTTTAAGGTTTCTAGCCCAACCATACCCAATCAAAATGTGATTATTGGAAATTTTTAAAACTTGCATTTTTTTTATTTCTCCATGGTATTCATGCTTAATCCATTCTCCTAGTTTTAATTCAGAAGAAAATGGTATTTCTAATACATTTCCAATTTGCATATGCAAAATATATTTATGAGCAAACCATTCAAAGAAAGGTGCGATTAGAATTGGTAGTAAAGCTACGTACCAATACGAGATAAAGTAAGATTGGCTTACACAAATGTATCCTATAGAAATTCCTATAGCGATATAAGTCCATACAGATGGATGTGTAAAATAATGTGATGCTACTTTTTTCATATTCAATGTTTTAGTTAATTAAAGTAGCGCGTGTAGTATCTGTCAAATATAGAAATATTATCTATTGTTTTGAAAATATTGAAAACAAAAAATACCTGCAGCAATGCTTAAGTTCAATGACTCGGCTTTTGTATTGCCCTCTATAGTAACTTTGTAATCTATAAGGTTTTCCAGAGTTTTAGAGATGCCATGACTTTCGCTCCCTAGAATTATATTACATTTTTTTTGAAGATTTGTTTTTTGAAGATGTTGACCTTCTAAAAATGCACCATATGATGGAAGTTGAGACTCTGTAAGAAACTTAGCAAGGTCTGTATAGAAAATATTTGTTCGGAAAATCGATCCCATTGTGGAGCTAACGACTTTGGGACTGAAGCAATCTGTTGAATTATTAGAGCAAATAATCTGATTTATGCCAAACCAATCTGCAGTTCGAATTATGGTACCAAGATTACCTGGGTTGTTGACGTCTTCGAGGATTAGACTTGGCTGATTGAAGTCAATTACTGTTTGATTTGGGATTTCAACGAGTGCCAATACTTGATTTGGGGTAGAGAATTGTGAAATTTTAGAAAGTTGGCTATCCGTAATTAATGTATATTCAGCAGTATCGCTCATCTCAATGGTGGAGAATACTTTTCTAATTCTAAAATTAGATTTTATTAATTCTTCATACATTTTAACTCCTTCAACCAAGAAAAGTCCATTTTTTTGACGTTCTTTTTTTCTTTGGAGAGAATTAATTAGTTTTATTTCGTTGTTGGTAAGCATAGGTTTTTGAAATCTTCATTAGATTTGTTCAAAATTATAAAATTACCGCTACTCTTTGCTATTTAGTCTTCGATATCATATTATTTATTTCGGATGCATACTATCTTGTTTGCTGTTAGCGCTTTCATGTAGTCAAACAAAGTACGTTCCAGAAGGTCAGTATTTGTTGGTAGATAATCAAATTGATATAAAGAAGGACAGTGCATCAGGGCTGTCTTTAATAAATAAAGTTGGTTTTTCCGAAGATGAATTATCATCGATAATTAAGCAGAAACCAAATAGAAAAATAGTTGTAGGGAAATTTCATTTATGGTTGTATAATAGGTCTAATCAAAATAGGATTGACAAAGCGATTGTCAAAAAAAATGAAAGAGTTGTTCGAAAAAATAGTAAGATTTTAAGAAAAAACGAAAGGAAACTAGCTAAAAACCCTAACTATGAAGTTAGAGATACATTGGAAAGAAAAAATACATTTGGTGAAAGTTTGAGGTCTGCTGGTGAAGCTCCTGTGATTATAGATTCTTTAAAGATGGATAAGTCTGTAAAACAAATGAGTCTTTATTTAATTAAAAAAGGGTATTTTAATAATGTAGTAACCGCAGAAGTAGAGTTCTTAGATAGTATTTCAGAGAAGCGAAGATTTAAAAAAAAGGCTAAAATACGATACAAAGTTTCACCTGGATTACCTTATAAAATAGTTGCATACAATAGACAAATTAATGATAAATCAATAAATGAAGTTTTGAAATCATTAAGACCTGACTCATTAATAAAAGTTGGTAATAATTTCGATACTGATGTGTTGGAGGCAGAAAGAAAAAGAATTACTAAGCATTTATGGGAAAGTGGGTTTTATTATTTCAATCAGGAATTTATTTTCTATAAAGTTGATTCTACTCTAGGGAATAGAAAGGTGTCGTTGACATTGGGGATTCAGAATTTTAAGGTTAAGGATGTGGTTAGAGATACCTTGATGGATAAGCCGCACAAGGCGTTTAGGATTGGTGTGGTAGAGATTTTTGCAGATGAACAACCAAAGGAGGTTAACAGAGATGATTATGCTGTGGTTACAGAAAATGGAATAGACGTCTTTTATAAATATAAATTAAAAATCAAGGCTTCCCTTCTTGCTAATTCAGTTTTGTTTAAAAAAGGAGAGTTGTATAAAAAGACTTTAGAAGAGTCTACTTATAGAAAATTTATGGCATTAGGCACGTATAGGTCCGTTACTATGCGTTATGACTCATTGAATGGTCAACTGAATGTAAAAATATTCTTAGAGCCAAGTCAGGCGCAAACTTTTAATGTGGCTGCCGATGGAACGCAAACAAATGGATTGTTTGGTATTGAAGGAAGTATGACATACACGCACAGTAATGTTTTTGGAGGTGCAGAAAAATTGCAGATTAGTATTTCTGGAGGTCTTGAAATGCAGCGTTTAATATTTGAGTCGGATAGCTCGTCAGGAAGTATAGGAGCTGATGTTTCTAGTGTTAATGAAATTGGTAATATATTCAATACGCTAGAATTTGGGCCCAAACTTTCACTGACGATTCCTAGAATGCTATTTATTCAGCCAATTGTCGAGAAAATAGTCGGGAGAAGGTTGTCTAGTCCTAAAACAGATTTTTCTGCGTCTTTGAATTTCCAAAATAGGCCGGATTTTAAACGGTCTATTGAAGAATTTTCTTTTGGTTGGATCTATCATGAGAAACCTGCAGTGACAATTCGGTTTAATCCATTTACAATTTCAGCAATTTCTATTCAGAAATCAGATAGGTTTCAAGAAATTATAGAAGAGTTAAATGATAGGTTATTGGCGGCAAGTTATCAAGATCATATCATTGCTGGGGGTAAATTATCTTTTATTTACAATGGCCAAAATGATAAAAAAGTTAAAAACACTTTTTATTTTCAATCTTCACTGGAAACAGGGGGTAATGTGCTAAGAGGAATATTTGATGCTATAGATAAGCCTTTTGATAATGAAATTACAGAAAGTTATAACTTGTTTAATATTAGGTTTGCACAGTTTGCTAAGATTTCGGGAGATGTAAGGTATTATTTGCCAATATCAAGAAGCAGTAAAATTGTTTATAGATTAGCAGGGGGCGTAGGAATTCCTTTATCTAACCTCAGTGAAGCTTTGCCTTTTGAGAAGAGTTTCTTTTCTGGAGGAGCAAATGGAATCCGTGCGTGGAAGGCTAGAACACTTGGGCCAGGGAGTTATCAGGATCCTGATTTGAGATATGATAAAATTGGGGATGTTCAACTGGAAGGAAATGTCGAAATAAGGTTTCCTTTAATTAGCTGGGTGGAGGGTGCATTGTTTTTAGATGCAGGAAATATTTGGTTGCTCAATGAAGACTCTCTGAGAGTTGGTGGTAAGTTTGATAAGAGTGAATTTATCTCTGAAATTGCATTTGGTGCTGGCTTGGGACTTAGGTTTGATTTAGACTTTTTTGTTATTCGTTTGGATTTTGCAGCTCCTATCAAAAATCCTTCTTTAATAAAGGGACAACGATGGATATGGGATGAACAGTGGGGAGAAGAACGCAAGCCTTATTACAGACCTCAGTTCAATTTAGGGATAGGTTATCCTTTCTAGTCAATTCAATTTATTTCCTTTTTTTAGGGGTAAGCAAAATTATTTGATTTTTACTATTGCACAATACCCTTTTTTAGGTATTTTTGCACTCTATTTAGATTTAATTTAAATAACAAGAGATGATAAATGTAAGCGAAGCAGCCAAGAATAGAGCGATTCAACTAATGGCAGAAGATAGTAAGCCTAATAGTTTTATTAGAGTAGGTGTGAAAGGAGGAGGATGTTCTGGTCTTATGTATGATTTGACATTTGATGATAAGATCAATGAGGATGATAAAGAAATTGAAAGTAATGGTATCAAGGTAGTCGTTGATAAGAAAAGTTTTCTGTATTTAGTTGGTACTACACTTGACTATTCAGGAGGTTTGAATGGAAAAGGATTTATTTTTGTTAATCCAAATGCTGAAAGAACATGTGGTTGTGGGGAGAGTTTCTCGCTGTAGATATAGTTAATCTTTAAAAAAAAAAAGTTTGAGATTCTTCAAACCTTTATTATGAAATACACCGAAGAAGATTTAAAAGAAGAGTTAGAGGGAAAAGAGTATGAATTTGGTTTTACTACCGATATCGAATCTGACAGGGCGCCTAATGGCATCAATGAAAGTATAATACGTTTTATTTCTGCTAAAAAAGAAGAGCCAGAATGGTTGCTTGAATACAGGTTAAACGCATTGAAGGTTTGGCAGGAGATGGTAGAGCCAGAATGGGCTCATGTTACTTATAAAAAACCGGATTTTCAGAACATATCTTATTATTCGGCACCGAAGAAAAAGAAAGAACTTAAAAGTTTGGACGAGGTTGATCCGGAGATTTTAAAAACAATGGAGAGATTAGGTATTTCTCTTGAAGAACAGAAGAAATTGACCGGTGTAGCAGTAGATTTTGTGATTGATTCTGTTTCAGTAGCGACTTCATTTAAAGAAAAATTAGGAGAATTGGGAATTATTTTCTGTTCGTTTAGTGAAGCGGTAAAAGAGCATCCTGAATTGGTTAGAAAATATTTAGGAACAGTTGTGCCAACTGGAGATAATTTTTATGCTGCATTAAATTCTGCAGTATTCTCCGATGGTTCGTTTTGCTATATTCCAAAAGGTGTGAAATGTCCAATGGAATTGTCTACTTATTTTAGGATTAACGACTCCGGTACAGGACAGTTTGAAAGAACATTGGTGGTTGCAGATGAAGGAAGTTATGTAAGTTACTTGGAAGGCTGTACCGCTCCTTCAAGAGATGAAAATCAATTACACGCTGCTGTAGTAGAACTTATTGCATTAGATGATGCGGAAATAAAATATTCTACGGTTCAAAATTGGTATCCTGGTGATAAGAATGGCAAAGGTGGAGTATTCAACTTTGTTACGAAAAGAGGTATTTGTTATAAGAATGCTAAAATTTCTTGGACACAAGTAGAGACGGGTAGTGCTATCACATGGAAATATCCTTCTTGTATTTTGAAAGGAGATAATTCAATCGGAGAGTTTTATTCGGTAGCTGTAACCAATAATCATCAAATGGCAGACACTGGAACTAAGATGATTCATATTGGTAAAAACACTAAGAGTACTATTATTTCCAAAGGAATAAGTGCAGGGCAAAGTCACAATTCGTATAGAGGGTTAGTTAAGATTGGTAAAGGAGCAAGCAATGCTCGTAACTTTTCACAATGTGATTCTTTATTGATGACGGATAGGTGTGGTGCACATACATACCCCTACATAGAGTGTGAGAATAGTTCCGCTCATTTGGAGCACGAAGCTACTACAAGTAAAATTGGTGAAGATCAATTGTTTTATTGTAAGCAAAGAGGTATAAGTGAAGAAAGAGCAATCAGTTTGATTGTGAATGGCTATGCCAAAGAAGTTTTAAATAAACTTCCAATGGAATTTGCGGTAGAAGCACAGAAGTTATTAGAAATAAGCCTAGAGAATTCTGTAGGTTAGTCGTATTTATAGAGAATTTAAAGTACATCGTACACAATGAGTCAAACAATATTAAAAGTAAACAACCTTCAAGCAGAAATTGATGGTAAAGAAATCCTTAAAGGGATCAATTTAGAAGTTAAAGCAGGTGAAATTCATGCTATAATGGGACCAAATGGTTCGGGTAAAAGTACATTGTCATCTGTTTTAGCAGGTAGAGATGAGTATGAAGTAACTGGTGGCGAAGTGGATTATTTGGGCATGGATTTATTAGACTTAGATCCTGAAGAGAGAGCATGGGAAGGTTTGTTTCTTGCTTTTCAGTACCCTGTGGAAATACCTGGTGTATCCAATATTAATTTCTTGAAAACTGCTATGGCAGAAAGAGCTAAGCATAAAGGATTGGATCCTATTTCAGCAAAAGACTTTTTGACAATGGTCAAAGAAAAATCTGCTTTGGTAGAGTTGAATGACAAGCTGAAAAACAGATCTGTAAATGAAGGATTTTCAGGTGGTGAGAAGAAAAGAAATGAGATTTTCCAAATGGCGATGCTTGAACCAAAATTGTCCATATTAGATGAAACAGATTCTGGTTTGGATATAGATGCATTAAGAATCGTTGCTAACGGTGTTAATACGTTGAAAAGTGATGACAATGCTACTATTGTAATTACACATTACCAAAGATTGTTGGATTATATAGTCCCTGATTTTGTCCATGTTTTATATAATGGACGAATTATTAAAACTGGAGATAAAAGCCTTGCGTTGGAATTAGAAGAAAGAGGGTATGACTGGTTAATTAAAGATTTTGCTTAATTGTTTATAGAATGACTTTACTTAAAGAAAAAATATTTGATATAGCAATTGCTCAAAGTCCTAAAGAAGTTGTTGCGGCAGCCCTAAAGGAAATTGAAGAAAGATCTTTTCCCGAAAGAAAAACGGAAGATTGGAGATATGCTAAATTAGGAAAATTACTTAACAAGAATTATCAGTCAGAATCTTTTGGGGTCAAAGATATTTCTAGTTACCTAATAGCAGATTTGAAGGTAGATTTAGTTGTGTTGGTAAATGGTAAATATGATGTTGAATTATCTAATATCACTCATCAGGAAGGTGTTACAATATTGCCAATCTTGGAAGCAAGTGAGGACGATTCATTTAAATTTCATTTTAATAGATTAGCGTCAAGAAACGAAGAGATTTTTACCAGTATCAATACTGCATATAATCAAGGTGGCGTATTTGTTCATATTGCTAAAAACACAGTCGTAAAAAATCCTGTATACATTATAAATATTACTTCGGGAAACGGAGTGTTGAGTAATGCTAGAAACCTAGTTGTTGCGGAGTCGTCTTCTCAATCAAAAATTATTCAAGGGTATTATTCTACTGAAGGTAAAGAGAATTTTACCAATTCTATGACGGAGGTTTTTGTAAAACAGAATGCCAAATTGAATATTGAAAAAATTCAAGACTTCTCAATGGATGATAGACATATTTGTACGGAAGAAATCTATCAAGAAAAAGATTCAACAGCCTTAATGAATACCATGATTTTATCTGGAGGATTCATTAGAAATGGACTAAATATTCATGTAGACGGAACCAATTGTTATTCGGAAATGAATGGTTTGTTTCTTGGAAAAGATGAGCAGTTCATTGATAACCATACAAAAATTGAACACCTAAAGAGTAATTGTGTGTCTAGTGAGTTGTATAAAGGTATTTTAAAAGATAAATCAGTAGGAGTATTTAATGGAAAAGTAATAGTTCATAAGGATGCACAAATCATTGAGGCTTACCAACAAAATAATAATGTAATCCTTTCTGATGAAGCAAGAATGAACACTAAGCCGGAGTTGGAAATATTTGCAGATGATGTTAAATGTAGCCATGGAACAACTACAGGCCAGTTTGATGACGAAGCTATTTTCTATTTACAAGCAAGAGGAGTGTCAAAAACAGCTGCCAAGGAAATGCTTATTGGGGCTTTTGCAACAGAAGTCCTTGAGAAAATATCATTAGATCAAGTTCGCGATTTTGTAACTTCAAAAATCTAAGTTGCGATAAGTTACTTTTTAATGTTGAAAGTTTTGGCTTTTGATTTGGGTAAGATGTCCAATTCTAGTTGTCTAGCATCTATACAGACTTTATTCAAATTCAATTGTAATAGTGTCATTTAGTTTTATACCAAATAGTTTGTTGGCGCCACCTCCAGAACCATCTACGCCCTTGTTGATGGCAATTTCTAGAAATCCTGAATTACTAAATATAGCAACTTTTTCTCCTTCAGGTACTTGACTGTATTTTTGATGTATTTTACTGATGGTATAACCAGCGCGGGTAAGGTATATTTTAAATGTCCTTTCACCACAAACTTCAGTAAATAATTCTTTGTCAATGTTTGTGATAATATTACCATAAGTATCAATGTAAGAAACAGTGCCTTTTATTACGTTTGGTTCTACGGTTGGTCTGAATAAATGTCTCCTGTTTAAAGATTCTAGTTTGGGCCCTATAGTAGCAATGGACGCATTATTGGAGATCTTGCTAGCAACCTCTACAAAAACATTTTTAGTAGGGAATGATTGTGTCAGGTGATTGAATTGGCTAGAATCAATTTCGTATATATGCTCTGGATTTTCTATGAAAACTAATGAGAAAAGCCCGTTATCCGCTCCAATAAAAAAATGGCCTTCATGTTGGATGACAATGTGTTTATATTCTGAGGTTTCTTCAGGATTTACTCCTACGATATGAATTGTTCCTACAGGAAAGTCTTTGTAGCAATTTTTTAGAACGTAGGATGCATGAGCGATATCAAAAGGTTTAATTTCATGACTGATGTCCACTACTAGAGCATCCTTTATCTTTGAGTACACAGCACCTTTTATGGAGGCTACATAGTAGTCTTTGTGTCCCATATCGGTAATAAGTGTAATTATTCTCACTGATAAATGCCGGTTTTTACTTTAAAACCTCAAATAGAAGGAAAAAAAGAATGTCTATTTAACATTTTCGATAAATTTGCGAACAACATAAATTTAATTAAATTAATTTGCTAGAGAAAATCATAGACCTGAATAACGTAGACATCCTGTCATTGTTAGGTGTTCGTAATGTTAATCTTAAAATATTGGAGCAAAATTTCCCAAAGGTGAAATTTGTTCACAGAGGTAATCAACTCTTTCTATATGGCAGTGATGAGGAAATTGAGGCTGCTGAGAATAAATTGTTTTCTTTTGTTGAACACTTAGAAAAGTACAACTCGCTTACGGAGAATAATATTTATAACATTTTGGGTAAAACCAAAAGTGAAATGTTATTTGAATCAAAAGGCGATGAAATCCTGGTGTACGGGAATAAAGGTTTGCAAGTAAAAGCTAGGACATTGAATCAACGTAAAATGGTTGACGCAATTGAAAAAAATGATATGCTTTTTGCTATTGGCCCTGCAGGAACTGGTAAAACCTATACGGCAGTTGCGTTGGCAGTTAGAGCATTGAAAAATAAAGAAGTTAGAAAAATCATTCTTACCCGTCCAGCAGTCGAGGCTGGTGAGAATTTAGGGTTTTTACCAGGAGATTTAAAAGAAAAACTAGATCCGTATTTACAGCCTCTTTATGATGGGCTAAGAGATATGATACCTGCGGAGAAATTAGAAGAATACTTAGAGGCTGGAACAATTCAAATTGCACCCTTAGCTTTTATGAGAGGACGAACTTTGGATAACGCTTTTGTAATATTGGATGAAGGTCAAAATGCAACAGAAAATCAGATGAAGATGTTTTTGACAAGAATGGGAAAATCAGCTAAGTTTATCATAACAGGCGATATTTCGCAAATTGATTTGCCAAAGAATCAAACATCTGGCTTGCAAAAAGCAAATGATAAACTTCAAAATATAGAAGGAATAGGATTTGTATTTTTGGATGCACAAGATGTTGTTCGGCATAAGTTGGTCAAAAAGATTATTTCAGCTTTTAATTAAATACAGGTAGGTGACACGCTTTATGGGCTTTGTTTCTGGGACTTAAGGAAATGGCTTCCATTATTACATTCAAACCTACCTTTCCCTCATTAAGTATTTGTTAATAAATCATAAAATATTATTTTTACAGAAGTGTTTGAAAATGCACTAGTTACAAAGAGGTTTAATTATTTTTTACAAAAAAATGTTAATTTTTCATTCATAATGATTTTCTTTGTGTGCTAGTTATAAAAAGTACTATACAGATAAAAAGGTTTGATTAGTTTAAACAAACAATCGTTAAACCAATATAATTAAAAGACAAACTATGATTAAAAGATTTACAATTTCATTGTTTCTGATGTGTGCAGTAGCATTCACGTTTGCTCAGGGAGGTTCGATTAAAGGTAAGGTTTTAGATCCTACTGGAGAGCCAATACCTTTTGCGAATGTGGCCTTGTATCAGAATGGTAATTTAAAGACGGGTGTTACTACTAATTTCGATGGGGAGTTTAAAATTTCTAATATCGATGGTGGTACTTATGACTTAGAGGTTTCATTTGTAGGTTTTCAATCATATAAGTTAGAAGGTCTTCTTGTTAAAGGGAATCAAATTGTTCCTTTGGATGATATTAAAATGTCGGACAATACTACACTTGAAGAGGTGAAGGTTGTTTCGTACAAAATACCACTTATTGACAAGGATGGTGGAGCATCTGGAGGTACTGTGTCTAGAGAAGATATTGCTAAAATGCCAGGTCGTTCTGCTACGAGTATTGCTGCAACAGTCGGAGGTGTCCAGTCGGATGGAAATGGAAATATTACATCTGTTAGGGGGTCTCGTAGTGATGCAACTTACTATTACATAGATGGAATTAAAGTTAGAGGGTCTTCTGCGTTGCCAAAAGCGGCAATTGAAGAAGTTTCTGTAATGACTGGTGGATTGCCTGCAAATTATGGTGATGCAACTGGTGGGATTATCTCTATTACAACAAGAGGTGCTTCTAGTTTTTACTTTGGAGGCTTAGAGGCAGTTACTTCAGGTTTTAAAGTTGGTGATAACAAAACAGTTGGTTTAGATAGATTTGGATATAATTTGATTGAAGGAATACTTTCAGGTCCATTATTGATGAGAAAAGATAGTACAGGTGAAAAAACTGAACCAATTTTAGGGTTCTTTGTTTCAGGTAACTTTACACATCAATTAGATCCTAGACCTTTTTCTATTGATCAATATCGATTGAAACCAGATGTTAAGGCAAGTTTAATTGGTTCTGATAGTACTGATATGGGGCCGCTTAGAAAATCAGCAAATGGATTAGGGACCTATTACAATACTGACTTCTTAACAGAAGATGATTTTGAAAAAGTAAATTTCAGACAAAATGTTGCGTCTACAGCTGCTTCGCTTGCAGGTAAGATTGATGTGAATGCTGGTCCAAATGTTAATTTAACTTTTGGAGGTTCTGGTAACTTTAATCGTTATCACTCATCTAATGATGGGTCTGGATTGTCTAGTGCTTCAAACAATAACATGTTGATGAACTATGATAATAATCCTTTGGTAACAAATTTTGATTGGAGAGCTTACGGTAAATTTACGCAACGTTTTCAATCTCAGTTAGATGATGAAGGAAAGTCTGGAGGTATTTCCAATGCGTTCTATACAATAATGGTGGATTATTCTAGAGGTTCTCAAGTTGTTGAGGATGATACTCATGAGGATAGATATTTTAATTATGGATACGTTGGTCGTTTTGAAACTATCTCAGAAAAATCATATGAATTTAGAGATACTGACGGAGATTTTATTCCTGACGCTAGATTTCATAATGGTTATAATGATGTAGAAGTGATTTATACTGCTTCGGAAGAAAATGCAGATTTAGCTGCTATCACAAGTCAATATTTTAATTTATATGACGAAGTGGAAGGATATTATGAAGATTTTGGTCAGATTAGAAACGGTGGTGGACTATTAAATGGAGAGAGACCACAAGATGTATATGGATTATGGAGAAATATTGGTTATCAATATAATGGATCTTCTAAAAGTGAAAATACACAGTTCAGAATTACTGCAATGGGGTCAGCTGATATAGGTGATCATGCTCTTACAATTGGTTTTGAATATGAGCAAAGAGTTGATAGAGCATTTAGTGTTTCTCCAGTTGGCCTTTGGTCTAATATGAGATTACTTGCTAATGGTCACATTCAAGAGTTAGACGTAAGTAACCCTACGATTTCTTATTCTGGGTCATTAGCATCTTATGATTTCGAAAGGTTAAATGCTGCACCTGGAGCATATGAGGCAAATGATGCACAATCATTCTTTGATTATAACCTTAGAGAGAACTTAGGTTTAAATACCGATGGTGTTGATTATATTGATTTGGATGCTGTTGACCCTAACTCATTAACTTTAGGAATGTTTAGCGCAGACGAATTATTAAACAATGGTTCTTCTTATGTTAGTTATTATGGTTATGATTATGCGGGAAATAAATTAAACTCAAAAAGTTCATTTGATGATTTCTTTACTGAAACAGATGAGTATGGAAATAAATTAAGAACTATTGGGGCTTATGAGCCGATTTATATCTCTGGGTATATTATGGATAAGTTTGCATTTGATGACCTTATTTTTAATGTGGGACTTAGAATCGATAGATTTGACGCGAATCAAATGGTGTTGAAAGATCCTTATTTAACTAAAGAAGCCAAAACAGTTGCAGATGTATCTGAAATAGGAGGTAATAAAGTTACTCACCCTGAGAACATACCATCTTCTGCAGTTGTATATGTTAATGATATTAATGACCCTACGGCAATCAATGGATATAGAGTAGATAATGTTTGGTATAATGCTTCTGGTACTGAAATTTCAGATCCACAATTAATTAAAGGTTCAAGAAATAATGATCCTGATCCTTATTTGAACAATACTACACATTCTGATGAGATTAAAAGTAGTGCCTTTGAGGATTATAAACCTCAAATTACTATAATGCCTCGTATAGCCTTCTCATTCCCAATTTCGGATGAAGCGTTGTTCTTCGCGCATTATGATGTACTTTCTAAAAGACCTACAACTGGTAATAGATTAAACATAATTGATTATTTTTACTTAGATCAAGGTTTGAATAATACTTTAAATAACCCAAATCTTCAACCTGAGAAAACTATTGATTACGAATTAGGGTTTCAACAAGTTCTTTCTAAAAAGTCTTCTTTGAAATTATCCGGATTCTATAGAGAACAAAGAAATCAAGTTACCTTAGTAAATGTTGCAGGAGCTTATCCAAACTCATATAGAACTTGGGGAAATAGAGATTTTGGTACAATTAAAGGTCTTACAGCTGCATTTGATTTAAGAAGAAGTGGAAACGTAACTTTAAGAGCTTCTTATACTTTGCAATTTGCTGAAGGAACTGGATCAGATCCACAATCACAAAGTGCATTGATTAACTCAGGTCAACCTAATCTTAGAACAATATTCCCATATAATTATGACCAACGTCATCAGTTAACATTAACAATGGATTACAGATATGGTGAAGGAAAAGATTATAATGGTCCAGTAATTGGAAAAACTCAATTGTTTAAAAATATGGGAGCTAACTTAGTTTCATATTTTGCTTCTGGAACTCCATATTCAGCTCAATCGGGTGTGGTACCATCGGCTTTTATCTCTAGTAGTTCTGGAGGTATCAAAGGAACTGTTAATGGTTCAAGAAAACCAGGTTCATTTAGATCAGATCTACAAATTGATAGAAATTTCGTCTTGAAATTCGGAGAAGAGAAAAAGAAATCAGCCAATTTGAATGTGTATTTATTGGTGAACAACTTGTTTAACTTCCAAAATGTATTGGATATTTACAGAGCCACTGGTAATGCTGACGATGATGGGTTCTTGAATGCCGCTCAATGGCAATCACAAATCCAAGCTCAAAGAGATGTTGAGGCTTTTACGAATTATTACATAATGAAAATGGATGACCCATTCAACTTTGGTATTCCAAGAACGATTAGATTGGGACTTAAATTAGATTTTTAAAATATTACCTTTTATAACAAATAATATGAATAAAATATTAACAACAATAACGGTAACTTTATTTTTAGCAAACACTTCATTTGCTTGGTATGACTATGGAAAGTCTGCTGTAAAGCCGAATGGAAATGGTGGGGACGGAAATTCTTTACAAGAAAAAGCCGCTAGCTGTCTGCCTTCAATTGCTACAAAATTCCTTGAGTACAACAATGTTAGTGCATTGATTGAGACTGGAGGGTCAATGTGGCAGGACAGAAACAACACAAGAGCAGCATATGAAGTTCCTAAAGGCTCAGATGAATATTTGTTATTCTCTGGTGCATTATGGATGGGCGGTAAAGATGTTAATGACCAACTTAAGGTTGCAGGATTAACTTTTAGAGAGGGAAATGATTTTTGGACTGGTCCATTATCTGTTATTGCAGGTACAGGAGATATTTCTCAAGGAACTAAAGATTTTGGTCCTGCAGAGATTGAACCTGATGTATGTGATGAATATGATAAGTTTTTTGATATTACTAGGGCAGAAGTGGATAAGTTTGTTTCATGGTATGCTTGTAGTCAAGATCCAAATTGTAATACTTCCGAAGACTTTCCAAATTATACAGTACCGTCTAGTATTCTTAATTGGCCAGCACACGGGCAAGAAAGTAGATTTCAAGACTTTTATTTAGCTCCGTTTAAAGATGTAAATGGTGATCAAGTTTATAATCCAGCAGATGGAGATTACCCTTGGTATGATATAACTAATGAGGTTGATTGTAAGACTTCTCGTCAAGTTACACTTTATGGAGATTTTACAAGATGGTGGGTTTTTAATGACAAAGGAAACGTTCACACGGAAACTCAAGGAGATGCGATAGGAATGGAAATTAGAGCTCAAGCGTTTGCATTTGCTACTAATGATGAGATTAATAATATGACATTCTTTAATTATGAGTTAGTGAATAGATCTACTCAAAGATTGAAAGATACTTATTTTGCGGTTTGGGCAGATCCAGATATTGGTTGTGCGGATGGTGATTATATTGGGTGTGATGTAGAAAGAGGTGTTGGTTACGCATATAACGGAACAAACGTTGATGCTGCAGGATCATTGCCTTGTACGTATCCAATTGGAGATAATCCTCCTGCAATTGGTATTGACTTCTTTGAAGGACCTTACCAAGATAATGATTTACTTGATAATCCATTAACTACTGATATTCCTACGGCTATTGCACAAAACGGTATTCCTTATGAAGGACTTGGTATTGGCTATGGAGATGGTACTATTGATAATGAAAGATTAGGGATGAAAAGATTTGTATACTTTAATGGTCAGGGTGCAACAGCTCCAATGTCTGATCCAGATGATTATACAGATTACTATAACTATATGCTAGGAATTTGGAAGGATAATGAAGAGTTTGTATGGGGTGGTACAGGTTACCCAGGAAGTGCAGGTTCAACATCTATTGGAACTGATTATTTATTCCCAGGTGATTCGGATCCTTATTTTTGGAGTACTGGTGGTGTTGCTACAACACCTGTAGAATGGTCAGAATCTTCTAATGGAAACCCTCCTGGAGATAGAAGATGGGTACAGGCTGCTGGTCCATTTACACTAGAACCAGGCGCTTTGAATAATATTACTGTTGGTGTTGTTTATGGTAAAACAAACACTGGTATCGCTTACAATTCTGTTGAATTGATGCTGGAAGCTGATGATAAGGCTCAGGCTTTATTTGACAATTGCTTTAGAATTTTGAACGGTCCTAATGCTCCAGACCTTACTGCTCAAGAGTTGGATGGAGAGGTTATTCTTTATATTACTAATAGACAAGGTCAAGGTGCAGGTAGTAACTATGATTCGATTCCTGAGGATTACATAGAGTTTGATGCAGTGATTGACGCTTTGGGAGATTCTACTTATGATCCATACTACAGATTCCAAGGATATAAAATATACCAATTGAAAAATTCTGATGTTGGACCAGATGAATTAGACAATACAAATAATGCTAGAATTGTTGCTCAATGTGATGTTAAAGATGGTATTGGACAAATGATCAATTTCCCAATAGATCCAGATTTAGGTTATCCTATTGCTACAGAAATGGTGGATGGTGCAGATGAAGGAATTAGACATTCTTTTAGAATAACTGAAGATGCATTTGCTCAAGGTGCTAATAAAAACCTTATAAATCATAAGAAGTATTATTATATGGCTATAGCTTATGCTCATAACTATTATAAAGAATTTCAATTTGGAAGTGATGGTCAGCAGTTCCCTTATTTAGAGGGACGTAAATCTGCAACTGGTGCGATTACTAGTATTACGGTTATACCGCATATCCCATCTCCAGAATTAGGAGGTACGGTTCAGTTAGCTGATTATGGATATGGACCAAAGATTACTAGAGTTGAAGGTAAAGGTAGTGGAGGAACTAATATTTTGTTTTTGACAGAAGAGTCAGAAAATGATATTGTTGCTAATTACACTCCTGCTGAGGTTACTTATCAAAATGCAGCAGGACCAATTGATGTAAAAGTGATAGACCCATTGAATGTGAAAGGTGGTTCATATAGATTGACTTTCACGGATTATGATCTAACAGATTGTAAAAATCAAGATTTAGATACATTAGATTGGTATTGTGTAAGAACTAATGGTTCTGATGTAGACACAATTTTTAGTGAAATGTCTATAGCAACAAATAATGAGCAGTTGATTCCAGAATGGGGAATTTCAATTTCAATTTCTCAATATGTACCTGCTAAGTCAGGAAGTAAAGAATTCACAGATTTATTGTTCCATGAATTGACATTTGCTGATTCATCTAAAAGATGGTTAACAGGTGTTCCAAATGCTGATGGTCAAACTGCTCAAAACTGGATTGAATCTGGTTCTGGTGAAGATACGGTTACTGTTTGTGGATTATCAAAAGCTTGGGCTGATCAACCAGGTATTGATGATAATGAAATATTTGAAGGTGTTATTGGTGGGACATGGGCTCCGATGGCTTTGGTAAGAAATATGGATTGTAATCATATGCCTTTACCTTCAGATTGGACATCTGTAAGAGGTCAGATTTCAACATTACATTCTCACTCAGTGGATATAGTGTTTACTGCAGATAAATCTAAATGGACTAGAGTTCCTGTTTTAGAAACACAAGATGAACCTCAATTGAGTTGGGATGGGGCTACTGAAAAATTAGAAGTTAAGAAAATGGCTTCAGTAGATAAAAATGGTAACCCTGCTTCAGATACTACTGTGGCTAGTTCAAATCCAGAAGATGCAAACTATATTTCAGGTAGAGGTATGGGATGGTTCCCTGGTTATGCAATTGATGTTTCAACTGGTGAAAGACTAAATATGGCTTTTGGTGAAGATTCATGGTTGCAAAATGAAAATGGTAAAGACATGCTTTGGAATCCAACAGGTAATATGTTTACCAACTTTGGAGATGTATTATTTGGAGGTAAGCATTATGTCTATATATTCAAAAATTATCGTAAAGAACAAACGACTTCATCTGGTTTTGATGACAATATGCCAGCATACGATAATGGACAGTATTTAGCAAGTAAATTAATCAATGTTAATAATGTTTCATTATCAAATTACTTAAAAATATGGAGATCTTGTTCTTGGATAGGTATGCCAATGCTTTCTGAGTCTGCTCTGGAAAGTACTAGTAGTAATCCTTATGCTTTTATTGAAACAGATGCGAGAATTCAGATTAGAACGGCAGATAGATATGCTAGATATACTACAAATAATACATGGTATGGAGATTGTAATGGCGTAAATCAAAGTGTTAATAATTGGTATAACTTATATGACTTTAATATGGATGAAATAGCTACGCTAACTGATCAAGCGTCTACTGAAAATGATTCTATATTGGATATTATAAACATTGTTCCAAACCCTTACTATGCATACTCTAATTATGAATTTAGTAGACTAGAAAATGTGGTTAAAATTGTAAACCTTCCTGATCAATGTACTATTAGAATTTATAATACATCAGGTACTTTGGTAAGAACATTTGAAAAGGATAGTCCTATAACCTCTGTGGATTGGGACCTTTCGAATCACGTAGGTATTCCTATCGCGAGTGGTATGTATATTATTCACGTAGATGTGCCTGAAGTTGGTGAGAGAGTGTTGAAATGGTTAGGTGTGATTAGACCTCCAGATTTAGAGAATTTCTAATCTATTCTATAACTATTGTTAATTATTACAAATAAAGATTATGATATCAAGTAAAAATATATTTATAGCAACTTTAATATTCGGAGGGACAATTCTCTCATCTAGTAGTGCTTTTGCTGGAAATGAAGATAGAGCCGGTTCTGCCGGTTCTACTGAACTTAATGTAAATCCATGGGCAAGAAGTGCGGGATGGGGTTCTGCAGGGCTTTCTTCAATTAATGGTTTGGAGTCTATGTATACCAATGTAGCTGGTTTAGCATTTACTGAAGGTACTGAGATTTCATTTTCTAGATCTAATTGGTTAGGGCAAGCAACAGATATCGGTCTTAATGCATTTGGATTGGCTAAGAAAATTGGAGAAACAGGTGCGTTTGGATTATCACTTGTAAGTTTTAATTATGGAGAAATCCCTATTACTACTACAGAATTACCAGAAGGTGGATTAGGAAATTATTCCCCATCTGCTTTAAATATTTCATTAGCTTATTCTAAGCAATTCTCTACATCTATTTCAGGAGGATTATCCTTGAAAATGATTTCTCAATCAATGACTAATGTAAAAACTCAAGGAGTTGCTTTGGATGCTGGAATTAGATATGTTACTGGAGAAAGAGACCATATTAAATTTGGAATCTCTTTGAGAAATGTGGGGCCTACTATGAAGTATCAAGGTGACGGTCTTGCATTAGAGACAGAAAACATAGATACAGAATTGTTGTTAAATACTGAGCAAAGAGCAGCAAGTTATGAATTACCTTCACAATTGAATATTGGAGCATCTTATGACTTTGAACTTGGAGAAAAATCAATGTTAACAGCTGCCTTAACTTATACTTCAAACTCTTTTACTAGAGATCAATGGAGATTAGGATTGCAATATGTGTTGAAAAGTGATAAAGTTCACGTAACTATTAGAGGTGGATATGTTTATGAATCTGATATCGTTTCAAAAGAAAATATTGCAACAGCTTTAACTGGTCCTTGTGGAGGTTTATCTGTAGACTTTCCAGTTGGTGAAAATGGAACTAAACTTGGTTTAGACTATGCGGTTAGAACTAGTGCATTAGGATTAATTCACACTGTTGGTGCTAAAATTACCATTGGGGATAAATAAACTTTAATCAATATTACAATACTATCAGAAGGAGTCCATCATTGATGGGCTCTTTGTGGTATAAGAAAATCAGGAATACAATGTCAAAAATAAACTATTTTACAGCAGAGGGATTACAGAAATTAAAGGACGAAGTAAAGCAATTAGAAAGCGTAGAGCGTCCTAGAATCTCTAATCAAATAGCAGAGGCAAGAGATAAAGGAGATTTATCTGAGAATGCCGAATATGATGCAGCGAAAGAAGCTCAAGGTATGTTGGAGGCTAGAATTGCTAAATTGAAAGGTCAATTATCTAATGCGAGAGTGATTGATGACTCTAAAATGGATAATAGTAAGGTTTTGATTCTGAGTAAAGTCACCATCAAAAACGTCAAGAATGGAATGACTGTTCAATACACTTTGGTAGCTGATGGTGAAGCTGATGTAAAGCAGAAGAAAATATCTATTGATTCTCCAATAGGAAAGGGATTACTTGGTAAAGCTGTTGGTGAGATTGCCCCTATTGAGACACCTGGTGGAATCATGGAATTTGAAGTTGTAGAAATCTCGAGATAATGGCAAGTATATTTACTAAAATTATTAATGGAGAAATTCCATGCTACAAGATAGCAGAGAATGAATCTTTTTTTGCCTTTTTAGATATTAATCCAGTGGCAAAAGGTCATGTACTTGTTATTCCTAAAAAGGAAGTGGATGTTTTTTTTGACTTAGATGATGTTACCTTAGCTGAAATAATGGTTTTTAGTAAAAAAATAGCTAAAGCAATTGAGAGTGTGGTTAGTTGTGATAGAATTGGGCTGTCTGTGGTTGGCTTAGAAGTGCCGCATGCCCATGTTCATTTAATTCCAATAAATAGCATTGGTGACATGTCCTTTTCAAAGCCTAAATTTGAAATGACTAAAGAAGAATTTGAGGAATTGGCACAGAAAATTAGAGAGAAACTTGCTTAAAATATTCGTCTGTCATTAAATTAATCTCGGTTAATTTTTGGTTTTCGCACTTGATTGTTCTATGTGGAAACTTCTTTATAGTTTCATAATCATGAGAAGCCATTAATATAGTTTTGCCAGAATTTGAAATATCGATAAGTAGTTTCATAATTGCCATAGTGGTTTGTGGATCTAAATTGCCAGTAGGTTCATCAGCTAAGATTATTTCTGGATCATTTAACAAAGCCCGAGCTATTGCAATGCGTTGTTGTTCGCCTCCAGAAAGTTGATGTGGCATTATTTTTCTTTTGTCCGACATTTCAACTTTATCTAAAACTTCATCAATTCTTTTAGAAATTTCTGTGGATTTTTTCCATCCTGTAGCTTTTAATACAAACTTTAGGTTGTCCTCAACGTTTCTATCCATTAGTAATTGAAAGTCTTGAAAAACTATACCAATTTTTCTTCTCAAGGCAAGAATATGTCTTCTTTTTAATTTGATGAGATTGTAATCTAAGAATAAAGCTTGACCTGTAGTAATCTTAATTTCACCATAAAGACTTTTTAGCAAACTACTTTTACCACTCCCTGTTTTTCCTATTAGGTAAACAAATTCTCCTTTTTCAACCTTGAAATCTACATTCATAAGAATGAGATTTTTAGATTGATAGATATTCACTTGACTAAAATCAATAACATTTTGCATAATGTAAAGTTAATGTATTGAAAAGATAATTTATTGCCTTTTTACGGAATAACCTAACAATGAAAAGTTAAGATTATTGACTAATTAAATAATCAAAGCATGCATAGTTCACGTCATTACCTATCCAAAATTTCATTTCATCGTCTTTTTTTAATAAAATAGTAGGAAATGATTTACCTGCTAAATTAAAAAATGTATCATCGGATATGACTGAATAAGGAATACCAATGTTATTCGTTTTTACTAGACTATCTGCGGTGCTTTGATAAGCATAATAAATTATTTCAATATCCTTAATCCCACCATTTTTATATATAGCATCTAGGCTTGAGGCGGCTTTTTCGCAAAAAGGACAACTGATTAGGAAAAAGCAGGTAACAGATGAATTAGAATACTTTTGTAATTTATCTATAGGGTAATCTGTTGGTGATATTATTACAGGCCTATTATTAAAATCTTCTGGGTAAATTGGACTTACGATAGAAAAGCAAGTCAGAAAAATAACTGGTATAGTAATAGCAGCTATAATTTTATAAACCTTGGTTAGTGTTCTGGCTTTTATTAAAATTACTGTTGCTGTTATACTCGTAATAAGAGTAAGTATAAGTGGTAATAAAACAGAGGCTCGAGTGGATAGACCAAGTATCCGAACGCAAAAAATATAAATATTTTCAGATAAGAATATGGACAAGAATGCTAAAACGTAGAGAAGAGTTATAAGAAAATACTTTGTTTTCATGAAATGAGCAATTTTTTGATAAAAAAAAAGCTACTCCTAAGAGTAGCTTTAATAATAATTGTGGTGAATTATTTTAAATCACATGAACCACC
>JBFHGR010000032.1:0-30971 GCA_041583015.1 Parvicella sp. | reverse complement strand
TTTTATCTCAATTACATCCATTTTGATCCAAGGAACGACTCTATCTATTGTTGCTAAATGGTTAAACGTGGCACTACCTGAAGAAGCAAAACCAATAGCAGAACATGATAAATACTTTCTTAATTTGCCTAAATCAGCGATGAAAGAAATCACCATTCCAATGCATAGTCACGCAGTTGATAAAAGAATCATTGATTTACATTTCCCTGACTCTGCATTTATCATTATGATAAAAAGAAATGGCAAGTATGTTCGTCCTGGAGGGTCTACTGTAATTGCCGGCAATGATGTTCTAGTTGTACTATTAGACAATGAAGAGTGTCTGAATGAGGTGAATGAAATACTAGCTCAATTAGCAGTTACCTAAATTCATATTAATTTAATCCACTACTCTCGCTGCTAATAGTCTAGCGCAGTTCGCATGTTGTTTCAAGTGATCCTAGAGTAACATCATACCCTTTACATGTTTTTTCCAAATTATTTGGTCGTTCCTTTAGGTAATGTGTATTCGTATCTATTCCCAATACACCAGAATTATCTACAGTGACACAATCACAATATCCGCTCTTTAAGCAGGAAGTTAGAAAACTCAAAAATAGCAAGCCTACAACTATATTTAAACATTTAATTTTATTCATTGTATTTTTTTTACATAGATAACTCCATGAATTTAAAATCACAAAAAAATGGTATTAACGAGGCCAATTGAGTTATAACCCACTGAATATAAGCAACAAACAAAACGCTCTAGGATACTTAACTAAATTGGGATAACTTATTGATGTAGCCCCCATTCATAAACTTCTCTCCAATCTTTCCAATTCTCCAAGTCATTCACTGAAGAGTTATGCCAAATTCCAATAAACTCTCCCTGCACATTTTGTACATTTTCTTTTAAAAAAGCAATAGTATCCTTGGCTTCAGATGGTGATAAATTAAGGTATTCATTTAAGGTGCCGTCCATGTACGCAAATGGATGAATGGTTATATCAAGCGGTTTATCTTGTAGTAAGTCGAAAAAAGTAAATGGCGTACATAATCCCGCTCTAAAACCTACTTCTTGAGCATATCCCATGGTATAATCATGTGAGACTCCTAACGTAGCCAAAATTCGATAACTATCTGGAATGGATAATTTAAGAAAGTGCTGCCTAGATTTAATCAACTGACCTCCTGTTATGTTGTTGACTCTATTTATCTCCTTGTCAATTTGTTTTGCATCCAGGTAAGATGCATAAGATGGGTGGATTCCTATTTCCGCATAATCATGAATCTTTCTAACTAAATCAATGAACTCTTTGTTAGAATGAGGCACATTAGTATCATATGGCTTTTGATAATTTCCCACCAAGAAAAAATAAATGCTTTCAATCCCAAATTTCTCTTGCGCATTTTTCAAATAATCGAATGTATCATAAGGATCATGACCATCAGCCGAAACCACAGCAACTCTTTCCTTAAACTCTCCTACTCCTTTTTTTAGGAGCGACTTTCCTATTCCTCCAATGGTTCTGGTTACGCCTTTGTTCTTAAACGCCCATGCATTATCTACATCAATGGTGTTTACAATCCTAAACTCCCTACGACTAGGAAAAGTGGCATTCCATTTTTTAGAAAGCAATAATTTCAAAGCTTTTACCCAAATATTCACTATGGGTCTTTTGAGTATACCAATTTTTGTCTGTATAGAATCCTTTGGTTGAAACCGACCATGATTATCAGCTTCAAATCCTCTGTACTCTTCGTATCTAGATGCTAAAAAGAAAGATGCAGAAAAAACATCAAATCCTAGGTCATCAAATTCTGTAGGAAACAAACTCACCAAAAAATCATCCTGCCTGTAATCAAAAGGTACATCGTGATTTTGAATATCCTTTTCAAATAGCAATCCAAAAGGATGAATTTGAAAACTATTTTCTATTCTAGTTCCCGAATAATTAATTACAAAATCGTCTTTTGCAATCAAGTTCAAATCTTGAACCACGGTAAATGACAACTCCCCTACTTGCGTTAGCACCAAATCTAGTGCGTACTGAAGTCGATTAGTTAAATGAGGTGTATATACTTTGATTTCCATCAAAATGGCTTACCAAGCACCAAATTCACAATTCATTTGATATAAATAGGCTGCCTTATCATGCCCCATATTTTTGGCAATTTCAAAGTTTCTACAAGCATCATCCGTTTCACCCAATTCCATGTGACAGATTCCCCTAGTGTAGTATGCTTTTGCAAATGTGTAGTCAATAGCAATCACTTTGTCAAAATCTGCAATTGCTTCTTTAAACTTACCTTGATTAGCATAGATCCAACCTCTTGTATAATATGCTTCTGCATTGTCTTTGCTATTAATTTTAAGGGACTGCTTTAGAACAGCCAGTGCTTTTGAGTATTCTTTATCGCTTTCTAAGTATTTGGCTTTATCATTCAACAGTGAAACATTTTTACCATCAATCATCAGTCCTGCATCTACATCTTGCTTATGCTCATTCATCATTCCCATTTCACGGTATACAGCCGCTCTCCCCATCAATGCATAGATATCATTTGGAACATCTCTCAATCGATTGGTATATTCTTTAATTTTTGATTTTTGATCTTTCAAAAGTTCCTGAGCCCTATATTCAGCATCTACCAATTCCATTTCCTGAACCAAGTGTCCTGCTCCCGCATATTTATCTATGACCCAAAGTACATATTTAATGTCAACCATGATGTTTCTACAAATAGAAGGATCAAACATGATATCACTCATGGTACTTTCCCAAGATCTGTCAAAGTTAATTCCTACCAGATGACCTTCTCCATTTAATGCTGGACTACCAGAGTTCCCACCGGTAGTATGATTAGACCCCAACAAGCAAATTCTCAACTCACCATCTGTAGCATATGGTCCAAAATCCTCTTTTTCCCACAATTCTCTCAATCTTGCCGGAATTTCAAAATCTTCTGCGCCAGTATTATTTTTCTGAATGATTCCATCTAAAGTAGTGTAATAAGTGTACTCCATTCCATCTCTTGGCGCAGCACCTTCTATTTTCCCATAAGTTAGTCTTAATGTGCTATTCGCATCTGCAAAGAATTTTTTATTAGGAAAATACTCCATTTGCGCAGCCAAAAACTTTTTCATTAACGCTTCCTTTTTCAAGTAATACTCATAATAGTTAGGCTCCACCTCTCCTTTGTATGTCAAATATATATTCTGTGCCAATTGATAAGCAGGATCTTTCTCCAATACTTTAAGCATTTTCTTGTGTGGCAATGCCAAGAACTTCTTCAATTTTACAGAATCACAAAAAACAGATTTCTCATAGATTTGATCGGCATAAATTTTATCATATTTTGATCCCGTTGGGATACCATCAGGACGCAATCCATGCTCTAAAGAAGTCACATACATTTTTACCAATTTTTCAAATATGGCTTTATCTAAATTTACATCGTAATTTTTAAAGAATGACTGATACCCTTCGTTTCCTTTTCTCAAGGTAGGCATATAATCTTCATCTTTTAGTCCATCAAATCCATGAGCGTATCTTATAATTTCTGGACCATAATACCAAATCTCTACAAAAAGAGACCTAGCCAAATCATACTTTATAAAATTCTCCTGATTCTTTTTTAGATCTGCCAATAAATTGCCATATTCAGTTCCTACAGCTACTTCCTTTTGAAACTCTGCTTCAAAGTTTTTCTTTTTAGCCAAAGCATCTTTTTCTCGCAATCCTAAATTCTGACCAATCCATTTTTTATGAGCATTAGAAATTCTAGCTTGCTTTGATGTGTATTGAATTCTGATCTTATCTGAAGTTTTCATTGCTGCATCAATCTCATCAAGACTTGCAGAACGCATTGCTATTCTACTAGGATTAATCACATTAATATAATCATCTACTTCATAAGAACTTAAATATTGGTCTGTGCTTCCTGGAAAACCAAAAACCATGGTAAAATCATCCTCTTGAACACCTTCCATAGAAACTTTCAAAGCATAGTCAGGTTTATAAGGTCTATTGTCATCAGAAATTTCTGCAGGGTTATTATCCGCATCTGCATAAATTCTAAAAACAGAAAAATCTCCTGTATGTCTCGGCCAAACCCAGTTATCTGTATCTCCACCAAACTTACCAATTCCAGCTGGAGGTGCACCTACTAATCTGACATCCTTGAATGTTTTGGTTACAATCATGTAAAACTCATTGCCATAGTAAAATGACTTTACAACTGCCTCATAATTATTTCCAGTTGTGGCTGCAGTAGAAATTTTCTGCATATTTTCATATTGCTTTCTGTAAATCGCTTTATCATCCATCACTTTGGTCACCCCTTCGTTAACCTGAGTGGTCACATCTTCGATTCTTACGATAAGCGTAGCAGTCAGTCCTGGATTCTTAAGTTCTTCACTCATGTTCATCGCCCAAAAACCATCTTTGATGTAATCATTCTCCACAGACGAATGCGACTGAACTTGACTCAATCCACAGTGATGATTAGTCAGAATTAAACCTTTATTAGATACAATTTCTGCAGTACACCCACCCCCAAAATGCACAATGGCATCTTTTAGACTTGAATGATTAATAGAATAAATATCCTCTGCGCTTAATTTAAGACCTTCAGCCTGCATATTTCCTTCTACAATTTTAAGTAGAGATGGAATCCACATTCCTTCATGCGAAAATGAAGTAATACTAATGCAAATGGCTAAAATTGTAAGTTGTAATTGTTTCATAAAAATATTCTATTTAAAATGAGAAAAGCACAATAAATGTGCTTTTCCTGTACATAGTACAAATGTAAACTTTTGATTTGAAATTCAAAACCTTTTAAACTATTGAATTTCAACTAATAATTAAGCAAAATACTCCTTCAAATGCTCGATATCATTAGTTTTCAATCTTGAAATTGCTTTGTTTCTAATCTTTCTAATGCTTTCTCTAGACATGCCTATTTCCGCACTAATCTCGGCAATTGTCTTGCTTCTTCTTACCCCAATACCATAGTAATCTTGTACAATTTTTTGTTCTCTTGGTGATAATTTGTCTAGCATTCTAGAAATATCAATCTTTAAAGAAGAATTGGTCAAACTCTCTTCAGTTAAACTCTCTTCGTTGTTATTGAATTTATCCATCCTTGTGCCCGCATCATCCTCAGTAATTGGTGCATCCAATTCGTATTGTGAAAACTTACTTGCATAAGTATCTTTGATTTCCTTTTCAGAAACATCTAGCATTTCTGCCAATTCTTCTGCATCTGGAAGTCTCTGATTTCTTTGCATGAATTTATCCTCTGCTTTGTTAATTCTCATCAACAAACCTGATTTATTAGAAGGCAACCTTACAATCTTACCTTGATCGTTAATTGCTTTTTGAATCATTTGTCTGATCCACCAAACTGCATATGAAATAAATTTAAACCCACGTGTTTCATCAAACTTTTGGGCCGCTTTTATCAATCCAATATTTCCTTCGTTTACCAAATCTTGAATATTTACACCAAAATTTTGGTATTGTTTTGCCACTGAGATTACAAATCTCAAATTGGACTTCACTAATTTATCTAAAGCAACAGCATCTCCTTCTCTTATTCTAGCAGCCAAATCAAACTCCTCTTGTGGAGTTATCATTTCGATCTGACTAACATCAAATAAATATTTATTGAAAGAAATTGCGCTTCTATTAGTGATGCTTTTTTCTATCTTTAACTGTCTCATAATTATATATTTTTGTCGTATTGTTATTTAGAACTTATCTAAGTAACAAACAATTCTTTAAAAAGTTGCTTTACATGTAAACTATTTTCAAGAAAAACATCTTTTTTATGATTTCTTAACAATTAGAGGTATTAATCTTAACTTCCTGACAGGAAAAAGTCAAATATTTATTGATTTTTTTAGCAGATTTTTTTGAGAATCACATCCACATTTTGAAGACCCACACGAAGAAATTTTCTTTTTCTTTTTAAAAGGACTGAACTTATTGAGCAAAAATAAAATTGCCAAAATCAAAATTGTATATGCTATTATTTCTTGCATTTATTTTAAAATTTGATAAGCAATTAACGCTGTTAAATATGCAAAACCAGTCATTCCAAATAATTGTATCAACGGCCATTTCCAACTTGCTGTTTCTTTTTTTACCACTGCAATAGTACTCATACACTGTAAAGCAAATGCATAAAATAATAATAGAGATATTCCAGTGGCAAAATTATACAAAGGCTCACCATTTGCCTTAGTTTCTTTGGCCATTCTACTTCTGATTGTTGCTTGCTCATCTTCTCCTACACTATAAATTGTAGCCAAAGTCCCCACAAACACTTCCCTTGCAGCAAAAGAGCTAATCAATGCTATACCAATTTTCCAATCATAGCCCAATGGAGTAATTGCCGGCTCAAGATTTTTGCTAAATGTTCCTATATATGAATTTTCAATTTTATATGATGAAACCAACTTATCCAATTCTTTTGGGGTTAAATTTTCTTCAATATGCGCTTCTGCGATAATACTTTCTGCATTGTTAAAATTATCCGAATATCCATGAGAAGCTAAGAACCAAAGGACAATAGAAATGGCTACAATAATTTTACCCGCATCCCAAACAAAACTTTTTGTTTTTTCAAAAACTGTCATCAATACATTCCTACCCAATGGGAGTTTGTAATTAGGCATTTCCACAACAAAGTCAGATTTTACTTTGGTTTTTAATGTTTTATTAAGAATAAAAGCGGCAACTATGGCAACAACAAAACCTAGCAAATACAATAACAAAAGCGTAATTGCTTGATAACTAACTCCCATAAAACTAGCACTTGGTATAACCAATGCTATAATAATAAGATACACAGGAAGTCTTGCCGCACAAGTGATAAAAGGGGTTACTAAAATTGTGATTAAGCGCTCTTTCCAATTCTCTATATTACGAGTTGCCATTACTGCAGGAATAGCACAAGCCGTTCCTGATATCATTGGCACAATACTCTTTCCACTCAATCCAAACTTACGCATGATTTTATCCGTAATAAAAACCACCCGACTCATATAACCACTTTCTTCCAACACTGCAATAAACATAAATAAGAAAGCTATTTGAGGAATAAATATTATCACCCCTTCAAGACCTGGAATAATCCCCTCTGAAATCAATTCATTTAAGATTCCTGGAGACATTGTTCCTTTTGTCCATTCGCTTAAACTTGCAAAACCACTTTCTATCCATTCCATTGGTGCAGCGCTCCATGTATATATAGCCTGAAAAATAAGCAATAGCAAACCAAAGAAAATAGCCAACCCAAAAACTCGGTGTAAAAATATTTTATCCAATTTTTCTCGAAGTTGATTCACACCTTCACCTCTTGTAATTGCTTTTGTGACAATTTCATTAATGAGTTTGTGTCTTAGAATTATCTCTTTTTGCTGATAATGTCTTACCTCAACGGCATCTAGATCATACTTTTTAAGATATTCTAGATTACCATCATGATTTGCTTTGGTTAGTTTAAGCCACTCCAAATATGGAACATCCGAATTAAACTTGCCAAAAAGTAGTGGATTAATCTCAGTAAGTTCCAGTAATTTTTCCTTACCTATTCGCGAATAATTTCGAATAATATTTTTAAGGTCTTTAAATCCCTCTCCTGTTTTTGCGCTGATTAAAACAACCTCAGCTTCTACTAGTTGCTTCATCACTTCCAAGTCCAAAGAAACGCCTTCTTTCTTCATTCTATCTGCCATATTGATGACAAGCACCATCGGAAGTTTGAGATCTTTTAATTGTGTAAAAAGTAGTAATGTTCTTTTTATATTTTCAATGTCTGATATAAAAAGAACAACATCTGTATTGTTTACATTTTTCTGATCCATGACAAAGTCTTGAACCACATTCTCATCAATAGAGTTAGGATTTAAACTGTAAGTTCCTGGTAAATCCGTCAAAGTTACTTTCGTGTCTTTATCCAATTTAAAAGACCCCACTTTCTTATCAACCGTTACACCAGGGTAGTTACCCACAGATTGTTTCAAACCTGTTAACTTATTAAACACAGATGACTTTCCTGTATTAGGATTACCTATTAAAATAGCATTGATATTTTTTCTATCACTCAACTTACCTTAGTTCTTTTTAATTGTAACTTCGATTTTCTCTCCAACATCCTTTCTAATGGCCACAAAAGTGTCATTAACTTTAATATAAATAGGGTCCTTAAAAGGAGCAAACTGAACCACCTCAATAGCACTTCCCTGAAGACACCCAAATTCAATTAACTTGAGCGGTAAGGTCTCCAGAGATTCATTTACCACAATTGCTTCTTCTCCTATTTTTAAATCTAATACAGTCAATTTAATCTAAATATGACGGCAAAGTTACCAAATTTACAAGGGGATTTTAATACCACTTTTAGGGTATTTATGGATGTTTTTTTCTGAATTAACCAACTTAAACAATAGGTTACCTATTTAATAGGAGTATGAATGAAGTATACATTGAATAACACAACACACATTTTGATGTATTGAATCTGACTAAGGTCTTAAATTAAAAATGAAAGAAAGGTTAAACCTACCATCATCAACATTGATAAGTTTGTCGGAAAAATGATTATACCCCAACTTAATAAAGGTGTTATCCTTAAAATTAAAACAAATTCCTCCAATTGGGGCTATAACCCATACATTTTCTGCATCATTCTTAGTTCCGGAGTAATTTCCCATTAAGAAACCTCCTCTTGCTCCAAAATAAAACTGCAAGTGCTGATTAAATAATTTTAAATGGCCTAACCTTTTGTCTAAATCGACAAATATGAGGTATTTCCGTTCATGATATTGTCTTACTACATCACTCTCTCCTATTACTTGAATCTTTTTTCTAAAAGGACGAAAGGCAAATCCGATTCTTGCTCCCCATTGATAGCCTCTATCTTCTATTCCAGCAGAAATTCCAGTATACCAATCATCAAAATTAAAATCGTTATTAAAACTAAACGTTGGTACTATCTTTAGCCCATCATTATATACAGGAAGAACTTCATTTTGTGCTTTGTAATCTTTCACAGATAACAAAACAAAAAAGACTAGAAATAGCGCCTTTATGTTATTTAAATTGTGTCTTTTCAAACTAGAAAATTAATTTTCACCTCAAATTTAACTATTTTTTTAGTTAATAAAATATACCGATTCTTGCCATGTTCATTATTTAGTTACGATATTTGAGCGTAATTTTTTTGAAACGAAGAGATGAAGTTATTATATCCGGAGTATTTATGGGCATTATCAGCAATTGCTATACCTATTGTTATACACCTATTTAACTTTAGGAAATTTCAAAAAGTTTACTTTTCCAATATAGATTTGCTAAAAGAGGTTAAACTTGAAACTAAATCCAAATCTCAATTAAAACACCTTATTATTCTTGCCATTAGGATATTGGCTATCATCGCTCTTGTTTTAGCGTTTTGTCAACCATATATACCGACCAACAACAATGAAGTAAAAGGCGACAATGTCATTTCGTTATACATTGACAACTCTCATAGCATGGACTCTAAAGGTGAAAACGGATATAGATTAGATCTTGCTAAGGAACAGGCTGAAGCTATCGTAAACAGTTATGGCCCAACTGATCAATTTCAGATTATCACCAATGATTTTGAGGGGAGACATCAAAGACTCTATGGAAAAGTTGAAGCAATCCAATTGATAGAAGAAATTAAGCCTACTTTTCAATCTAGAAAATTAAATGATATTTATTTAAGAGAACAAGATTTACTAGACGAGCAAAATGCTAATAAAACAATTTATTGGTTGAGTGATTTTCAAAAAAACGCTACAAACTTCAATGAAATTGATGCGGATAGTTCGATAAATTTAATTTGTCTACCATATCACAATGATGGAGGAGGAAATGTTTATATAGATAGCATTTGGTTCAACACTCCTGTTAGAAGATCAGGAACGGAAGACATGGTAATTGCCAAAGTCAAAAACGCAACAGAAAATGCAATTGATTTCAAACTAAATCTATCCATCAATGGAGAAAATAGAGCATTTATAAATTTCAAAGCAGAAGCAAACAGTGATTTGATTTGTAAAGTTCCATTCACTATCAAAGGTAATGGTATTCAGCATGCCAAATTGACATTAGAAGATTACCCAGATGCCGATCTAACATTTGATGATACATTTTACTTCAGTTATAAATTAAGTCCTGGTATTAAAATTGTAAATCTTCATACTGGTGCTCAACTTTCAGATTCCAGCGGATATTTTGGGGTGCTTTTTGGTAAAGACCCACAATTCAAATTCAAGAATCAATTACTCAATAATTTTGATTTCTCTACATTAAATGGTTATGACTTTGTCCTTCTAAACGGTATTGAGAATTTTTCTGACGGAATGCAATCAGAATTAAAGAACTTTATTAGCAATGGCGGAAGCGTGTGCATCTTCCCTGGAAACAACATTGACATTAATAGTTACAATAGCCTTATACAGTCGTATTCTGACGTGAGTATTAGTCCTAAAATTAACACAAACATTAAAGTAAGTTCTTTGCTTAAAGAGCACCCTATTTATCAAGATATCTTTGATGAAATTCCTTCCAATGTTGATCTGCCTTTTGCTAATCAATACTACCCACTTTCATCATCTGTTTCAAGTGGTAGCGAATCACTTATGAGACTTCAGAACGGTAATCCTTTTCTACTCTACCTATCTAATAAAAAAGGGAGTATCACTATATGTTCCTCTCCAATTAATACTGATGCAAGCAACTTTGTAAAACATGCACTTTTTGTCCCAACTATGCTTAGACTAGCAGAGTTTTCTCAATATAGAAATAGTTATTATAACACTGTAGGCAAGGATAACAGCGTTAATATTGATGGCAACCTTAAAACAACTGATAAAATTGAAATCATATCAGAACAACAACAAAATAGTTTTCTTCCTGAACTGAAAATTACTAAAAGTGAAACCACCCTTTTACTTTATAATCAAATTAAAGAAGCTGGACACTACAACATTGTGGTCAACTCTGAAAAGGTAGATGGTCTATCTTTCAATTACGATAGAGCAGAGTCATCGCAGAACTTTCTAAACAAAGAGCAGCTAGCAAAAGCAGTGAATGAAAATGAAATTGGTCAATTCACTAAAATTATGGAAAATGCCGACACCGCTGACGGAGTTGTTATTTCTGAAATTGTGCAAGGAAAAAAATACTGGTGGCACCTTATTGTTGTTGCGCTTATATTTCTAGGATTAGAAATCGTTGTATTTAGACTTTTTAAGTAAACATTCTGCATCCTCAATTGTTATTCGGAGACAAGCATTCCTTCAGAAGCAGTTACATGTAGACTAATTCAGCAAGAAAAATTACTTAAACAAAACTGATTTTACAAGGAAAAAGGAATTGCATAAAGACTTATTAGACTTAAGCGCTCTAGTCTAACGCTTAAAAAACTTTCGATTATGATAGTTTATTTAATACCTTCCGAATTCAGCCACTTTTGATACTGCTTAGCATAAACATTGTGCTGACTCAATGTCTTTGAGAAATTGTGATAACCTGAATATTCCGGTTTTGCACACATGTACATATAGTCATGTTTCTCATAATCTAGTACCGCATCAATCGTTTGTGACTCTGGGAATGATATTGCCCCGGGAGGAAGACCTTTATACTTATACGTATTGTATGGAGATTCAACCTCCAAGTGCTTAAACAAAAGGCGTTTTATAGATGGATCACCAATAGCAAATTTAACCGTAGGATCTGCTTGCAATAACCATCCTTTTTTTAATCTATTCAAATACAAACCTGCTATAATTGGCTGCTCATCAAACTTCACCTTTTGCTCTTCATACACAATAGAGGCAAGAATTGTTACTTCAGATTGCGACAAACCTAATGCGGCTGCTTTTGCTTTTCTATCTTCATTCCAAAATGTCTTGTAGTAATCCTTTAATTTATCAAACAAATCTTCTTTAGTGACATCTTGATACACCTCAAACTTAACAGGGATAAAAAAAGTAGAATATGTCAAATCCGTAAACCCTATTGCCTTCATTGTTTCCTTATCTTTAAGATAAGTGGCAAACGTTGCTGAATCCAAATCAATCTGAGCAGTCAACTTCCCAGCAATATCCTCTATAGATTTAGCATTATTATATTGAACATGCACCACATTGGTATTAGCATTTAACTGAGTAACAATATTGTTTAAGATACTGTTATAATCTCCCCACTTCTCCTTTTCAATTCTAATTTTATCTTTTTCGATGACTCTATTTTTCTTTTTGAAATCCACTAAAAAATTAAAGTCATCCGCATTATCAATAACTTTTTGCTGCACTAAGATTTCACCAAGTTCATTTAGATTGGTTCCCTCGGGTACATTAATGTAAGACAAATTGACCTCTTCTATATTGGTTTGCTTTTCTTTGAGTGAATATGCTCTGAAATAAGGGTAGCCAACAAAATAACTTGCAGCGCCAATAAAAACTAGAATAAGCAGAATAATAATCTTCTTCATTACACGAAAAAAACTTAAACAGTTACAAGTTTAGCTAATGATTTTTTTAACTTCAAAAGTTGAGCATCTTTCATAGGCTGCCTAGTTTTTAGAGCAGTTTCTGTATAATACTGATGCTTTTCTTCTAAATATTTAATTTGCAATTTCAACCAATCTATATCCGAGTATTCCTTGTCGTATACGGCAAATTCTTTTCTTAGACTTACAGAAATTTTTAAATAATCATGTCTCCCAAAATAATCGTGATCTGCATCACACATTATTTTCTCCATAACATTAGTTGGTTGAACAGCACTCTCTGTGGCTAAAATTATATTTTCTATAATTTTGATTTGCCTATCAGAATAGTCATATCCAGGTAAAACATCTTGCGCCATTCTAACCGCAATTGGTTCATTACGCTCATATTTATAAATATATCCTGCATCATGAAAATAAGCAGCTGTAAGCAGCACAAAAAAATCTGCATTGGATAATTTTTCGCCTAAAGAAAGCGAGTGCACACTTTTTACAACATCAAATGTGTGATGTGCTCCATGATAGTAGAGAGTCTTAGGCAACTCTGTTACCAATCTTTCTACTATATAATCTTTTGCTGCTGAAAAATCCATTATATCGAAATTACAATTATTTTTTGAATTGTTCTTACGTATATTCAAAAAAAACATCCATAAAAAAAAATACCTTTGCAGTATTATAATGCCTAACTCAAAAAACATACCGAATATTTTCATGCAGCGCTGCTTGGACTTAGCACTTCTAGGGCAAGGCAAAGTTGCTCCAAATCCCATGGTGGGAAGTGTTGTTGTTCACAATGACAAAATCATTGGTGAAGGCTATCACGAGTTTTATGGAGGCCCACATGCTGAGGTTAACGCCATCAGAAGCGTAAAGGACAAATCTTTACTTTCTGAAAGTACGCTATATGTAAACCTAGAACCTTGTAATCACTTTGGAAAAACCCCTCCTTGTAGTCATTTGATAGTGGAACATCAAATTCCTAATGTTGTAATAGGCTGCATAGACACCTACAGCGAAGTTGCCGGAATGGGAGTTGCTTACCTTCAAAAAAATGGTATCAATGTCACTGTTGGAGTTCTGGAGGTAGCATCGAGATCATTGAATAAAAGGTTTTTTACTTTTCACGAAAAAAAGCGACCATTCATCATCCTAAAATGGGCTGAAACAAATGATGGTTTTATTGACATAATTAGAGGAAAAGGTGATACAGGAATTAACTGGATTACTCAACCGGAAACTCAGCAACTTACTCATCTATGGAGAAGTCAAGAATCAAGTATCTTGATAGGTGTTAACACAGCAATCAATGACAATCCGAGTTTGACTTGCAGAGCGATACAAGGAAATAATCCAGTAAGAATTATTATAGATAAATCTTTAAAGCTTCCGTTGAACGCCAAAATATTTGATGAAGAAAGTTTAACCATTATTTTTAATAGCCAGATTTCTAAAGTAGAGCGAAATTTATCATACATCTCAATCAATTTTGAATACGATGTCATACCTCAAATTCTTGAAGTATTATTTAAACAAAATATTCAATCCGTAATTATTGAAGGAGGGGCTGCAACGATACAAAATTTTATCGATGCTAATCTTTGGGATGAAGCAAGGGTATTGAGAGGAATTTCTAACTTTGAAAAAGGTTTAAACGCGCCACAATTGCATGCAAAAATAAAAGAACAGTTTACTTTTGGTAAAGATACCGTAACTATATATACTAATGATTAACCTACTTATAACCATATTGCTTTTTAGCGGTATTATAATCCTTTTCAAATTTTTTGAAAAATACAAAGTAGACAACCTGCAGGCTTTAATTGTAAACTATGCTGTTGCAGGCACATTAGGTTTAGTGTTTAGCCAAGCCTCCTTAAATCTTCATGTAATAGACAAACCTTGGTTTCTGCATGCCGCTTTGATAGGTATACTTTTTATAGTTGTTTTTAATTTCTACGCATTTGGAACGCAAAAAGTTGGTATTGCTATTAGTACTGTTGCCAATAAAATGTCTTTGGTAATTCCTGTAATCGTCTCTCTTTATCTTTACCACAATGATACACTTACATTATCAAAAGGTATAGGATTATCATTTGCTTTGGTAGGGATTATTCTTGCATCGATAAAAGATGGCGGACTTAGTTTTAAGAAAAATTATATTTGGATTATTTTATCCATTTTTATCGGACAAGGAATTGCAGATGCTTTGTTTGCTGATGCTCAGATTCACTATGTGCATCCGGTAGATAATGGATTGTTTTTTGTCATATTATTCTTTTTTGCTGCACTAACAGGTATTGTGATGCTCACAGGTAAATCTATCAAAGCGGGACTTAAACTAGAAAGTAAAAACATTGTTTGGGGAAGCATGTTAGGTGTTATAAACTATTTTTGTCTTTATTTCATGGGGCTTGCTATTCAGTCAAAAGAATTAACAAGTTCAGAAGTTTTCCCAATGGTAAGCATGGGAGTTGTACTAATGTCGGCTCTCATTGGGACATTGATTTACAAACAAAAACTAACGAAAGGAAATTGGATAGGAATCGGCTTTGCCATTCTTGCTATCGCTTTTATTAACTTTGGCAAATACTTTTTTTAGATTTTAAAATTGGATTACTCTTTTCAAACCATTAAACAAGCCAGTAATATTCTCTTCAAGGAAAGAGCTAGTAAATTCTATGCTTTTGTTTTTCCAATTGATTCTGAAGATGATTTCAAAAGAGAATTAGATAAAATCAAAGAATTGCATCCGCAAGCAGGACACCACTGTTATGCATTTAGAATTGGCATCAATGGTGAACAATACCGATATTCTGACGATGGAGAACCTAACAACTCAGCGGGAAAACCGATGTATGGTCAATTGTTGTCCTCAGAGGTTACCAATATTGGAGCCGTTGTGTCCCGCTATTTTGGCGGCACTAAATTGGGAGTAGGCGGACTTGTATCTGCCTATAAGGAAGCAGTAAAATTGGCTATAGAAAACACAACTGTTATTACAACACAAGTAAAACGTACTTTTGAAATCACCTATACCTATGATGAGACCTCAATATTCAATCAATTGGTATCCAAATTTGATTTGGAAATAGTGGATACAACATTTGAGGCACAATGCACTTCTATTGTAAAGTGTACTGTACCTCAAAAAAATCAATTGATAAAATATTGTGAAGAAAATCGAATCTCTTTAAAAGAGATTGATAATTAGTATTCTATAATCTGAGCAGTTATTTGCTTAGATGTAATAAGGTTTGTTACCGTTTCTAAATCATCTTTTCTTACCATTAGGTAGAAAACACCGTTCATTTTCTTTGCTTCAATATTAAAGAAGATCCATTTCCCAAACTCCTCAGTAATCATTTTCTTTGAATACTTAGGAACGAAAATATAGTAATCTGCTTTACCATTTTCTTTTCCAACATAAATTTCTGGGACATAACTCTTAGCGTTAAATCCTCCAAAAGAGAATTTATCTGGAGTTTTAAATCCCTCTGCGATAGATTTCACAACATCTGTCTTATCAGTTTTGATACCTGATGCTATTCTTTTTACTATTTCTAAATCTGACTTTTTCATTTTTTCTTTAACTAAATCATTTCACTGAAAGCAATCTTTGCCTCCTTTCCTTTCTGCCTCCTTAGGTTATTAACCTTACTTTGTATTTTAGTCACACCTTTTATAAGACAATTATAGACTTATAATTTTGGGGGAGTCTCTTAAAAACAAAAAAACATCTAAAATGTTGCATTGTTTTTTAAATAAACTTCACAAAGTTTGAAGCTTATTTTTTGAACTTAGTGACTTGGCATACTAAATTTTACTGTTTGCAAATATGGAAACTTTTTCCAATTATTTAGCATTTCCTGTATTTATTTACTTAAAAAGTTTTTTTTTCATCAACAAATACAGGGTTTCACAGTGTGAGTTCTTTTACAAAACAAATTCTTTTTTGCTTTGTTTTAACAGTATTAACATTATTTATGAGTTAAAGAATACCAAAAACTGAGTAGAAATGTTGAGAAAAACATGGTAATGAATAATATAAATGACCTAATTTTGTAATTTAATAATCAAGTGAGCATGAAAGTAGAAAATAGTAAAATCATCAAAGGATTTAGTAAACTTTCCAAGGAAGGTAAAATGGAATGGATAGTAAAAGAGTATTTGGATAACGATGCCAACGCTATAGATTTTCTAAAATCCTACTGGCACGAAGACCCTAAAACTCAAAAATTACACGATGAATTTATTGAAAATACCATTACTAATTTTTACATTCCATTTGGTGTAGCCCCCAATTTCTTGATTAATGGTAAAGTCTACTGTGTTCCTATGGCAATAGAAGAAAGTTCTGTTGTTGCTGCATCTGCAAAATCTGCTTCATTTTGGTTAAACAGAGGAGGGTTTAAAGCGCAGGTACTTTCCAAAACAAAAATTGGCCATGTGCACTTTGCTTGGTATGGTAAATATGAAAGATTATTAGATTTTTTTAATAGAATTAAACCTCAATTATTATCTGGCACGGATGAGTTAACAGCCAACATGAGAGCAAGAGGTGGAGGAATCTTGGATATTGAATTAGTTAACAAATCTGATTTAGAACCAAACTACTACCAATTACTCGCTAAGTTTGAGACCTGTGATTCGATGGGAGCCAATTTTATTAATAGTTGTTTGGAGGAGTTTTCCAAAATTTTCCAAGCAGAAATGGAGAACGATGCCATCTTAACAGCGGACGAAAAGAAGATTCAAATTATCATGTGTATCCTTTCTAACTATACGCCAGAATGTATTGTAAGAAGTGAAGTGAGTTGTCCTGTAGAAAGTCTAGTGGAAGGTACTGATATGTCTGCAGAGAAGTTTTGCGAGAAATTTGAACAAGCAATCCATGTTGCGATGATTGAGCCATATAGAGCCACTACACATAATAAAGGAATATTTAATGGCATTGATGCAGTAGTAATTGCTACTGGCAATGATTTCAGAGCCGTTGAGGCATGTGGCCATACCTATGCAGCAAGAGATGGCCAATATAAAAGTTTGACCAACGTTGAAGTAAAGGATGGCATATTTAGATTTTGGATAGATATCCCAATGGCACTTGGTACTGTAGGAGGTTTGACTAAATTGCATCCAATGGTAAGTTTTGCTCATAAACTTCTTGGTAACCCCAATGCAGAAGAATTGATGATGATTGTTGCTTCTACAGGTTTGGCGCAAAACTTTGGCGCAATAAGATCTTTAGTAACAACAGGGATTCAAAAAGGGCATATGAAAATGCACTTATTGAACATACTAAATCAACTAGGTGCTTCTGAAGAAGAAAAAGCAACCGCAACAGATTTTTTCAAAGACAAAGTTGTAACACACAAAGATGTCGTAAATTATTATTTGGATTTGAAAGGAGTGAAGACAGTGAGTGAGTTGGTGAGATAATTGGTTAAATAAGGAACGTGACAGTTGGCGAAAATTTAATAGAAGGAAAAACATACAATATCCAACACGTTTCCTTAAGATTTCGTCTTATAAATACAGCTAACATTCTTATCATTGGTCTTTTTCTTTTTTGCAGTCAATTTCAACTAGATATTTTAGAAATTCTGGCAAGTACAATTACAACTTTTATTGCATTTACTGTCATTGGATTTATCTATAAAAAAACAATTCCTATTGAAACAGTCATTTTAAGCTCTAAAGGATTTAGTTATTCTAAAAAGAAAAACTTCCCGTTAAAAAAGGAAGAATATTTTTTTTTTGAATGGAAAGAAATTATAGGGCACCAAAAATTTTACATCCGCTCAACAACAGCGTTTCAATTAAATTTTGAAGACCATACCTGTTTTAAATTCAATCACTATAATGTTTTGAATAACGATGATTTTGACAAAATGTATGCAGATTTACAAAAATATACGCCACTTTTTTCATCTTCCGACAACCCCACCCCAAAAGGGATAACAATCTATGAAACTCCTGCAATTAAATTAGTTATGATTTTAATTACATTCTTCGTAATTTTCATTAGTTACCATTCTATTTCACAACCTAGTGAAGGGAGCATGATTATCATCGCCATTTTTGGTTCTGCCTCACTGTATTTCTGGTATAGAGTTTTGGATATATGGAGCAAGAAACGGCAGTAAATTTAATTGACAAATTAAACTATTGTTACATTGAACTTCAGTTCTAACTTTTCAACCAATAATAAAAACTAGACTTGGGCAGATATCCATCCAACAACTTGATAATCTGATATTCATTGTTTAATATTAATATCGTAGGATATTTTATTTGTCCATCTACGGTTCCCCATTTCTTGGCAAGTTGATTAATACCTCTACCTCCAGGATACACTACATATTTATAGGTTGTGTCATTCACCGTTATATCAGTTTTTGACTCTGCATCTATTTTTATATAATAATAGTTTTCATTTAACTCTTTGGCTACCTTTTTACTTGGAAAAACATCCTTATCCATTTTCTTACAGTAACCACACCAAGAAGTTTCCAACTTTACTAAAATTGGTTTTTCTTTTACTTCCATACTATCGGCAATATCGTTGATACTCGTCCAATGTAAATCTTGTGAATGTCCAATCATGGTGATTGTAAAACAAATTAATATTGTTAAAATCTTCATACTTCAAAAATAGGCAAAAACTTTGCCGAAAAGTATCTTTGAGAAATATATAAATGCATAACTTAGGCAGTTAGAAAAATGCTCGCCCACAAAGAGCTTAGCTAATTCTAACAGAACACTAGAACAAAAATGATAGAAATCGTTAAAGAAAGGTTTGGCTTCATCTTGGAAGATGAACTATTAGAAGAAATATCACAATTAGGAACCATTAAGGAACTAAAAGAAGGAGACTCCATATTGGAACCTGGCAACTACATAAAAAGCATTCCTCTTTTACTTGAAGGTGCTATAAAAGTATCTCGATTGGACGAAAAAGGAGACGAGCTCCTACTCTATTTTATCGAATCTGGAGACACTTGCGCCATGACCTTGAACTGTTGTATGAGCAATTCAAAAAGTGCCATCAAGGCAATTGCCGAGTCTGACATCAGGTTAATTATGATTCCTGTAGAACAAATGGATATTTGGTTAACTAAATATAAATCATGGAGAGCGTTTATCATGGAATCGTTCCAGACAAGGTTAAATGAAGTATTACAAGCCGTTGATTCTATTGCTTTTCTTAAAATGGATGAACGTTTGCTTCAATACCTCCAGGATAAAACAAAAATTGCCCATGATTCAAAATTACACACTACTCATGAGATGATTGCAAAAGATCTCCACACTTCTCGTGTTGTTGTCTCAAGATTATTGAAAAAACTTGAAAATAATGGAGATGTAGTTTTGCATAGAAATTCTATAGATGTAATAAACCTGTAGGTATCCTCCGTTGCATCGGTTAATTTCGATATGTTACAATTGTTGCAGACTAGCTCTATGAAAACCTTACTTTTGTAATCTATGGGAATTATAGAAATAATAGGTGCTTTAATCATAGGTCTGGTTTTAGGACTAACTGGGGGCGGAGGTTCTATACTTGCCGTGCCTTTTTTATTCTACTTCGTAAAGGTAGGATCAATGAATATTGCAACATCATACTCTTTATTTATTGTAGGTATAACTTCAGCCATTGGAAGTATTCAACACATTCTTAAAAAGAATATTGAGTACAAAAAAGGATTACTGTTTGCCGTCCCTGCAATGGTAATGGTATTTATGACGCGAAAGTTTCTTATACCTATGCTTCCGGACCCATTCATTCATTTAGAAAACTTTCAAGTATCTTTAGATTTAGCACTTTTAATATTATTTGCCATCATCATGGTGTTAGCAGCTATTTCTATGATAAAAGGACGAAGTAAAATAGAAAATGAAACAAGCGAAAAATCGAATCTTAATTTAATTCCTCAGGGAATAGCTGTAGGGACAATAACAGGTCTTGTAGGTGCAGGTGGAGGGTTCTTAATTGTACCCGCATTAGTTTTATTGGCCAAAATACCAATGAAGCGTGCAGTAGCAACTTCACTACTCATTATTTTCATTAATTCTACAATTGGATTCACTGGCGATTTATTTAACGCCAACTTCCTTATAAACTGGCAATTACTACTTTCGTTATCTGGATTTTCTGTTGTTGGAATTTTCATTGGCACTTTTATCAGCAAATTCACAAACGATAAATTATTAAAAAAAATGTTTGGGTATTTTGTGCTCGTTATGGGTATCATGATAATCCTTAAAGAAGTGTTGGGATATTAGTAATTCTATCAATTTAGTATCTTTGCTTTGATGAATACTCCCAAAGAAGAAAATGCCGCACAACTGAGAGATTGGTTGGCAGTGGAAAGGACCAAGTTAGCCAATCAAAGAACACTATTGGCCATGTTACGAACAGGATTATACTTCCTGGTGATGGGAATTACAGTTATAAGCATTGAACAATTAGACCCTTTGCATAAATTCTACTGGGTCTTCTTTCTAATTGGGTTTTGCTTTATTTCAATTGGAATAGTTTACTATCTCAAATTAAATAAAAAAATATCAGAAAAGTACCACAACACTTTGTAACAATTGTGACCTATTCAAACAGATTTTGACATTACCTTTGCACCATATAACAATAAGATTATGAACATAGAACAAATATACACAGGATGTCTTTCGCAAGGAGCATACTACATTGAATCAAAAGGAGAAGTAGCCATCATTGACCCATTAAGAGAGGTTCAAGACTACATCAACAAAGCAGAAAACGACAATGCTAAAATCAAATACATATTTGAAACACATTTTCACGCAGATTTTGTAAGTGGACACGTTACATTGGCAGAAAAAACAGGTGCTGATATTATTTACGGACCTAATGCTAATCCTAATTTCAATGCAATCATTGCAACTGACAACCAAGAATTTAAATTAGGAGACGTTACTATCAAGGTTTTACATACTCCCGGTCATACTATGGAGAGTACAACCTATCTATTATTAGATGAGAATGGTAAGGAGCATGCTATTTTTAGTGGAGATACCCTTTTCTTGGGAGATGTAGGAAGACCTGATTTGGCTCAAAAAGCAGCATCCATGACACAAGAAGATTTGGCAGGAATTCTATTTGACAGCCTAAGAAATAAGATCATGTCATTGCCAGACGAGACTATTGTTTATCCAGGTCATGGTGCAGGAAGTGCTTGTGGTAAAAATTTAAGTAAAGAAACTGTTGGGACAATTGGAGAACAAAAAGCAACCAATTATGCTTTACGTGCTGATATGACCAAAGAAGAATTTATAAAAGAAGTTACTGATGGTTTAGCACCTCCTCCAGCCTACTTCCCATTGAATGTAAAGATGAATAAGGAAGGTTACGAAAGTATTGACGTTGTATTAGAAAGAGGAGACACAGCACTTTCTCCAGATGCTTTTGAGGCTGCAGCCAATGAAACTGGTGCAATTGTTTTGGATGTTAGAAATCAAAACGACTTTGTACAAGGGTTTATTCCAAATTCTATTTTCATAGGAATTGACGGAGGTTTTGCTCCATGGGTTGGTGCATTAATTAAAGATGTAAAACAACCTATTCTTCTAGTTTGTCCTGAAGGAAGAGAAGAAGAAGTTATCACTAGACTTTCTAGAGTTGGTTTTGATGGAACTATAGGTTATTTAAAAGGCAGTTTTGCTGCATGGAAAACTGCCGGCAAAGAAATTGACACGATAGAATCTATTCCTGCAGAACAATTTGCAGCGGATTGGAAAAACAATCACTATCCAATTTTTGACGTTAGAAAAAGTGGAGAATTTAATAGTTCAAGATTAACGGAAGCAAACTATGCGCCACTTGATTTCTTAAATGATTACTTGGCTGAATTTCCAAAAGAAGGTAAATTCTATATGCACTGTGCTGGAGGTTATAGATCTGTAATAGCAGCATCAATCCTAAAAAGTAGAGGTATCAACAATATGATTGATATCAAAGGTGGTTATGGCGCTATCAAAGCACTAGGATTACCAATGACGGAAGGTGTTTGCCCAAGTACATTAAGATAATTGATATTTTTATAGTTGACAATTAACAGTTTATAATTGTTAATTGTCAACTTTTAAATTTTAACTGATTATACCGCCACATCATGCTCTCTCAAAGCATCATTCAATGATGTCTTCAAATCTGTGCTTGCTTTTCTTTCTCCAATAATTAATGCACATGGAACTTGGTATTCACCAGCAGCAAACTTTTTGGTATAACTTCCAGGAATAACCACTTTTCTAGCAGGAACATATCCTTTCATTTCAATTGGTTCAGATCCAGTAACATCAATGATTTTTGTTGACTTAGTCAAAACAACATTTGCGCCAAGTACCGCTTCCTTCCCTACTCTAACTCCTTCTACCACGATACATCTACTACCAATAAAAGCTCCATCTTCAATGATAACAGGACTAGCTTGCAATGGTTCTAATACACCTCCAATTCCAACACCTCCACTTAAGTGAACATTCTTACCTATCTGCGCACAAGACCCTACAGTAGCCCATGTATCTACCATTGTTCCCTCATCTACGTATGCCCCAATATTAACATAAGAAGGCATCATAATCACACCACTAGAAATATACGCGCCATATCTCGCTACAGCGTGTGGAACAACTCTTACTCCTAATTTAGCATAGTCTTTTTTCAAAGCCATTTTATCATGAAACTCAAAAGGCCCCACTTCTATGGTTTCCATTTTTCTAATGGGGAAATACATTACCACCGCTTTCTTCACCCATTCATTCACTTTCCAATCATCTCCTACAGGTTCTGCTGTACGCAATCTACCTTTGTCTATTTCTTCAATTACAGCATTGATGGCTTCTTGCGTTCCAGCTTCTTTTAGTAATTCTCTATTCTCCCAGGCTTCTTCTATGATGTTTTTTAAGTCTTGCATTGAATTTAGGTTTGGTGTTCGTTGTTTGACAAAGATAATTTTAGAAACCATTTACCGTGCATTCAATTAAAAAAACTTATCCTGAGTTTTTCACTACATATCAATATCTATTAAAATAGAAATTCCAAATTGCAATACAGGTAATTGCGGACGGTTTGAATTAACTATATTAAAAACTCGATATTCCGCAGTAAATGAAACTACTTAACTTGCCCCTAATTTTGCATACAAAAATACAGCAAGTAATATTCAATGATTTAAATGTCGAAAATTTTAATTTCAATACTTTTTATTACATCAATAGTAAATTTTGGACAATCGAAAGAATTAAACGTTTTACATTCTTCATTAAGTACATTACCAACGATAAAGACAACATTAATTTTCTTACTTAAATTGCCTAATACTATTAAGACGAAACAATTGATAGCAGAATTTATAAATTAAGCCAAACAACTAACTATTGAAGATTTCTTGCAAAAATACGTGTTACTACGTAGTCTTTTTCGTATCACTACGTAGTAATTAAAACACAATAAAACTTTAACTTTGCTGAAGTAATGAACCTATATAAATTGAAACAAAAACAAACTTCAAACAATAAGCAATTCTGCACAACTATTTCTGAATTACCGTTCACAATCCCCTACTAACCATCGCACCTTATTAATCTAAAAAATATTCCATGTTAAGAGTAATCCTATTGTTGATTGTTACATCACTATGTTTATCAACTGCTGCACAACTATCAGCTAATTTTAATATGTCGCCTAAAACGGGATGTTCTGCACCACTAACAGTTTTCTTTACTGATCAATCGATAACGCCTGACACATGGTCATGGAATTTTGGTGATGGCAGTACTTCCAACGCGCAAAACCCAATACATCCTTATACTTCTCCTGGAGTTTATGTTGTAACGCTTGTTATTTCTGACACGATGATTGGTGGCAACAGCACATTCAAAGACACTGTTAAAATATCCAATATCAGTGCGCTTATTGGTAGCCCATCTTCTTATTTTGGCTGTGCACCAGTTTCCGCCAATTTTACAGATGCTTCTTCAAGTAATTTTGCCATAACCAATTGGAGTTGGGATTTTGGAGAAGGAAATACGTCCAACTCTCAAAACCCTTCTCATGTTTATTCCACTTCTGGATTATATACCGTTTCACTTACTGTAACAGATGCTCTAGGATGTACTGACACAGATATAAATACAAATTATGTTCAGGCAATAGGACCTGATGTAGATTTCTCTGCAGATGAATTAACCAGTTGCATAAACAATACTATTTCCTTCACAGATTTAACTACTATTGGAGCCCCAATTATAGGATGGACATGGGATTTTGGTGATGGCGCTACATCTTCTATACAAAGTCCAACTCACACCTACACCTCAACTGGTGATTTCACTGTGAGTCTTACAGTTGATGATCTAGATGGATGCTCTAGAACACTTACTAAAACAAACTATATCAACATTAGAGAAGTAACCGCAAACCCAATAGTTGACTCACCTGAGTCTTGCGCTGGAGCAAATGATGGTCAAGCTACTGCTGCTGCATCTGGTGGAATTGCACCTTACGTATATACATGGAGTAATAGTGCTACAACAGCAACAATTTCAGGTGTTGCAAGTGCTACCTATACAATATCTGTAGTTGACCAGAATGGATTAGGTTGTGCTTCTAGTGTAGAAAGCATTACAATACCAATAACAGATAATATAAACCCAACAATTACTTGTCCATCTCCCGCCTCCATCAATACTGATGCAGGAATATGCACTTCATCTGCAAACTTTGGAACGCCAGTTACTGCTGATAACTGTACTACTCCTATTGTAACCAATAACGCTCCCGCTAACTTGCCTATTGGGATGACCTCCGTAACATGGACAGTAGCTGATGTAGCCGGAAACACTGCAACCTGTACACAGGATGTCACCGTGGTAGATAATGAAAACCCAGTAATTACTTGCCCTGCTGCAGTTACTATCAATGTTGATGCTGGAAATTGTACTTCAACGGCCAATTTTGGGACAGCAGTAGCTACTGATAATTGCACTGCTCTTACTATTTCAAACAACGCACCTGCTAGTCTACCGATTGGCAATACTACTGTAACTTGGACAGCAATTGATGGCGCTTCTAATTCATCTACCTGTCCCCAGATAATAACAGTTGTGGACAACCAATTCCCTGTAATCACCTGCCCTGCTGACATCACAATAAACACTGACCCTGGTCAATGTACAGCAACGGCAAGTATTGGAACAGCAACGGCAACAGATAATTGCGCTGCTACAGTTACAAACAATGCTCCAGCGGCTTTTCCCGTTGGGATCACCACAGTAACATGGACTGCTACAGATGGAGCAGGAAACTCAACCACTTGTGACCAAATCGTAACTGTAACAGATATTGAAAACCCAGTAATTACTTGCCCAGCAAATATCACAATAGACACAGATGCTGGACTCTGTACTTCCTCTTCAAGTATTGGGACAGCAACAGCCACTGATAACTGTGCCGTGACTGTAACCAATAATGCACCTACAACTTTTCCTATAGGAATTACCCTAGTAACATGGACGGCAACAGACGCTTCTAATAATGTATCAACTTGCACACAAACCATAACTGTAAGTGATAATGAAGTTCCTATAATTACTTGCCCCGTAGACATAACAATAGACACAGACTTGGGTCAATGCACTTCTACAGCAAGTATTGGAACAGCAACAGCCTCTGACAATTGCACGGTAACTGTCACCAATGATGCTCCTTCTAGTTTTCCAATTGGTAATACAACAGTTATTTGGACAGCAACAGATGCCGCTGGAAATACTACTACTTGCTCTCAAATAGTAACCGTGCAGGATAATGAAAATCCATCTATATCTTGCCCTGCTGACATTACGATTAATTCGGATGCTGGTCAGTGTACTTCCTCAACAAGTATTGGTATTGCCACTGCTTCAGACAACTGCGGTGCTCCTGTTATTACAAATGATGCTCCAGCTAATTTACCAATAGGGAATACTACAGTAACTTGGACAGCAACAGATGCCGCTGAAAATATAGCAACCTGCACACAAATAGTTACTGTTACAGACACTGAAATCCCAACAATAACTTGCCCTCCTGATTTAACTATTAACACAGATGCTGGTCAATGTACTTCTACAGCAAGCATTGGAATTGCTACCGCAACAGATAATTGTTCTTTTGTAATTACCAATAACGCTCCTTCAATTTTCCCCATAGGAAATACAATTGTAACTTGGACAGTAACAGATGCTGCTGGAAATATAGCAACTTGTAATCAATCTGTAACGGTAGAAGACAATGAGAACCCAACCATTACTTGCATAAGTAGTTTTGAGACTTGCGATTCTGTCATTACATTTTCTGATCCTATTTTTAATGACAACTGTACGGGATCGAACTTACAATTGGTGAGTGGAATTGCTTCTTCCAATCTTTTTCCCATTGGCGTAACAAGCAATACTTATGAAGTTACAGATGGCTCCGGAAACACCGCTTCCTGTTCTTTTGATATTACAAGATATGCAATGCCCACCATCAACATTGGCGAAGATGTCACCATCAATGCTGGTTTTGTTCATGAATTGGAAGTAATCACCACCAATGGAGCAACATTTGACTGGTATCCTTCCTACGGAATAAATAATCCAACAATAGCATCCCCAAATGCAAATCCTGAAGTAACAACAACCTACACACTCACCGTTACCTCTAGCAATGGATGTGTATTAACAGATGAAATAACCATCACTGTAAACCCACAAATTGAAGTCAACAATTTCATGAGTCCAAACAACGATGGAGATAATGATACATGGGAAATAAAAGGAAACTACCTTTTGGATGACTGTACTATTCAAATATATGATAGTTGGGGTAATTTAATTCAAGAATCGCTTGGCTATCAAAATGACTGGGACGGGACTAAAGAAGGTACCAACCTCCCAGAAGGAACCTACTTTTATATCATTAATTGTAATGATGACCAGCCAATTTCAGGAAGTATAACTTTAATAAGATAATTATGAAACTAAGATTAATAACTGCACTTTCTATACTAGGTATTTTCGGAAGTTTCCAAGCACAACAAACCAACCTTTACTCTTTGTATAATCAAAACAATTATTTAATTAATCCTGCTTTTACAGGAGCAAATGGCTGCTTTAACGCTTTCATTGATTATCGAAACCAATGGGTAGGAGTTAGCAACAGCCCAAAGACAAATACACTGACATTGGATGGCAGAATCAAGCAAAAACATGGTTTAGGATTGAACGCAAAGATGAATCAAGCAGGCTTATTGGCCAATTTTGACGCAAAATTAAGTTATGCCTATTTTGTGTCTATCAATGCTAAAACAGAACTTAGTTTTGGTGTCTCCGCTGGGGTGATCCAACAACAATTCAAAGCAGAAAATGCCATCGCCACAAGTTATTCTGATGCCTTATTGACACAAGGAGGAAATAATGGACTAGGATTTACTTCAGACCTTGGCATTGCAGTAAGTCACCAAAAATTTAAAATTGGTATAGCCGTACCTCAAGCAATAACTAGTGGGTTAAAATTAGCTTACGGCCTAGAAGAAACAGACTTTAAACTAAAACAACATATTGGTGTATATGCTAATTGGAGTGCCATTCAAAATGACAAATGGAACATTGCTCCATTCTTAAATTACAGAAGTTCACTACAAGTGGGACACCAACTAGATGCCGGTGCTCATGCCACTTGGAATAAAATGATTGGTATTGGCGCCATGTACAGAACATCTTATGGTATTGTAGGAATGATTGATTTAAAGATCAAAGACAAAGTTACATTAGCATATGCTTATGAATTTGGAAATTCAAGCATGATAAATGTTTCCAAAGGATCTCACGAAATTATGCTTGGTATTACAATTTGCAAAAACAAATCACAAGAAGAACCAAAAGAAGTGCAAGAAGAACTTGTTGAAAGCAATGTCGAAAAGGAAGAAAAACAAGATTCCATTACTCATTCAATACCTGAGTCAATTGATAGCAGTGACACTGTAGTTAATGAAACAATCAAAGAGGAAGAACCAGAAAAACCAATGGATGAAGTTACTAACATAGCAGTTACTGCTCCTAAACAAATCGATTTGGACTCTCTAAACAAAGCATTTAAAATATCTGATAAAATCATTTATTTTGAATTCTCCTCTTCTACTAACGACTTGAGTAACAACCAAGAAAAAGTAGTGACAGAAGTTACTAAAATCCTAACAGATAATCCAGAAGTGAAAGCATCTATAAAAGGCTACACTTGTAACATTGGAGATAAAAACTTTAATCAAAAGTTATCTAAAGAAAGAGCGGAAACCATTGCAAATGCTATTTCAAAAAATGGCATCAGCAAAAATAGAATCTATACAAAAGGAGAAGGTAGCACTACAAGTTCCAATGACCAATCTAAAAACAGAAAAGTAGTTCTTCAATTTACTCGATAATAATTATTTCTAAAAGTAAAACATCCCTCTCTATCTAAAAGATACATTTGAATCAAAACAAATGTATCTTTGCACCATGCCGAAAATCATAGCCATAGATTATGGAACCAAACGAGTAGGACTTGCTGCTACAGATGATCTTCAAATCATTGCATCTGGATTAACCACTGTTCACTCTAGCGAATTAGTAACCTTCCTTGAGGATTATTGTTCTAAAAATAAAGTAGAAGCCATCGTTATAGGACTACCTAAGACGTTGCAAAATACGGAGACGGATAGTTCTAAAGAAGTAGCAAAAATAACAACTCACTTAACGAGAAAATTTAAAGACATCAAAATTGAAACTTTAGATGAACGCTTCACCTCAACAATGGCTTCGAGTGTGATTGCCCAAAGTGGCATGAGTAAGAAAAAACGACAAAATAAAGCATTGGTAGACGAAATTAGTGCTGTGATAATATTACAAGATTACCTTCAACAAAAAGCAAATGGACTTAGATAAAGCATTAAAAACAAATACTATTATAGCATTTATATTTGTGATTCTTGGAATTACTTTAGGAGCAATTGGCGCCCATGCACTTGAAAACGTACCAGGAATTCTACCCAAACATATCGAAAGTTGGAAAACAGGCGTGTTGTATCAACTATTTCAAGGACTTGGATTATTAATTTTGATTGTGCTAACGCAATTTTGGAAACTTGAAAAAACTAAATTGGCTTTAAATATTATTACGATTGGCACCATTCTTTTTTCATGCAGCATTTACTTATTGGTGCTCAATCACAACTGGAATATTAACGCTGTAAAATATGCGATGATTCCTCTTACACCAATTGGAGGTGTATTGATGATCACTGGCTGGTGTTTATTTTTGGTGAAAGTTCTCAAGAAGTAATTACTTCAATCCAATCTTTTTCTTACACGCATCACAAAGATGTAACTCAACATTGTCTACAGTCTTGATAGTCTCTGCAGCATCCTGCATAATACATTCCTTATTGGGACAATGAGGTAATCCCAAATTGTGTCCCACCTCATGACAACTTACCTTTTTAAGTCTTGCAATAAAATTCTCTTTGCTAGTTGATTTCTTTAATCTAAAGGTAGAAACAATGCAACTTTTACCCGGTCTAAATCCTAGTCCAAAAATCCCCCAATCTTTATACTTATGCGCTGGAGACTTAATGGTTTTTGTTTCGTAGTCTGAATATTTAGTACATGAAATATCTGCTCCAATTAAACCTATTACATAGTCATAGTCTTTATAAACCACATCATTCTTGAGTAAGTGAATCAAAGTATCTGCTCTATACCTTGCAGATTTAATATTTACGAAAGCTCTTTGAGGAATATCGACATCTTCTAGCAGCACAACTTGAACACCGTACATTTTACTAAGCGTGGCTTTTACAGTATCGCCATAATTACTTTCAAAACCTGCATACGGTTGTATTGCAATAACTGTTTCATCTGTTAACGGATGTTGATTCCGATCACAGTTTAGCAACAAAAATGGAAGGAAGATCAATAGGAATAAGTTTCTCATGGAATAAATTTACCATGCATACTAATACATTCATGCGGTATTGATTATTCGTAGGAATCTAATTATTATCAATTAAAAATAAAACTTACGTTGTAAATTCTAACCAAACTGCAACTTACTCAATTTAGTATAAACACCATCTTGAGCGATCAATTCATCATGTGTACCTTGTTCTACTAAAACTCCTTTATCTAAAACCAAAATCTTATCCGCATTCTTAATTGTGGATAATCTATGCGCAATGACTACGGAGGTTCTGTTCTCCATCAACTTATCCAATGCATCCTGCACTAATTTTTCGCTTTCACTATCCAAAGAACTTGTTGCTTCATCTAGAATCAAAATAGTAGGATTTTTAAGAATCGCTCTTGCAATAGCTATCCTTTGCTTCTGT
>JBFHGR010000031.1:0-31114 GCA_041583015.1 Parvicella sp. | reverse complement strand
TGTAGTTATATCTACCGATATGCTAAACCTTGGAACAGTAGATATCATAAGAATAGAAGGAGAAGGAAATGGAGGCAATGAATTGATATTAAAGCAAAGTAGTATTGATGAAATGTTTGCGCAAGATTCAAATAGAATTATTCAACCTGTTTATGAAGGGGGTTATGCACCCATAAAAGTAGAGATAGTTGATCCTACTATGGTACCAAGTGCAGATTATCAAATTGCATTTGATGGTGTTGACTCACTTTCAGGATGGAAAATGTATGAAATAGGAGGGATGGATACTGTTTATTCTAACATGACTTTAAATCAAAATAACAGACAAGTTATTCCACAATGGGGTGTGGCAGTAACGGTAAATTTTAATGAGTACAACGGAACATATGCTAAAGCCACAAGTCTTTTAAGTCAAAAAAAGCAATATGCTTCTCCAAATATTGATTGGTTATCTGGATTAGAAGATAGAGATATTGCTACACCGCAAAACTGGATTAGATCGGGTACATTAAGTGATACAACCGGTCTGGCTAAATTTTACGTGGATAGAGTCGGCCTAGACAATGAAGAAGTTTTTGAACATGTTTTTGAGGGAACAATTGCTCCTTTTGGACTTGGAGCAACAGGTCTTGGGCAAGTTATGCAGCCAATTAGTAATTCCGTCTTTAGTTCTAATGGAACAAAAAATGCATCTAGTATTCGTTTGGTTTACACCAATGACCAAACAAAATGGACAAGAAGCCCAGTACTAGAAACATCTTTTGACCCAAGCAGTAATCCTTATGGAGATGGGTACTTGGGAATAAAACACGCTCCAAGCAAAGATAAAAATGGAAATGATGAAGTTTCTGGAACAGGTATGAGTTGGTTTCCTGGATATGCTATTGACATAGAAACGGGGGAAAGATTAAATATTGCCTTCGGAGAAGCTTCAGACCTGACAAATGATAACGGAAATGACATGTGGTTTAATCCTACAAGTGTGAAGTATGATTCTGCTGGAAATGAAATTTTTGGAGGAAAACACTATGTCTTTGTTTTTGGAAATTACTCTAAAAGACAAACAAGTGCTTCAAATATGGCCTTGAATCAAGGTTTTTATGATGAAGGAGCTTGGCTAGACAGCATGATGAATGAAACTTTTACAACGATTAACTTTTTAAGAATTTGGCGTTCTTGTACCTGGCTTACCATTCCTTTAGTGAGAGAAAATCAAACTTTTCTATCTAGTGATGTGACCTTAGATATAAGAAATGCTCATCCTCATCAAAAGTATTCCTATGCTTTTACGGATACTTTGAACAATGGAAACCCTTTGTATCAGTTTGCATTGTACCCATCAGTTTCAGTAGAGGAGCAAATACAACAAATTAGTCACACTGTTTATCCAAATCCTGCAACAGGGATATTTACAATTGAATTGGCAGATACGGAAGAATACCAGATGATATTATTTAATGCTTCAGGTCAAATTGTAAAAACAGTGAACATTTACAATGGAAAAGAAACTGTGGATATTTCCAATCAAGCGGATGGACTCTATCATTATTATATTTATTCTGAAAAAGGCGGAATGTTTGGTAGCGGTAAAGTTTTGAAGCAATAATGTCGGGATGACAGGACTTGAACCTGCGGCCTCACGCCCCCCAGACGTGCACTCTACCAACTGAGCTACATCCCGATATTAAGTGTTTGTTGGGTGCAAAAATAGAATAAATTTGAAAATTTGGAGAATGTTAAAAAGAGTAATTTTACCACTCTATTTCTTTCTGATTTTGAGATTTTAAGTAAGAATTTGTCTCGCTAAAACACTTGTTCCCAAACCAAAAACCACGATTAGCACTCAGAGGAGAAGGATGACCAGATTTTAGAATATGATGTTTAGTTGCATCTATTTTTCTGCCTTTCTTTTGGGCATAACCACCCCAAAGTAAAAAGACAACTCCTTCTTTTTCGTTGGAGATTTTTTGAATGACTGCATCTGTGAAAGTTTCCCACCCTTTATTTTGATGTGAACCTGCCTTGTGAGCTTCTACAGTAAGCGTAGCGTTGAGCATTAGCACTCCTTGATCTGCCCATCTTTCTAGATTGCCAGAAGTGGGAATGTCCAAACCTAAATCTGTTTGTAATTCCTTAAAAATATTCTTCAATGATGGTGGATGTGGAATGCCATCTGCTACAGAGAAACACAATCCGTTGGCTTGATTTGGTCCATGGTAAGGGTCTTGACCAATGATAACCACTTTCACATTTTCCCAGGGACATCTATCAAACGCGGCAAATATTTGCGGACCTGGTGGATAGATGGTTTTTGTTTTGTATTCGTTTTTTACGAATTGGGTAAGTGTTTTAAAATAAGGCTTTTCAAATTCATCTTTAAGATGTTTTTTCCAACTGTTATGTATTTGTATCGACATTAAATTAAACCTAATTCTACTTTTATTTTTTTGGTTAATGTGTCCACTACCAAGTCATAAGATTCTCGTACCCATAAATAAATCATTTGATCACTAATGGAATTGTCCATTTCTACAGTGTTCCAATGTTTTTTATTCATGTGAAATCCCGGCTTTACACATGGGTATTGTTCACGTAAGGAAATAGCTCGTTCTGGCTCGCACTTGAGGTTTACACTTTTGAATTCATCAATATTTGTCAATGCAAACATTTTTCCTGCTACTTTAAAAACTAAAGTTTTGTCATCAAAAGGAAACTCTTCTGTGGTATGGTCAAGAGAAAGACAGTAATCCCGTAAAGTTTCGATATCCATTATTTTTTTGCTTTGGATTTTCCGTAGTTAATAGGCAAAACTGGAGAAGATTTTACAGTAGAAAGCACCACTAAGGTTTGCATTTGTCTAATTTCTTCAATCTTACTTAATTTGTCTGTAATTAGCCTATCAAACGCTGGAATATCTTTTACAATAACCTTCAATTGATAATCAAAATTACCCGTCAATTGATAACATTCAACTATGCTATCGATGTTATTTATTTCTTTGATAAAGTTCTGAATAGCATTGCTGATTTGCCTAGTTAATGAAACCTGAATTAAAGCTGTAAAACCTAAATCTAGGTGCGCCATATTTACTTTTGCATGGTAACTTTCAATTAGTCCAGACTTTTCTAATTTTTGAACTCTTCCTAGTGTTGGAGCAGCAGACAGACCAATTTTTTTACTTAATTCAATGTTCGTAATTTTGGAGTTCTCTTGTAACTCTTTCAAAATCTTCAAATCTATTATGTCTATTTTCATACTGAACGGGAATTTGATTGTAAACAAATATATTAAAAAAAGGCTTTAAACAAAATTTTATTTTATTTTTGAATTAAAATCTTAACAAACCATTAACATTAACTAAGTGAAAGAGGTAAATAGTGAAATAAATTATAAGATAGAGGGGGAAGATGTTCGTGGAACAGTAGTTTTATTACATGGTTTTTTAGGAAATATGGAAGTTTGGAATGCATTAATGCCTGCTTTTATAACTCAGTATAAAGTAATACGAATTGATTTGCCTGGACATGGAAAATCAACTATTGTTCGAGAAGTTATAGGTATGGATTTTATAGCTGAGTTAGTGTTGGACGTTTTAAAAAAAGAAAACATTTCTACTGCACATTTTGTAGGGCATTCTATGGGTGGGTATGTTGGTTTAGAGGTGCTCCATCAAAAGCGTGAATTGGTCAAAAGTTTAACACTTTTTAATAGTACAGCTAAGGATGATACCCCACAAAAAAAGAAAGATAGATTACTTGCGGTAAAGGTTTTTGATAGGTCTCCACTGGTTTTTATTGACGCAGCTATAGAGAACCTTTTTCACGAACCTAATTTAAAGCGATTTCCCGAAGCGGTAAAAGAACTTCAAGCCATTGCGCAGCAAACACCTATTCAAGGCGCTAAAGGAAGCCTTAGGGGTATGAGGCTAAGGAAAAACTATGTTAATTTGGTTAGAAAAACAGAGGTGCCTATTCAAATAATTGCAGGTCGATATGATAATACAGTGAAGTATGAAAGTATTGTGGAGCAAACAAAAGACAGTAACATAAAATTAGTGACATTGGACACTGGTCATATGGGATATGTTGAGTCATTCGATGAGAGTAAAGAAGCATTGGTAAATTTTATAAATAATTGTGATGAAAACACTTTATCTAATTAGGCACGCCAAGTCAGATTGGCATCAAGGAGTTCAAGATTTTGAAAGACCTTTGAATGAAAGAGGGAGAAAAGATGCCCCAAAAATGGGAAAGCATTTAGTTCAAAAAGAATTGTCCCCCGATTTAATCATTTCCAGCGATGCGAATAGAGCAATTTCTACCGCAAGATTAATTGCCAATGAAATAGGTTATGATTTAAGTAATATTCAAGAAAATAACAAGCTCTATCACGCTTCTGCCAAAGAAATGGTAAGGGTTATTTGGGAAGTTTCCAATGAGGTAAATACGCTTTTTGTATTTGGCCACAATCCAGGAATAAGTGATTTGGTAAATTATTTAACGGAAGAATTTATTGAATTAAAAACTTGTTGCGTAGCAAGGATTTCTTTTGATTTGGACGATTGGAAAGCGCTGGTTAGTGGAACTGGTATTTTGAAATGCGTAATTTCACCAAAAGAGATTTAACTATTTCAATTCAGCAATGGATTCTTTCCTTCCAATAGCCATTGTAATATAGTCTTTATCTTTTTTTGCTCCTCTTGCTGGCGAGTATTCTCTTCCGTAAAATATTATTTGAAGATGGAGTTTATTCCAGGTTTCTTTGGGAAACAATCGCTTGGCATCTTTCTCAGTTTGAGTTACATTTTTACCATTGGTTAAATTCCATCTGTACATTAATCTATGAATATGCGTGTCCACTGGAAACGCAGGAATACCAAATGCTTGCGAAACAACTACCGATGCAGTTTTGTGTCCAACGCCTGGCAACTCTTCAAGTAATTCCATTTCTTTTGGAACTTCTCCGTCATATTTATCTATTAAAATATGAGAAAGGTCGTATATGGCTTGAGATTTTTTAGGAGATAAACCGCAAGGTCTAATGATTTGTTTTATTTCCTCTACTTCCAATTTGATCATGTCAAATGGATTGTCTGCTTTGGCAAAAAGATGAGGTGTAACTTGATTGACTCGTACATCCGTGCATTGCGCAGAAAGTAATACCGCAACCAATAATGTATATGGATCTTTATGATCTAGAGGAACTGGAGTTTCAGGATAGAGTTTTTCTAACTCATCAATAACATATTGAACTTTTTGAGATTTTGTCATTAATGCAATTGATCCAGGTCTTCTTGAAATTTCTCACTCAATTTAAACGAAAATTCATTAATCAAAGACATTTCTTCTTCATCTATGCCGTTGCTAGCCTCTGCTACACGAATCATTACGTCAACAAATTCTATATACTCTTCAGAAGGACCATGATTAATGCAGTAACTCATTACTTTGTGATATACCTCTCTAACAGAATGATGATGTTCTTTTTCATAGTCAAAAGACCACTTAATGTTAGACGCCCATTTGTGATTTTTTAGAATGTCATCAATGGCTTTTTTCTCACTCTCTTGAATTTCTCCATCAGCCATAGCAATGGCATAAATCAATTCGCCCATTACTTCGTAAAGTTTTTCTTTATCTGTCATCTTTGCTAATTTTTACCAAGTTGCATTTGGAAATCTATTCTTCAAAAATTGCATTTCTGCTAAAAGGTAACCCATATAGTCCGTGTGACCTCCATCCTTACCATATACAAGGGAATATTTAGGTAATTCTGGTTTTGTCAAGGTTGCTGTTTCAAGTACTTCGCTAACCTTTTTGTGCCAATTTGCTTTAACCGTACTAATGTCAGCAGCAATGCCAGCAGCGATTAGTCTATCGTTTACTTCATCAGTTTCAAAAAATTCATCCACATACATCCAAAGATTATTAATGCAAGACTGGATTTTGTCATGGCTTTCTTTTGTTCCATCTCCAAGTCTTATAATCCATTCACTGCTTCTCTTCAAATGGTAGGTAACTTCTTTTATTGCCTTTGCTGCAATTGCTGCAATAGTTTCATCTTTAGAGTCAACAAGAAGTGTATAATTGTAATAATTGAAAACATCCATAAGAAATTGACGAGCAATAACATAACCATAGTCTTCATTTGGATATTCTACCATATGAAAATTATAATATTCGTACTCTTCTCTTCCAAAAGCTAAATAATCTTCATCTACTTTACCATTTTGTTCGGCAGCGTATTTTAATAGTGCCTCTGATTGACCTATCAAATCCAATCCAGTATTGGTCAAGGCTAAATCTTCTTCCAAGAAAGGGCCGCAACTAATGTACTCCGCAAGTCTATGGCTTAGAATAAGGCCATTATCTGCCAATCTAAGTGTGTAGTTATATAAATCTGTGTTCATGGTTTAAATATGTTTTGACCCTTCAGGCATTGTGTAAAATGTAGGATGTCTGTATGCTTTATCATTGGCTGGATCAAAAAATGCATCCATGTCTTCTGGCTGACTAGCTACAATGTCTTCCGATTTCACTAACCAAAGAGCTTGTCCTTCTCCTCTTCGAGTGTATAAATCTCTAGCAGCCTCCATGGCCATGGTTTTATCATATGCGTGAAGGCTTCCTACATGTTTGTATGGTCTCCCTGGTTTAGGTTGAACAAAAACTTCCCAAAGTATTCCTTGATTATCTTCCATTTTATTATTTTTAAGATTCAAGACGAAAAGATTCAAGATTTTAAGACAATTATTTAACCGGCATAAAAACCAGTCTTTTGTCTTAAATTCTTTTGTCTTCGAGTCTAGACTATGCTGTTTGTAATTTGTTATTTTGTTTCATTGCGTATGCTTGGGCTGCTTTTCTAACCCACTCACCATCTTTATGCGCTTTGATATGATGATCCAACCTTTGCTTATTGCATGGCCCGTATCCTTTAATCACATTCCAAAACTCATCCCAATCAATATCACTCCACTCGTAATGATTGGTTTCAGGGTTCCATTTGGCATTTTCATCTGGCACTTTAAGACCAATCAACTCCGCTTGTGGAATCGTTTTATCTATGAACTGTTGACGTAAGTCATCATTGCTTTCTCTCTTAATCTTCCACTTCATTGATTGACTTGAGTGAGCGCTTTCTCCATCGTGAGGTCCAAACATCATTAACGATGGCCACCACCATCTATTTAATGCATCTTGCGCCATTTTTCTTTGTGCTTCAGAACCTTGCATCAATCTATCCATGATTTCATACCCTTGTCTTTGGTGGAAACTTTCCTCCATACAGATCCTTACCATTGCTCTTGCATAAGGACCATAAGAAGTTCTTTGCAAAGAAACTTGGTTCACAATAGCAGCACCATCTACTAGCCAACCTATAGCTCCCATGTCTGCCCATGTTGGAGATGGATAATTAAACACACTTGCGTATTTAGCCTTTCCTTCGTGCAACCATTGAATGTATTGATCCCTGGTAACACCTAAAGTTTCGGCAGCACAGTATAGATAAAGTCCATGACCCCCTTCGTCTTGGATTTTTGCCATTAGAATCTTTTTGCTTCTTAAACTTGGCGCTCTTGAAACCCAGTTACCTTCCGGTTGCATCCCAATAACCTCAGAATGAGCATGTTGCGAAATTTGACGAATCAAATTTTGTCTATATTTTTCGGGCATCCAATCTTTCGGTTCAATTTTAATTTCCGCGTCAATTTTAGCTTGAAATTCAGCTAATTTTATTGGATCTTCGTTTTCTAATTCGTGTGCCATAGTGTGTGTATTATGTTTAGTGCGTTCTAGCGAACTACGCAAATTTAATTAAAATATAAAACAATTTGCATAGCATTATGTTTAACGGTAATTTTCGTTATAGTTTTTTATAATTTTCCAAATTGTCAAGCCCCCAATTTTCTTGTTCTTCTTCGCTCCAAAGCGCTGGGAAAAAGATTCTTCTTTGATATCTTGGGTGCATATATTTCTGCCAATCACTTCCACCTGTTGCTTCAGCATTTCCCTCTCCACTATTGATGTATTTAGCAGCGGCATTGTAATGAGCCATCACCCACTTTACATTCACCGTATGATCATAATGACGCATAGCATTTTTCAAGGTAATATCGTTTCGTTCTGCTTCAGGAAGTGATTTATATTTAGTCCAAAGATTTTTGTTGTTGTAATCCTTCATATACTCCAAGAAGAACTCTTTATATTTTCTTTCAAAATTAGAAAGTAAAGCAGTTTTTTCACCTGTTTTGAAATCTTTACCAGCAGCTTGCCAATAGAGATTTTCAAATGCATATTCATATGGAGTTTGTCTATTGATTGTTTTTCTAAATCTAAAATCAATGAGGTTGATCAACTCTGTAGAAGAAAACTCAATCATTCTATACTGTGCACTCTGGAAACCACTTGCGGGAGTTAATGTATCTCTAAATTTCATGTATTGACTTACTTCCATGCCGTCTCCCATCACATCAAAAGAAGTTGCCAACATGTCAAAATAGCGACTTATTCTGCCTAGTCTTTCTGAGAAAAATGTTGTTGTAAGGTTTTCATTATCACAAATTTGATTCATTTCCCAAAGAATCATCTTGAACAACAATTCATTGATTTGGTGGTAAACAATAAATACCATCTCATCTGGTAAGTTGGTTCTTTGTACTTGCAATCCAAGCAATGCCTCTGTTTGAATATAATCCCAATAAGTAATGTCTGTGGAGTGTAAAAGCCCACTAAGGTGAACATCTAGTTTTTGTCCGTTTTGTGCAAATTTTTTATCTAAAGCTTCTAGTAATTTTTCTCTTGAATCTAACATTTTGATAACTGTTTTGAATACGTGGTATTCGATTTATATAATTAATTAATTTTCACGAAAAACACTGCTTAGCAATGGATCTCGGTCTTTAATTAACATATAAATTCTGTGTGTCATCTGTGCTTATCTATTCTTAAATACTTCATGAATTAGATTATCGACTTCTCCAGTCTCCATCATTTTCTCCACATCATTTTCAGCCATTATACTTTCAATAAAAGCATCTTGCTCTTTTCCTTTGCTGTGTGCTTCTGCGTAAGGAATATTAGAAAAAGAGACCATAGAATACAATGAAAGATATTTATCTGGATATAGGTCATGAATCCTGTGTTCAAACTTCTTTTTAAGCAGAAAGTGTGGGTCTGCTACATATTGCGCCATTACTTTGTAATTGTACAAAGAAAGGTCTTGCAATGCATCTCCATTTGGTTTTCTGATTTCTTGATATTCTTTGAAAACTGCTGTCCAATCTTCGTTGTGCTTTTTCATGAGCCTCCCCATTTCATAGCAATCTTCCAAAGAACCGTTCATTCCTTGTCCGTAGAATGGAACTGTGGCGTGTGCAGCATCTCCCATTAAAGCCACTTTTCCACTTGTCCAAGGGTAGCAACGCATGATTGCCAAGGAAGACAACGGGTGAGCTTCCCATTGGTCAGCCACATTAGGCATCATTTCATAAAAATCAGGGAATACTTGTTTAAAAAAGTTATCTACGTCTGCCTTTGTCTTCAATTTGTCAAATGAATATTCATTGTTTTCAAATGGCATAAACAAAGTACAGGTAAACGAACCGTCTTCATTAGCCAAGGCAATCAACATAAATCTGCCTCTTGGCCAAATGTGTAAAGCATTTTTATCTAGTTTATAAGAACCATCTTCGTTAGCGGGAAGCAACAACTCTCTATAACCATCATCGATATAATCTTGACTAAAGTCAAAACGATCTAGTTTCTGGAAACCGCTGTATCTTACTGCAGAATATGCGCCATCGCAGGCAAATACTACATCTGCTGAATGTTTGAACTTTTCTCCAGTTTCTGTATTTTCAATATGAACTGTTCCAGATTCGAAATCTACATCATAACATTTGTGGTGGTATTTTATCACTGCATTACCTGACGCCTCAGCTAAATCCATCATTTTTGCATTAATCCCGCCTCTTGAAACAGAATAAATAGCTTGACCTTCTTCACCGTATGGTTGGTAAGTTAATTCTCCCTCTGTAGAATGCATGATTCTTCCAGTCATAGGAATGGCTAAAGGTTCTATTTCTTTTTCAATACCCACTTCTTTCATGGCTGTCCAGCCTCTTGTAGAAAGTGCAAGGTTAATTGACTTACCGGCAGAAATTTCTGCTTTTCTAATATCAGACCTTCTCTCAAAAACAGTAACATTATATCCTGCTTTAGTTAGGTAAATTGCCCATAGAGATCCTGCCAATCCGGCTCCAACTATTGTTGCTGTTTTTTGTTGACTCATTGACTAAGCTAGTTTTGGTTCTTCCATTTTGGCACCACATTTATCACATGTTACCAATTCATCATTGGCATAAAATTCATTTAAGATTTTAGGCAATTGTGTTACAATATTGCCTAAGTGAAAGGGTTGTTTGTATAATTCGTGATTACAGTTTTCACAATACCATGAGCAATAATCTAACTCATCTGGTTTTCTTCTTCTTTCAATCACTAAGCCAACGGTGTTAGCAGGTCTTTGAGGAGAATGAGGAACCCTAGCTGGAAGCAAGAATATTTCTCCTTCTTTTATTTCAATAATTCTTTTCTTTCCATCTTCGATGATAGGCAGGGTAATATCTCCTTCTATCTGGTAGAAAAACTCTTCACCTTCATTGTAGTGAAAATCTTTTCTAGCATTTGGACCACCCACTACCATGATGATAAATTCAGTGTCTTCATATACAATTTGATTACCAACTGGCGGTTTCAATTTGTCTCTATTCTCGTCAATCCATTTCTGGAAATTTATTGCTGGTAATATTGGTTTCATGTTAATTGGTTATTTGGTTGCTCTGTTACTTAGTTGTAATTAAATTTTTCTTTCGTTTTTGTCTTTTAAATAGTTCAAGAACCCACCAATTAATTTTGAAGTGGATAATGCTAAATCAAAAACTATTTTAAACTCTTGCTCAGTAATGTATTCTCGGTCAAGTGCTCTGTACAATTGAGACTTAACTTCAGATACCGAACCGTTGGCAATAAACAAAAAATGTCTAAATTCTTTGTTAGAGTTTCTATCAAAACCTTCGGCAATATTGTCCATTACAGAACCCGAAGACCTGTTAATTTGGTCTTTTAGCGAAAAGTCTCTGCTAAAAATGTCTTTCTGAGTTAGCTGAAAAATAGCAAAGCACAATTTTCTTGCACTTTGCCAAGATTTCAAATCTTCAAAATTATTTATTGTAGCCATAACCAATCAACCAAAAAACCGCTTAACTGTAATTGCTCACAATTACAAAGTTCCTCTCTTCTCTTGTTCTCTTTCGATGCTTTCGAAAAGTGCTTTAAAGTTTCCTGCACCAAACCCTCTTGCGCCCATTCGCTGAATAATTTCAAAAAATAAGGTTGGTCTATCTTCAACTGGTTTAGTGAATATTTGAAGTAAGTATCCTTCTTCATCTGCGTCAATCATGATTCCCAAACTTTTCAGTTTTTCGATATCCTCTTTAAGTTCATGACTATGATCTGCTAATCTTCCTGGTACTGCTTTGTAATATTCTTCTGGTGGTGTAGATAAGAATTCAATTCCTCTTGCTCTTAATTTACTCACAGTAGTAATAATGTCATCAGTAGCTACAGCGATATGTTGAACACCAGATCCTTCATAGAAGTCCAAATACTCCTCTATTTGAGAACGTTTTTTCCCTTCTGCAGGTTCGTTGATTGGGAATTTAATTCTACCGTTACCATTACTCATAACCTTACTCATCAAGGCAGAATATTCAGTGTGAATCTGTTTGTCGTCAAACGAAAGGAAATTTACAAACCCCATTACATCTTCATACCATTTTACCCAGGTATTCATTTCATTCCAGCCTACATTACCTACCATGTGGTCAATAAATTTTAAGCCTGTTGGTTCCGGATTATAGTCTGACTCCCATTTTTCGTATCCAGGAAGAAATTCTCCATTGTAATTTTTTCGTTCTACAAACATGTGAACAGTTTCACCGTAGGTATAAATTCCAGCTCTTACCACTTCACCATGCTCGTCTTTTTCAACGGTTGGTTCCATATAGGATTTAGCACCTCTTTTGGTGGTTTCTTCCCATGATTTTTTGGCGTCATCAACCCAAAGGGCAACAAACTTTACTCCGTCACCGTGTTTGGCTATGTGCTCATTCATCCATGATTTAGAATTAAGTGGAGTGGTAAGCACTAGTCTAATTTTATCTTGTTTCAAAACATAAGACGCATAATCTTTACATCCTGTTTCTAATCCTTTGTATGCGTGTGATTGAAATCCAAATGCTGATTTATAAAAATGCGCAGCTTGTTTGGCATTTCCAACAATGAACTCAACATAATCTGTTCCTAATAATGGTAAGAAGTCTTGCGCTCCTTCAAATATTTTTTCTAATCCGTATTCTACGTTTTTAATTTCTGACATTTTATTCAATATTTAATGACCCAAATAATGGGAAAAAAGTTTTTACTAATTTACAATTTTTTATACATCTAGCAATTTACCACATGGCCATTGCTTGAGAAGATAAATCAATTCTATTAGCGTCAAGAATATGTATCAGTTTTACGTTTCTCATCATTTAGTTTCCAACCAAGATTGATAGTAAGTTTCATCTGCAATTTTCATTGCTTCTTCTGTTACCATTAGCGGTTTAAAAGTATCCACCATTACGGCTAACTCTGCTGTTTCTTTATGGCCTATGGATCTTTCCATTGCGCCTGGATGTGGTCCGTGAGGTATTCCTGCAGGGTGCAAAGAAATATGTCCAGCATCAATGTCGTTTCTACTCATAAAATCACCATCTACGTAGTAAAGCACTTCATCACTATCAATATTGCTGTGGTTGTACGGTGCTGGAATAGCTTGTGGATGATAATCATAAAGTCTAGGAACAAATGAGCAAACTACGAAAGCATCTGTTTCAAATGTCTGGTGAACAGGTGGCGGTTGATGTACACGACCAGTAATTGGTTCAAAATCATGAATCGAAAATGCATATGGATAATTATATCCGTCATAACCAATAACATCAAAAGGATGCGAAGCATAAACCATTTCAATGATTTCGTTTTGTTTCTTAACTTTCATTAAGAATTCACCAGACTCATTATTGGTTTCTAATTCTTCAGGTCTTCTTATGTCTCTTTCACAAAATGGTGAATGTTCAAGTAGTTGTCCAAAGTGATTTCTATATCTTTTTGGTGTGTATATTGGTCGGTAAGACTCAACGATAAAAAGCCTATTGTCTTCTGTGTCAAAATCAATTTTATAAATCATTCCACGTGGAACAATTAAATAATCTCCATATTTAAAATCGAGATTACCCATCATAGTTCGGAGTTTTCCAGTTCCTTTATGAATGAAAATCATTTCATCTGCGTCTGTATTTTTATAGAAATAATCTTCGGTAGATTTTTTAGGCGCAGCAAGAATAATGTTGCAATCACTATTCGTTAAAACAATTTTTCTACTTTCTAGATAATCATTTTCGGGAGCCACTTGGAAGCCTCTAAGTCTATATGATTGAATATTATTGGATTTAGCAATTTTTGGTGCTACTGAGTACTGCTTTCTAATTTCTTTAACTTGGGTTGGTCTTTGTTCGTGATAAAGATTGGATGACATGCCGTCAAAACCAATAGTTCCAAACAGTTGCTCGTAATAAAAGTCACCATTAGGTTTTTTGAATATCGTGTGTCTTTTGTGGGGAATACTTCCTAATTTATGATAAAACGGCATATTTCAAGTTTTGATTTGCTCGTAAAATTATCGATTATCTAGGAATAATAAAATGATTTTAATCAGAAATTATAAAGTTAGAAATTAGAATGATGCTTTAACTCTTCTAACCTTATGTCTACCGTAAACTTTATGTTTGGTTTCTAACTTAATATATAGTGAAGCCATAAAAAACATATATCCATCTCTATCGGTTGGATCACCTCTTTGTTGCCCCGGATTAGTTACATAGTTAGGTTTTTCTCCTAGTTGAGGGTTTGAAAAATATGGAGATAATCCACCAACTTCAGTTGCAAGAACACTTCTGTCATAATAAACAGTACTTACATCATCAATATAATCGGTAAAGGTAAATCGATGTGTTAATTCAAATTTCAATCCTATTTTTCGCCCTAATGACTTTCTCATACCGAAACCAACAGGTATGGCGACACTAAAATTGCTGTATTCTTTTGCGCCATCTGGTAAGCCTTGACCTTCAGTTTTAAGCGGCTTTAATGCAACCAAACTACCATCTGGCGCAATTGCCTTAGGATTAAAGTAAAAGCCTGCTATGCCAGCAGTAACATACATTCCAAGACTGAAAGATTTTGTGCCTAATTTCTTTCCTGTTGTACTTTTAAGGTTGTAAATATTACCAACTTTCTCTTTTAAAAATTGATATTCTAATCCAAGTCCACCTTCAAGAATAGTGGATTGAAAACTTAAATTTCTATTGTGTCTAAAAGGTTCAGCAGTAAGTGCATCATCACCACTAACCTTTCCATAGGTCAGTGAAGTTCTTAGCGCAATTTTCTCACCCATATAATATTGGTAGTTAAATTGAGCGGCAAAGTTTGTTTTTGAAAATTCTAAATCCCAAATAAAGTTGGACCCAACCCTATCTCTACCTCCAACTTCACCTAGAAAATTAGACACTCCCAAACCGATATTTAGTTCGTGTCTATTTTTTTTCCAAGCATTTCTATTATAGAATCCTTGACCGTAAAGGATTCCGCCAAGAAAAACACTTAGTAATAAGGTGTAAAAAAGGGTCTTAAATGTTTTCATTCAGTTGTTGTCATTTTTCAAAAATGAGTACAAAGGTCTTATAATTTTTCTTATAATGCAAAACTTTATATGTTACGATAATATTAATCGTTAAAGTGTAAGAGGATAAGGATGAATGAACATAAATTAATCATGTGATTATTGAGAATCTTTTTGAGAAATGTAATTCAAAATGAAACTAGAGGTTCAACTTTATTCATAAATCTTATCTTTGCCAACTTGATTTTAATTCATTGAGCATGAAAATATCCTTAAGTTGGTTAAAAGAGTTTGTAGCCATAAATATAAGTCCAAATGAAGTTAGTGAAATACTAACTGATATTGGGTTGGAAGTAGAGAAGCAATTAGAGGTCGAAACCGTAAAAGGAGGTTTGCAAGGAATTGTTATTGGTGAAGTGTTGACAAAAGAGAAGCACCCTGATGCGGATCGATTGAATATTACAACTGTTAATGTGGGGAAAGATGAGCCATATCAAATTGTATGTGGAGCGCCAAATGTTGAGGCGGGACAGAAAGTAGTAGTGGCTTTGCCTGGTGCGGTTCTTTATCCAATGGAAGGGGAGCCATTTAAAATAAAAGCTTCCAAAATAAGAGGCGTTGCTTCCAACGGGATGATTTGTGCAGAGGATGAAATTGGATTGGGAAAAGGTCATGATGGAATAATGGTTCTAGATTCTTCTGCTAAAGAAGGGACACCTGCAGCTCAGTTTTTTAATGTTGAAACTGATATTGTTTACGAAATAGGCCTAACTCCAAATAGAGCAGATGCTATGAGTCATTTTGGTGTGGCTAGAGATTTAATGGTGGCATTTAAGCACAGGGGAATATTACCGAAGGATAGTATTGTTTGTCGTCATAATGTTGATGGTTTTGAGGTTTCCAATGAATCGAATACGATAACTGTAGATGTTGAAAATAAGAAGGCATGCCCTAGATATACAGGTGTTTCTATTTCCGGAGTTAAAGTTGGGGAGTCTCCAAAATGGATGAAAGATAGACTTAACGCGATTGGAATAAGTCCAATCAACAATGTGGTAGATGCAACAAATTATGTATTACATGAACTTGGTCAGCCACTACATGCTTTTGATGCGGATGTTGTAGGGAAGAAAGTTATAGTAAAAACTTTGCCAAAAGATACGGTTTTTACAACTTTAGATGAGGTGGAAAGAAAGTTGAACGAAGAAGATTTGATGATTTGTAATGACAAAGAAGCAATGTGTATTGCAGGAGTTTTTGGAGGAATTAAATCTGGGGTTAGTGATACAACAACTAATATATTTTTGGAAAGCGCATATTTTGATCCTGTTAGTGTTAGAAAAACAGCAAAAAGACATGGATTAAATACAGATGCTTCATTTAGATTTGAAAGAGGTGTTGATCCGAATGATACATTAATGGCGTTGAAAAGAGCTGCTCTGTTAATTCAAGATTTGGCGGGAGGTGAGATTACGAGTGAAATTCAAGAGGTTAAAGGGGACCCTATTGCCAACTTTGTTTTTGAAATAAACCTTACAAGGATTAACACCTTGATTGGGCTGGATATTGATAAGTCGTTAACGATTAACATATTAGAGTCTTTGGAAATTGATATTTTAGAGGACAAAGGTGAAGTGTTAAAAATTGAGGTGCCTTCTTTTAGAGTTGACGTACAACGTGAAGCGGATATTGCAGAAGAAATTTTAAGAATATATGGGTTTAATAATATTCCCTTGCCCGAGAAATTAAACACAAGTATTACAAGAAGAGACAAAGTTGACAAGGAACATATTCAACACATGATTAGCGATTTGCTTGTGTCTAAGGGGCTTTGCGAGGCGATGTCAAATTCATTGACAAAGTCTATCTACAGTAAAGAGAATGAAACTAAGCAGGTTCAAGCAGCATTCAACGTAAGCATGCTTAACCCTCTAAGTTCAGATTTGGACGTGATGCGACAATCTATGTTGTTTGGTGCGTTAGAATCTGTAAAACTGAACAATAATTACGGAACAAGTAGGGTAAGAATGTTTGAGTTTGGTAAGGTTTATCACAGATATGAAAGTGGCTTTAATGAACAAAAGTTTTTGTCTATTTTTCTTTCAGGAGATAAGGAGCCAGAATCTTGGAATAGTTCCAAAGAAGGGGTTTCTTTCTTTACGCTAAAAGGGTTGGTTGAGGCAATTTTTGAAAAACTCGGAATACTTAAAAATTATCAGATTCTCCCTAATAAAAATGAACTTTTAGAGGACGGAATAACTTATCAAATAGCCAAAAAGCAAGTTGCTCATGTCGCTTGGATTGGCAAGAAAATGAAAAAGCAATTTGGATTAAAATCTGATGTTTTTTATGCGGAGATTAATTGGGATATTGTTCTTGAATTATTGGTGATGAATAAGGTTAAGTTCAAAGAGTTGCCCAAGTATCCAGCAGTTACAAGGGATTTATCATTATTAATTGATGCTGCTGTTACTTTTGGAGACTTAAGTTCTGTAGCCTCAGGAGCAGAAAGAAAACTATTGAAGCAAATTTCGTTATTTGATGTTTACGAAGGTGATAAACTACCAGATGGTAAAAAATCTTATGCATTGAGGTTTGTTATTCAAGACGAGACAAAAACACTGAAGGATAAAGATATTGACGGGGTAATGCAAAGAATTCAGCGTTCTTTGGAGCAAAAATGTAACGCCCAATTAAGATAAGTAGTTTTGAGAATTAATAATTGGAGCATACCGTATGCCTTGGGCTATGTAATTGTTGCAGCAGGAGTTAATACTTTTTATAAGCGCCATGCTGTTGTGGGTCTTGAGAACATACCCAAAGACAAGCCTGTAATTTTTGCATCAAATCATCAAAATGCCTTTTTGGACCCAGTGGTAATTGCGGTTAAATTAACAGAGCCAACGTATTACTTGGTCAGAGCTGATATTTTCAAAAAGCCGCTAGTTGCCAAAATATTTGATAGTATCAATATGATGCCTGTCTTTAGGGAAAGGGATGGAGTTGACACAAAAAAGGCTAATGAAGGTACATTTAATAGGTGTTTTGAAATCCTTTCTAAGAATCGACCAATTATAATTTTTCCAGAAGGTAATCATGGTAAAATAAAAAACTTAAGACTGATTAAAAAAGGCTTTGCAAGAATTGCCGCAGGTGCTGAAGAAAAGTATGGTAAGGATATTGATGTTCAGATTGTGCCAGTAGGGTTAAACTATAGCGACCATATTAATATGGGAGCGGAATTGGTAATCAATTTTGGGAAACCGATGGATGTAAGTGAATATGGGGACATAATAAATGACGCTAGAGCACTTGCTAAAATTAAAGACGATCTAACAGACGAAATGAGTAGTCTGATTATTGATATTAAGAATTTAGATAACTACACATACATTCACGAAATGATGTATGTATTTGAGAAAGAGTTGCTAGCGAAAGCCAAGATTGCTCCTAGACACTTGCCTGAAAAGTATCAAGTCCATAAATCTTTTATTGCGAAGACAGAGGCTTATTTGGAGGATAACCCAAGTGAAGATAGGGAGATAGCAATGAAAGATTTTAAAGAGAAAGTGCACAAATTGGGGTTGCGTTATTGGTTGTTTGATAAAGAAAAACAGGCACCTTTTCTGTCAATTCTAACATTAATTTTGTTTTTTCCTCTCCACATTTATGGAATGATAAATAACTATTTACCATATAAGATACCAGTGTGGTTTGTTAACAAAAAAGTTAAAGACATTCAATTTCATAGTTCATTAAAAATGGCATTAGGAGTTGTCTTTTTCTTTATCTTTTGGCTTGCTCAAACGTTAATAATAGGAAATCAACTTCCAGATGGCTGGAAATGGGTCTATGGACTCTCTCTTCCTGTTTCAGCATGGATAAGTTACCAATACTGGATAAAACTGCTTAAAACCAGAGGAATGATCAGGTATAATAAACTTAGAAAATCAAATGATGCTGAGTTTATGAAATTGGTGGAGCAAAGAAAACTCTTTAAAAAAGAATTTGACGAGATAATGTCTAATTAATTGTAATGGAGAATGCACGTTCTAAAGGTATGCACATTTCATCATTACAAACCATATAATAAATATTACCTTTTACTTCGATATTTTTTGCTGAAGAGAGTTTTTCAATGCGTTGTTTAAAATAAGCGCTATTCTCAAAATAAGTTACTTCAATACCAAAAGCATCATCTATTTCTGTATGTCCTTTCGATTCGGTTAAATCTCCAATTAACTTAAAGTTTTCCGACATTTCAAAAACTATTTCAGTAGGTAAGGGTCCACCCGTTGGATCTGGCAAATTTACCGCATATAAATGCCATCCTGTTTCAATATTTGCATGAAATACAATGGTGTCATCAGTTTGCGACATCTCAAAAGTTACAGGATTGTGTTGAGCAATTGTCATTCCCGATATTAAAAAAGAAAGAAAAAAAAGAATATTGTTCATGGTGTTATTTCTATTTCAAATGGATAATCAGAAGGTGGTTCACAACCTTTTTCATTACAAGTCATAAAGTTAATATTTCCCTTTAAAACAAATTTCTTGCCAGATTTGATTTTAATTTTTTGTGTAAATACTCCCTTCCCTTCAAAATATGATAACTCTTGATTTGCTTCTTTGTCAAACATAGATTTTACATATACTTCTTCCATTTCTCCATCTAATTCATAATTATCGCTTGCTTCAAATGTGAATATGGTGGGTAAGGGACCAATAAAGTTTTTATTATATTGTGAATAGGTCTTCCAGGTTGGAGCAAGTTCTATCGTGAAAGTCAAAATATTATTTTTAAAACTATTGGACCAAAATACATGTTCTCCTTTCTCAAAAATATGACTATTACCTTGAGTTTCAATAACTATTTCTTCATTGGATACTATTTCTTGTTGCGGACTACTGCAACTTGATAATAGCCAGATAGATAAGATAATGAAGACCAGTTTTTTATGCATTGTAAAACGAATTTACTTTATTTCAACCTCAAAAGTTTCTTGGAAATTAACGCACTTACCGTCATCACATGCCATATAATCTATTGTGCCATTTAACTTAATTGGTAACGCTCCTTTAACTTTAATTTTCTGAACGAAAGAAGCATTTCCCTCAAATTGTAAAATGTCCATTTCCCAAGTTGGATCATATACTTTATGCACGTTTGGTTCTTCTGCAACACCTATTAACTCAAAAGCGTCATTAGGGGTAAATTGAATCCATGTAGGAAGTGGCCCTTCTGCACCATCAAGAAACTGAGAGTATAGGTGCCAACCTTCATTAATTGCAGCGTTAATGGATACTTCATACTCGTCATCACCTAATGGTGACACTTCATAACTCCATGTGGCTGCAATGATCTCTTCTGCTATGACAGGTGCTTTTTCTACGCCTTCTTCATTTACAGTAGATGTGTTAAACTCCCCAGACTTTAATTTGTCAAAGGCTTCTAATCCACATTTAAGCCAATTTGCATATTCTTGTGCATTTGAATTATATCCAACGGGATTGTTTAATAAATACTCATCGGGAGAGAGTAAAACATAATAAGGTTGAGATACCTGTCCAAAAACAATAGATTCAAAAGTTGCCCATCTATCGCCCACAGTGGTAAGGGTCTTTTGTTTTACAGTACCATTTGGCCCAGGAATAGGAACAACCCCTTGTAATTCTTTTGGTAAACTAACTTTGTCATCCACATAAAGTGAAACTATGACATAATTGTTGAGTTCGTTTTCTACAACAAGTTGTGGCCAAACGTTTTCTTCCATTTTTCTACAATTAACACATGCATATCCTGTAAAATCCACCAAAAGAGGTTTGTTCATTTCTTTGGCATACGCTAAGGCTTCATAGTAGTCGGTAAAGTGTCTTTCACCACCATACCAGCTATACCATGTTGAAGGTGGAAACCCACTTATTAAAGTTGGATTCCAAGGTTGAGATTTTTGCGGAAGGACACCAGGAATTAAATAAATAGCGAAAGCGGCAAAAATAATAGCAATTACTTTTCTTGGTGTTCCTATTTTTACTCCTCTAGAATCGTGAGGAAAAAAGATTATTCCAAAAAGATAAATCGCGCAAAGCAAGGCAAGTATAATCCAGATTAAAAAGAAGGTCTCTCTGTGAACCACACCAAATCTATATACAAAGTCTGCGTTACTTGCAAATTTTAGAGCCATTCCAAGTTCAACAAATCCTAAGGTTACTTTTACTGTGTTTAACCATCCACCAGATTGCGGAAGTGATTTTAGTAGCGAAGGAAAAGCAGCAAAAATGGTAAAAGGAAGACCTAAACCAACTCCAAATCCAAGCATTGCTATAGAGACCAACCAAGGATCAAACTCAGCGGTTAAAGAACCCGCCAATACTGAGCCTAATAAAGGGCCTGTACATGAAAATGAGACAATAGCAAGAACTAAAGCCATAAAAACAATACCAATAAATCCTCCAACATCAGCCGCTTTATCGGCTTTATTTGCCCAACTTGCAGGTAGTCCTATTTCATAATATCCAAAGAATGAAAAAGCAAAAAACAAGAAGATTAGAAAGAATATAATGTTTAAAGTAAAGTTGGTGCTTATATTGTTTAGTATTTCTGATTCTGCTCCAAAGTGAAAAGGAATACTTAATGAAACATAGACCCCAACGATACTAAGCCCATAAAGTAGTGCTTTAGCAATACCTCCTTTGTCTTTCCCTCCTTTAGTAAAGAAACTAACTGTTAAAGGAATCATTGGAAAAACACATGGAGTCACAAGTGAAACCAACCCTCCACCAAGGCCAAGAAGTAGTATCCACCAATAACTTTTTTTATCTTCCTCTGTAGCTCCACCACCTCCACAGTCATTTATAGGGTTGGCAAGGTCTACATTTTTAGGGTTAGGAATGGTACTAAGTGCTAATTCTCCTGTAATTGTGTCGGTTGGGACAGATTCTTTTCCTGTTTCAAGACTCAAGTTGAAAGCGTACTCCTGATTGCCTATACATCCAACATCATCTTTGCAAATCATGTATCTAACAACCCCAGAGAACGTCTTGACACTATCGTTGATTACTTTAATTCTTTGAGTAAACTGGGCGTGGTCTTCAAACTGAATAATTTCAGCCTCCCAAGTTTTGTCAAAATATTTATTTGTTTCGCTTTCCTCTGCTTCTCCAATAAGTTCAAAATTGTTATTTAATTGAAAATCTAACCATGTAGGCATTGGACCAGCATCCATTGGTAGAAACTGAGAATATAAATGCCAATGATCTAGCAATTCCGCTGAAATTGTAACTTCAAATTCGTTGTTTCCTTTGTTTTCTATTGAAGAAGACCAGTTAACATGGTCATGTTGAGCATTTACCCAAAAACTTAGAAATATTAATATGGCAAACAAAAAAATCCTTCTCATTATAAGTATCTTGAAATTGTAAAATCCAAAAATAATTGAATTATCCCATAGGTAAGGTCATAATAAATTAATTTTATTGGAATCCTAAACTAACTATTATTTTAAATCTATGCTATACATTCATTAATGTATAAAATGGTATTCACAATTTGTTGTGGGTTTATCGTGTTGATAACGTAACCTTTTACTAAAAATCAAGTTAATTTAGTAGTCTTATATGAAAACACCAAAATTTAATACATTTTTTTTATTATTTCTAGCACTTAATAGTTGGGGACAGCATTATGATATCATAGAAACGTTTTATAAAGCAGATACTTCACATAAAGTTTTTGTTAATACAGATAACCTTTCATCTGAAAGATGGGACACATTGGCACAACCTAAATTTTGGAGAGAAGTAATGGAGTTACCTTCTGACTCATGCATTATCAACATAGCCGCAACTCGTGAAATTTTAGGACGTGATTCTTTTGTAGAATGGAAAAAGCAAACTGAACCAGAAAAAAGTGCTTACAAAGACAGTGTAAGAAAATTTTATAACCTTCCAGATACAACCAAGATTTATGTAACATCTGGAAAGAATCATTTTTATGACGTAGAAAAAGTTATGCCTAGTATTTCTAAGGCTGTTGAAATTTTTCAACAATACCATACCGATCCTTGGTACGCACAAGCAATTCTTTTAATTGAAAGCCCTGGAAAGATAGCATATAGTACTGTTGGTGCTTATGGACCATTTCAGTTGATGAAGTCTGTGGCCAAAAGTCACGGATTGATTGTGAATTCCAAAATTGACGAAAGAAAAGATTTTGATAAGTCTGCCATGGGCGCAGCAAGTCTATTACGAAAAACATGTATACCAGAAGCGCGAAGAATATTAACAAAGCACAATATTAATTTTAATGAACAAGATCTTTGGTTTCGTCTCTTCGTGCTTCATATTTATCACGCAGGTGCAGGAAATGTACAAGGGTTAATGAGTTCTATTGATCCAAAAGAAGGCGGACAGTCCTTGATTACAACTATGTGGCAAAGTGAGTGGGGTGGATTTAAGAATGCTAGTCAAAACTATTCTCAAGTAGCTTTAGCATCCTTGCTTAGATTACATGAGTTGATTTATGCATCATGCGATGCCGTTTTTGAATGTACTCCAGAGCAATCAGTTGTGGTAGATAAATAGCAATTACATATATGACACAAAAATTTACCGTTTTATTCCTGTTTTTTTTGATTTTTGATTTTTCATTTGGTCAAAGTGTTGAGGAATTACAAGGAAAAATTGACAATGCTTCTGGATTGGAAAAAGTTCAGTATCAATTACAATTAGCGAATAAAATTATTGATGTAGATGCTAAGGAAGCCGTTACATTAGCAAAGAATGCCTTGCAGCATTCGGAAGGGAATAAGACTTTGGAAGGAGCCGCTAATGCATTGGCAGCGGAAGCAAGTGTGAATTTGAAATCTTATGAGGACGCTATTAAGTACGGAAGTGCAGCCGCTAAAATATATAAGTCGGCAGACAAAAATAATTATGCGATGAGCGAGTCTGTTATAGCTGAAGCCTATGAAGCCTTAGGAGACGATAAAGAAGCTATTTTGCATTATCAAATTGCGTATGATTCTTATAAAACCATTGGAAAGCATAAGAATTCAGGATATAGTGCTTCTACGCTGGGAATGATTTATAATAAAAAGAGTGATAATAAAAAAGCCATAGAATGGTATGGAAAAGCTGCTAAAGAATTTGAATTATCTGGTAAAGAAAAAGATGAGGTGCAATGCTTAAAAACGGTAGGAGCCCTTTATTCTAATTATGGAGATTACGGCAATGCTAAAAAACACCTAACTATAGCGCTAGACAAGGCGAATTCTTATGGTTTGTCAAATTTATCTAAAGAAATTCAATCATCGTTAGATGTGGTGAATCAAAATGAATTGTCTACAGAAAATACAACTGCTTTTCAGGAAGAAAAAAATAAGGAAACAGAGAATATCATTTCTGAAATAAAAATGCAAAATGCAAAGTCACTCGCTGAGATTGAAATGATGAGCGAGGAAGTACAATTGGCAGAATTGAAAGTTAAAGCAGCACAAGATGAAGCCGCACTTTCGGTTCTTCAAAAAGAAATAGCAGAAGATAAAGCAAAACTAGCTGAATCCGAAGCTGCCGCGGCAAAATTAATTGCTTCTGAAGCAAAAGCACTAGAGGAAAAAATTCTAGCTGAAAAAGACGCAGAAACTGCTAAAACAAGAATCCTTTGGATAGCATTGGCTTCACTAGGTTTAATAGCGGCACTAATTTTAATTGGCTTTTTAAACAAGAAAAAGTCAAACATGATTTTAACTGCAAAGAATGTTGAGATCTTGAAACAAAAAGATGAAATATCAGCTCAATCTGTTAATATTAAAGAAAGTATTGATTATGCCACAAGAATTCAAAAAGCGCTGTTGCCTTCTCCAAAAAACTTTATGAAAATATTGCCGGGATCTTTTGTCTTTCTTAAACCAAAAGACTCTGTAAGTGGTGATTTTTTTTGGTTTCATAAGGCGGGAAACGAGGTCATTACTGTAGCAGCAGACTGTACAGGACATGGAGTGCCCGGGGCATTTATGTCTATAATTTTTAGTACAATATTAGACAAGGTAGTTGTGGACGAAAAAATTTATCAACCAGATCAAATTTTAGAAAGTATAAGTGCAATTCTTACGTCAAAACTGTTGGAAAGAAGTGTAAAAGAAGAGGAGTTTAAAGATGGTATGGATGTCTCAATTGTTAGAATTAACACAGTTACGAAAAAAATGGAGTACTCTGGAGCCAGAAATAGCATATACATTGTTAGAGACAATGAATTAAGCGAAATCAAGGGGTCTAGAAGGTCGGTGGGTGTTCTTGCTAACACGGCAAAAGTGCCTTTTGCTTTGAATCATCAAGATTTGCAAACAAACGATAGCGTTTTTATGTTTTCTGATGGTTTTGCAGATCAAAAAGGAGGAGAAAAAGGCAAGAAATTTTATTATCAACCTTTTAAAGACTTGTTGGTAGAAATGAGTAAGGTAGATGAAAATATTCCATCAATATTAAATGCAAAATTTGAGAACTGGAAAGGAAAAAATGAACAGTTTGATGATGTTTTAGTTGTGGGAATAAGAATTAGTTAATCACATTGAGACCCTTCTAGATAAAAATTTGCAAGTAAAATTATACTTGTAGTCCGTTTATCCTTATTTAACAAATGTTATGAATTTCTAATTTTATCTTTGATCAAAATTATTTTTAATGGAAAAAGTAAAATCCTTTTTATTGCTTTGTTTGTGTTCTCTAACTTTTGCTGTTTCGGCTCAAGGTACAAACGTCAAGTTAAGTGGTGAAATATATGATACACTTAATAAAAAAGGAGTAGAATATGCCATCGTAATGGCTGTTAGAATAAAAGACTCTGTTCTAACAAGTTATACAAGATCTGATTGGCAGGGAAAGTTCAATCTTGAAATTCCTAGAGATACATTTCAAGTGCTAATCACCTCTCCAAAATTTGAAGAAAGAGAGTATTTTATTTTTGGCAATGATAACACCAAAGATTTGGACTTTGGAAGAATTGTGTTGCCGGAGAAAGGAGAACAACTAAAAGAATATGTAGTGTTTTCTAATAACGCACCGATATATTTTAATGGAGATACATTGGTCATGGTGGCAGATTCTTTTAAGACCGCAGCCAATGCCAATGTAGAAGATTTGTTTAAGAAATTACCAGGGTTTGATGTAGATAAATCTGGCAAAATTGTGGTTCATGGAAAAGAAGTAAACAAAGTTTATGTAGATGGTGATGAGTTTTTTGGAACAGATCCAACCGTTGCTACTAAAAACTTGCCTGCTGGGGCCATTGAAAATGTGGAAGTATATGATCAAAAGGTGGAAGGAGATAACACTGATGAGACAGAAAAAGTGATTAATTTAAAACTGAAAGATGATGCCAAGCGTGGAATGTTTGGCAAATTGAATGGCGCTACGGATTTTCAAAATTATTATGAAGGAGAGGCGTTAGTAAATAGATTCAATGGAAGTCAGAAAATATCCATTTTTGGGTTGTTTACCAATACACCTAGAAGCGATTTTAACTGGCGAGATAGCCAGAAGTTTGGATTGTCTGAAGAAATAGGAAAGCGAAATGAATATGGTGGATATGATTTTGAACCACAAATCGGGAACCTTGGTACAGGTGTCCCGCAAAAAGCAAAAACGGGATTTTATTTTACAGATAAGCTGGGCGAAAGAGTAGAGATAGGAACAAACTTTACCTATGATAATCAACAGGTTTTGTCAGAATCTCAATCCAATAGTATTTTCACTTTACAGGATACATCCTATTCTAGTTATAACAAGGATAGTACTTTTAGTACCCAAGAAGCGTTTGCCTTAAATTTTAATGTTGAGTGGAAAATAGATTCATTTTCTACATTAACAGTGCAGCCTAGAGTTAAACAAATTACAGGTTCAACTGCAGAAAGTTCTGTCAATCAATTTTTTACAGAGGAGAATGTAAACAGCAGAATTACAAATAATAACTACTCGGAAATAACAGACTTTGTAGAAGCTTCTGTTGCGGCAAAATGGCTAACAGAATTTAAAAAAGACAACAGAAGTTTGGAAATCAATTACCAATTGAAGCAACAACAAAACAGCACGAAAGATTTTCTTGCTAATAATGACAATGATATTTTAAACGGATTAAGTCTATTAAACACTGATCAAACCAAAAACGGAAAAGCTCAAAATCTTAATCATTATGGAGATATCACTTTTGTTGAACCATTGGGGAAAAAATTAAAAGTAGAGGGAAAATACTCTATTCAACACGCAACTGGTTCAAGTAGAAAATTTGCTTTTGATAATGTTAATGATGAATATAGTCTGCTGAATCAGCAATATTCTGCAGATTTTGAAAACTTGACAATTAATCAAAGAATTGGAGCTAGGCTTATTTATACCACCAAAATGCAAGATATCATTGCCGGTGCAGATATCAATAATGTTAGTCTTGAAAGTGTTGACTTATTGAACGACACTACAATTGATCAAAATCAACTTAATATACTTCCATTTCTGAAATATAAATATAAGTTTTCAAGATCAAAAAACTTAACTTTTATATATAAGTCTGTTGTGAAAAATCCGTCTGTTTCGCAATTACAGCCGTTGCCAGACAACAGAAATATCAATAATATCAGTGTTGGAAATATTGATTTAAAAAGCCAAGTAAGTCAATCATTTAATATGAACTTTTTTACCTACAAGGCAACAACAGGTTCGCATTCATATATGGGAGCAAATTTCACTCTTCTGGATAATGCTTTTTCTCAGGAAATCTTTTATGATGCACAAGGAAGATCTTTAAATAGAGCCATTAATGTTGAGGGGAATAGTTCTTTTAATATGTATATCGGAGGTTCAATTCCTTTGTTTAAACAAAAAGTTAAGATTGACCCTTTTGCTAATGTATATACTAATACCAATAATGCTTTAATTAATGGTTTAGAAAATGAAACAAAGAATCAAGGTGTATTTGGTCAACTAAAAGTTAGGTATATTTTAGATTCTCTTGAACTATATGCAGGAGGGAGTTATAGTTATGGTACAGGTAATTCATCGTTATATAAAACACCTCAATTGAATGTGTATACTACTTTTGATGCTGGTCTTGAAGTTAAGTTGAGACACAAAATTTCCATTAGAAGTGATGTAGAGCAAGTGATTAGTTCACAAAGAGCACAAGGGTTTGATATTACTTATACTATCTGGGATGCATCAATTAGTAAAATGTTTTTGGAGAAAGAAAATTTGATTTTGTCTTTTGAAGCAAAAGACATATTGAATCAAAATATCAGTAATTCTAGAAATATATACAATAATGTTGTGGTGGATAATCAAACCAATATAATAGGAAGGTATTTATTACTTAGGTTAACTTACAAGTTTAATGTACTTAAAAAGCAAAAAGATGAAAATGAATTTTAGAAAGACGTATATTTTCTTAGTCCTTGCAATTCTTTCTTTTACTGCTTTTGGTCAATATAAAGAGGGTAAAATAACCTTTGAAAGAAGGACTAATTTGTATAAAACGCTTGGTCCTCGTGCTAAAGAGTGGGTGAAAGAAAAGGATAGAATTAAGGTTGAGATTTTTGAATTGACTTTTACCGATTCTGCTTCTCTCTTTGGGTTAAAACCAACAGATATTGCAGACCCAATGCCTTGGGGAACGAATAAAAACACAGTCTATAGAGATTTAAACACGACAAAGTTTTATACTATTCGAGATATGTGGGGGCAAGAAGTTCATATTGAGGATGAACTGCCCAAAAGAGATTGGAAAATGACAGATAGCAAGCGAAATATCGCAGGGTTTGATTGTAGAAAAGCTTTTTGGCAAGTAGATGATTCTACTAGAATTTATGCTTGGTATTGCGAAGAAATTATTCCAACCATTGGCCCGGAAAGATTTCATGATTTACCAGGTGCCATTTTAGGTGTGGCAAGCGAAGATGGCGCTATTGTTTATTTTGCGACTAAAGTGGATTTTTATCAGCCTAAAAAGGAAGAGTTGGAAATTAAAAGGTCCAAAAAAGTTCAGAACATGGAAGAAACTAGGGAGCAAATTGAAATTGCCGCAAGTAAAAGTAAGTGGATGAAAATTAATGTAGATCACTACTTTATTTGGTAATCTAAAAAGCAGAAATCAATAAGTCTAAATCTTTATAAGGCAATCGAAAAGTTTCACCTAGATAACTTGAGGTTAGTGTGCCATTATATATATAAACACCATGTCGGAATCCTTTCCTTGTTCTAATTAACTTCTCACATCCACCCCCATCAGCAATTTCTAGCACCATAGGAGCAAAAATATTACTCAATGCATAAGATGACGTACGAGAAAACCTAGAAGCTATATTTGGCACGCAATAGTGCAACACGCCATGTTTTTCAAAAGTGGGTCTTTCATGTGTTGTGACTTTAGAAGTTTCAAAACAACCTCCTTGGTCAATACTCACATCTACAATAACAGAACCTGGTTTCATTTTCTCCACCATTTCTTCTGAGACCACACAAGGAGTTCTACCATGTGGAGCACGCAACGCACCAATGACTACATCTGCTCTTCGCAAGTTTTTCATCAATACTTTTGGTTGAATCACACAAGTGAAAACTCGTTGACCCAATTCATTTTGAAGTCTTCTTAATTTCGCTACGGAATTGTCAAATACTTTTACGGACGCTCCCAATGCTAATGCGTTACGTGCAGCATAAGAACCAACAGTTCCTGCTCCTATAATTACAACTTCTGTAGGAGAAATACCGGCAATTCCGCCCATAATCATTCCTTTTCCTTTATTGACATTGCTCAATAGTTCAGCCGCAACAAGAACACTAGCATTTCCTGCAATCTCCCCCATGGAACGAATGATAGGATAAACACCGTATTCGTCTTGAATATAATCCCAAGCAATGGCCGTAACTTTCTTTGCCATTAATTCTCGCAAAGTATCTTCTGGTTGAACGGTCAGTTGCAAAGCAGAAAATAAGGTTTGCTTGTGCTTCATTATTCCTATTTCCTTTTTGGAAGGAGGTGTTACTTTTAAGATGATGTCTGCTTCATAAACTTTCTCATGAGAGTACGCTATTTCTGCTCCCGCCTCACTATAATCCCTGTCAGAAAAGAAGGCTTGTTTACCCGCATTTGTCTCTACAATAACGCGATGCCCATTTGAAACTATCAAACTCACTGCTTCTGGTACGAGAGCAACTCTATGCTCTTGAAATTCTGTTTCTCTTGGTATACCAATGTATAAACTTTGCTTTTTTCTGCCAATTTCTAGCATTTCTTCTTGAGGAAGTAAGGCTGCTTCTCGCGCCAAAGACTTCAACGCATCACCAGATGTTATCATAGGAAAGGTTTATGGTGTAAAATAAAGGTCTCAACAAACTAAACTTTAGTAATCTCAATTTTCCTGGAATTTTCTCCTGTGATTGAGATGTCTACCCTTACGTAGTTTATTGGTAAAAGTTTCAGAATTCTTTCTGCCCATTCTATCAAACAGATGTTTCCTGAATCTATCATTTCGTCCAAGCCACTTTGTACCGCCTCCATCTCGTTTTCTAGGCGATAAAAATCAAAGTGAAAAATTTCTTCTCCTGTAGTTCTTTCGTATGTGTTTACTATGGCATAAGTAGGACTCGATATTGGGCTAGTCACGTTCAGTTGCTCGCAAACCTGATTGATTAATGTAGTCTTACCAGCACCCATTTCTCCATTGAAAATAATCACAGGAAATTCTGCTGTCAATTCACCAATGAATTTGGCAACGTCACTAAGTTGATCCACATGTTCAATGTCAAATGTTTTGTTCATTGAAAAAGAAAAAGATTATTTTTTGCTTACTACGTAGATGAGTTCATCCGGATGCAAACGCATTCTTTCGTATTGTTCTTTTGGATACTTATCATGATAGTCAAAAGGATTTACTTCAAAACCTGCTGCTCTCAATTTGTCTGGATAATCCAAACCAAATAACCTCACGTGATCATATTGCCAAAAATGCTTTTCTCTTTCGTCAGGATCAGTAATAGTTGGGTCTTCATATGTTTCTGTTCTAGTTGAATCAATAGGAACTTGAAAAATTCCCCAACCTCCTGGCTTCATAATTCTAAACAACTCTGTCATACATTGGTGATCATCTTCTACATGCTCCAAAACGTGGTTACAGAAAATTACATCATAAGTATTGTCTTCCAATGGAATGTCATGCAAATCAAAATGAATATCTGCTATTGGAGAAACCAAATCTCCAGTAGTGTAATCTAAGTTTTTTTGTTTTTTGAACTTGTCCAGAAAACATTGCTCAGGTGCTATGTGCATCACTTTCTTTGGCGT
>JBFHGR010000030.1:0-32233 GCA_041583015.1 Parvicella sp. | reverse complement strand
GGTTAGTTAGTTCTGAATTAATGGAACGCGATAGGAATGACTTTGTGGGACTTCGTTTCGCTAATCAGCGGGGGGGGACTTTTATTTAAGCATCAACCCCCGTATTAATTATAGCCATTGTTGTAACCAGTTTTTTATAAATCGTTTGTGAAATGTTCTTTCCTTTTTGGTTTGGAGAACTTTTCTTTATTATACTCTTTTGATTTTCCTTTTGGTATGGAAAGTGATTCCCAATTTTCGTTTTGAATTATTTTGCCAATGAATACAATTTGTCCAATATGATAAGGATAATGTGCTAATTGTCTATTTATAACCTCAGATATAGAATGTCCCATATTTCTAATGTAAACTTCTTTTTCAAGATCTTTTTCAGTCAAAGGATTAATTGCATTGAATAAACACTCCCAACCTTCATTCCACTTTGATAACAATTCTTTTTTAGTTTTTATATCATTATCAAACTCCTCATCTCGTTTTCGCCATTCTTTTTCTCCGTCAGTTGTTAAGAAGTCAGTCCAACGAGAAAGCATATTTCCGTTGAGATGTTTTACAATCATAGAAATACTGTTACTTTCTTCATTCAGTTGCCAAAATAATTTTTCCTCTGGTATTTGCTCAAAAGTTTTCTCTCCAAGCATTTTATAATACTCGAACTGTTTTTTTACGCTTTCTAAATAACTGTTCATATTTCAGGCTGGGTCATAATTGGTTACAACAAACAAACAGCATAACTGCACTTTATTCAGTTTGTATTATATCAAACATACAAAAATCGCTTTAAAGTATCAAAATAAGATTGGTTGGTTAGTTAGTTAGTTAGTTGGTTACTTAGTTGGTTAGTTGGTTGGTTGTGGATGAATGGGACGGGATAGGAATTGTGCGCTAGCGGGGGACTTCGTGTTGTGCTTGAGTGGGTGGCAACGTACTTTTGCGATTACTCCAGTTTTTCTGTCAATTCAATTATTCTTTTTTCAACTTCTTCATTGGTGATCTCTGCTTTTATATTCCTTTTCAAGATATTTTTCAGAGCCAATAATTGTGCTTTTTCTAACGCATTTTCTTGTGATATTGCATAATCAGGGATTACCCCTATATGTTCCCAGTTTTTATTACTTGTTAAATTAGTTTCATTACCAGTAGGTACAAAAAATAGGAAATCGTTACTTATCACGAACATCTCTATAGGATTAGCAGCACCAGCTGTTGTTTCACCAATTATTTTAGCAATTCCTTTTTGCTGAAGATTATAACTTAATGCTTCTGCCGCTGAAAAAGTATTTTTACTTGTCAATATATAGATTGGCTTATTCAAATATTTCTTGCCAAGAACTTTAGATTTAGTTTTATTCTTAACGGTTTTATTACTTTGTCTAAAGTAAGTTTTACTTAATACTTGTTTATTTTCAAAGAAATAACTGCAAAACAGCAACATCATTGGCCCATCACCTCCCTGATTATTCCTTAAATCTATAATTAAGGAATTTGTATTAGAAACAAAATTCATAGCAGCAGCTAATGTTTCTCTTGAAGAGTTCGATTCTGCAAAACCAGAGTAATTTATGTAACCAATATTGCCTTTAAGTCTTTCCACAGATTCAAAGCCAAAATTCCATCTTCTATTAATTTCATTAAATTTTTGCTGTTGCTCCTTTTTGGATTCCGTATTATTTAAAAAATCAGGTCTGTAGAGCAGGGCAAAGTGTTTGTCATTACTCTTTTCTCTAAAGATGGCAGTAATAGTGTCTGCAAATTGTTTTTTAGACAAATTTTTAAAAGAATTATCTGAAAGAGATAATAGTTTGGTTTTAATTTCATTCGCTTTGTCAGGAAATATGTAATAATCATTAGTTTTATTAATCAAAGTGTCTACCATTTTTAAATAGTCAGTTTGCTCTTGCGATGTTGCAGTTATAGTTATTAGTAAAAATATTATAGTTAGTAGTTTCATTTAATTGACTATTCGAAGTTGTTTATTTAGGTGTTTGGAAATTCAATTTAATTGATATATCAATGAATATTCGTGAGTTTTGTTTCGTAAGTTGGCTCTAACTAGCAATGAATTATACCCATTGTTATGGGTTGTTATTTTCTACATACGATCATCCAATGTCTTTCATTCGGATTTTCTTCAGGTTCATTAATTTCTTTTGCTTCTATTATATTATAGTTTCCAAATTCTTTTTTTACAGCCGTTTCGTCATAAAAATATAGGTTTAATCCGTGTGGAGAATTGAAAGTGTTTTCTCCTATTTCGTCTCCTATTCCAAATCGCTTATCGTTTATAGATAATGCCACAAAAACCATTAAGCCATTTGGCATTAATTGTGAATAGCAATTCTCGATTAATTTCCATCTGTCGATTTTGTCTAAAAGATGAATTAGAGAATAACAGTAGATAGATTCGAAACGAGCCTTGTCAAATGGCATATCAGTAACAGAACCGTAATGTATCGTTACATCATTTCCAAAATATTTTCCAGCTCTTTCAATCGCGGTTTTTGATATTTCAATTCCTGTAACATTAAATCCGTTATCATAAAACACCTTTGCATTTCTTCCATAACCGAAACCTGGAATCAAGACGCTTTTAATTTTATTTTTCTGAAACAACTTAAGAACATTCTTTGAATTGTCAGTCGGACTTTCTCCCCACATCTTATCGTTATTCCTAAAAGCAGACTCCCAAAATTCATTCATACTTCGGTTATTTGTTTTGATTGATCTTAAGTTCTATGCGTTCACTTTGTTTTAATTGCGCACAATAACCAAATAAACAGCACATCTGCACTTTATTCAGTTTGTATAAAATCAAAAATACAAAAATGACTTCAAATTTTCAAAACAAGATTGGTTAGATTGTTTTGTGTTAGTTAGTTGTGAAGGGAATTATATTTTGAGTTTAAATCTTAAATTAAAGCAGTAATGTTCTAAGTCCACTTTTTTATGACCTTTTTCAATCTCTTCATTAATCCAATTATTAACACCATTTTTATAATTTTCAAATGGGTAATCGTTAAGGTTTTGAGTGGCATTTAGTATAAATGATGAACTAGGAAATATTGATATTTGAGATAAAGAGTTAAAATGATTATATTTATTTTGATCTTCATCTATATATCCGTAGAATGCTACTTTTTTTTCATTATCATTAAACAAGCAAATCTCTAATTCAGACTTGTTTTCTAAGGAAGATAACCATCCACTCGTTTTTAGTTCTTTTAATTGATTTATAAAGTTATTTCTGTGTGTATAATCATTCTTGATTTCAAGATCATTTAGTCCAGTGTTATCAGTCAGTTCTGTGTATAATTCTGGAATGGAAGATTTACAGTTACTATCTGCATTAATTTCATTGATCAAAAAAGGAAGTTTAATTTCTTCTTTAGTTATCCAAAGTTGAGGGGTTCCAAAACGAGTAATGACATATTTTTGTAAACCAAAAAACATAACGTCATGGTAAGAGTTGTCATTAAACCCTCTAAATAGAATAGTTCCTTTAGGAATAATGCTGTGTCCATATCTATGAAGTAAATCCATTTGTTGTTTTTTATGATGATTGCTTACTACTGAATAAACACAACTACCGTTCTTTATCCAGTTTATATTTAATATCAAACATACACAATTCACTTCAAAGTGTCAAGATAAGATTGGTTAGTTAGTTGTGAAGGAATGTAACGAGATAGGAATGACTTTGTCGAACTTCGTGTTGTGCACGAGTGGGGGGGCATCTAAACTTTGTATTACACGAATTATTACAATTGACACAGAAAGAAGATCTAGCATCAATATAATTAATCCAATAAATCCATAAATGCCGATATGAAATTTTTCAATTTGATTTCTGTGTTTTTGTCCAATATATCTAACTCCTTATTTACTTTTCCATTTATTCCTTTGATTAAAAGAGTTGATTCTTCCGTAAATCTAGTTTGAATAGTCTCCATAATTAATTTCAATTCTTCGTGTCCTTTTTCTCCACTTGTTGAAGCTGTTATGATTCCAACCGGTTTATCTGTGAATACAGTTGTTGAAACACACCATTCCAATATATTTTTCAAACCACTTGGAATACTGAAAACGTATTCTGGTGTGCAAATAATGATGCCATCTGAGTCTGCAATTTTATTTCTAAAATCAATAATTTGTTTAGGAACATTCTTATCAGTCAGTTCTGTTTTGAAATGTGGAAATTCAGTTAGATCATCTATAATTTCTAAATTGAATATGGAGTTTTCAAATTTAGCAATCCATTTCAAAACTGATAAATTAGCGGAGTTTCGACTGGCGCTTCCACAAATTCCAATTATGTTTTTATTTTCTATCATTCAGTTTTATGTTTTTTTGTATGACTAGCGGCTAATACCCTTATTGACGATAGTTATTCATTTTCATTCCAAAACCTTATTGGATAAGTCCATTCGTTTGTGTAGAAATGATTTGATAATACATCTCTAAACTCAGGAATAAATATTTTTGATACATCAATTTTATTGACTTTAATATCTCCAGAATATGCTAGTGATTGTAAAACCTCTTGTTTGAAATATTTATCACCTTTAATTATTCCTTGACAACATCTAATTAAGTCTTTTATGGTAGCAGAACTATTTAATTCGTTAATTTTACTTGTCAAGGTTTCCATCCAATTTGTAGTGTTGGGCTGTTCTGTATCTAGGTAAGGAAGATCAATGCATAAATCACAGTAGCAATAGAGCAAATTATATCTCTCGATAGCACCACCTCTAAATACTTTCTTAAAAAGCGTCTTAATAAAATCCAAGTTATTGTACGATTGCTTACTATCTAATAATTTCAGTCTTTCAGCGTTCAAATTATTTAGATAATAATATGTTGCGTATTCGGATAAATAACAATAATTTTTACTCAATCCCGCAATAAGTAACTTCTTCTTGAGTTCTTCAGCATTTATACTTTTATGACTGGATAAAATATGCTCCATTAAATAGTCATGAAGAAAGTTTAAATCATCATGGATTTTCAAATGACCAAATATTAGTTCTGTGTCTATTAAAAGTTGCTTTTCGTCAATCTGTTCTGTTTGAACCCAACCTATAGACTCTTTGCCAATAGGGTCGTAATCCCAAGAATAATTTGCAAGTAAGGTCACAAATTCAATATCCAGATTTGAGGATTTTGCTAGCGCTTTTAGTTTTCTTTTAGCGGTTTCACTTTGATTTATATCTTGAAATGATTTCATTGTGCCTAATTTTCGTCAACGTGTTGTGTCACGTTATATTACTATATCCCAACTCCAAGTTTTTATTCCTTTTTTAGTCAGTTTTTTTGTCGTAACGTCATCTGTCCAATGCATAATATTTGTGTACTCAATCGATTTGGATTTCATCATAATTTCTACTGAATGGTCAATTAGTTTCTTCCGATCTGCAGCACACGAAGACCAATATTGGGGTAATGTTTATAAAACTCGTTTAGCGTTTCCCAAGTTTGAGTTTTAGGATTTTCAAATGTATAAAATTGAAGAGAATGAATGTCTTTTTCTGATATGATTTTGGGAATATCTGATTTTTTTAAATCATCATGAATATTAATGTTTCCACTATGATTAGTCCATTTTTCTTTTTGACGTTCAAATATTCCCATTCGATTCTATGTTTTTTTTAATGTGTCGCCATTACAGAACAACTACCATTTCAGTATATAACCCACAATAATAATATCAAACCTACACAATTCACTTCAAAGTGTCAAACAAGATATTAACAGGTTGGTGGAGATGGTATTGACTTTATAAGGAGTTGTTTAGTGTGGTAGCGATGGGCGCACTAGTGGGTGAATAGAGGCTTGTATTAGTCTAAAGTTAATGAATCTAAATCTTTTATGATAGATTCAAACATAGGAGTTATTTCTTCATCATAACTAGTTTGGACCATAAAAGAATTTATAGGATCCTCATAACTCGTAAAGTTAGGTAGTGTCTCCCTAATATTGTCATATAATTTTATAAGTTGCATAATATCAGCGTGAATTTGTGAAAACTTCTCTTGCGCAATAGCACTTACTTTTTGAGATTTAAAAATTTGAGTTATCTCTTCCAAATCAGATTCTATTGATTTATCAATAAGTGAATTGGCTCTTATTTTGTAAGGGGCATCCGAACTGGCTGGAGAATTAGTCCAACTTTTCATCAGTGAATGTGCTTCATAAAGTTTGGATTTTAAAACTGACAATTTAGCAATGCAAAATTGTTGATTTAAATTTTTGTTGTCAGTAATTAGAGTAGTGTTTTCATTTTTTAGCTTGTCTATTTCCGTTTTTAATTCTTCACAATTTGAATTCTGTGAACAAGAGTTTAAAGTAATAAAAGCTAATACAATGCTTATAAATAAATGTTTCATAGTGAATTTGATTGTTTCTAAAGTTTACATAAACATCATCAATGAAAATTACTCCAAAGAATATTTATACCCAAACATACAAAATTCACTTCAAACTTTCAAAAGAATATTGTTGGATAGGTTAACTGGTTATTTAGTTAGTTGTAATGGGTGAAAAGGAACATGATGGTTCCGAATATTCGGGAGGTGCACTAGTGGTATTTTGATTCTTGGGTTCAGTATTATTTAATCCCATATATTAGGTCTATCAACATTCATGGCTCTTAAATAGGAAAGGAATTGTCCTGCGTGAACAGATTCATGGTAACCAATCCGTAGCAAATATTTTGCAAGGATCTTTTTTTCACCATTACCTGGATGGACGATTAAGGTCTCGTTTAATTGCTCATCAGAAAAATGTTGAATACTATCTAAAAATGTTTTCCTAAATGGCTCAGCAAATTCAAGTTCATCTTTTAGGCTAATGAATGGACGGTTTTTCCATGGAGTTTGATAATTAGTCATATCTCCTTGATTGATGATAATATTCCAGCCATAATCTGCTTCTAAAACATGTCTGATTATGTCTGACGCACTAAATGCTTCTTCATCAGGTTTCCAATTAAAATATTTCTCAGGTAGTTCATTCCAAAGTTTTATGCTTCGTCTTCTAATTTCTGTAAAATTTAATATAATGAGTTCTGATTGGTTCATATTATTTTCCTCTTGTATTAATTTATTCACTTACCTCCAGTATTCTATCAGGTATTTGCTCACAGGTTTTCTCCAAGTATTTTGTAATACTCCAATTGCTTTTTGACGCTATCTAAATAACTATTCATTCGTTTTGGTTTTGTTAATCTAGGAATTAAATGTAGTGAATTCTTGGGTTTAGTCTTGGTTTAAACAATAATCAAAACGTCATAAACATTTTCTAAATATTAGCCTATGGCCCCTTTCTTTGGATTCAAACTCATGCATATATTCCATATTTAATTTTTGAAGTACCTTTCTGGATACTATATTGTCTGGACTTACCGTTGCAACTAATTCAGTCAAATTCAGATTATTCTTGGCATATTCCATCCAGAACTGGCCAATTTCTGTTGCTAATCCTTTTCCCCAATAATTTTCATTTAAGATAAATCCAAATTCATAATTGTCTTTTCTTAAATAATGACATTTTAGTAAACCTGAAATACCTATTACTTGATCATCAGATTTGGATGTAAGACACATAAAACCAGTTTTTTCAGATTCATTTAGCATGAAATCTTCTTGTAATGATTTTTTGAATTCTTCCTTTGTGAAAACTCTTCCTTTTAAAACTGATTTCATGACCAAATGATTGTCACAGAATAGTTTTTCTAAATCGCTTTCATATTTAGCACTCAATAGGTTAAATTTTAGTCTGTTTGTTTCAAACATGGGTATGCATTAATTATTTTCAAGGTCATTAATAACAGCATTAATCCAATTCTCTTCTTTGCTATTGGACAAATCTACATTGGGAGAAATACCAATACTTTCAAAATCTTCATTTTGTTTAAATATCATTTTTTTGGTAGTAATCGCTACCCAGATATTTAACTCAGGAATTTCCACAGGCATCCAATCTCCGTATGAAACAGCACCCATGGTATTTTCACCATATGTCTTCACTTTATTAGAATAAGACGAGACAAGAATAAATCCTTCTGCAGAACTTGCTGAATATCTATTGAACAAGATTCCTATTTTATTAGGAAAATCCTTGGTAAGGGTAATGGTATCTGATTCAAGTTCAATGGGAGTAAAAGCGTTTTTGTGATCTTTCAAGAATTGAACGTATCTTTCTTCATCAATGCTGTCTTTTTTAGTCTCGGCATATTCATACTTAGTACTATCGTAATAAGCCAGGTTGTCTTCACTTACCCAAACAGCCCCATAATAAGGCTGTTCAATAATTTCCGAGTCAAGCACATAAGGCAAAACTGACTTAAAAGCATCAAAACCTCCACCTCCGTTATATCTAACATCAATGATTAAGTTACTTTTGGAAGTGATAGCCTCTTTATATGCCAGGACTACACTATCTATCCTATGAGTTTGAGATAAATCGAATGATGGTAGTTTCAGATAATTAGTGTTATCTGTTAATTGTTTAAACATTAATTCATTGACAATAGGAGTATGATTATGGTCTGTATTAGGTTTCTCACGATAAAAATTAAGATACCGGCCAATAGACATTATTGAATCCGAAACACTAACATCGTACATCTTTGGAATAAGGTTTTGTCTCCAATAAATGCATTTAAGGTTTTGATTATCATCTTTAAAAAACTCAATTTTAACACGTCCTTTTTTCCAATTCTTTGTGTCATCTTTCTTCATCACCGCAGACCATTGGGAATAACTATTGACATAAGGAAAAACATCAATGCTAAAGCTGCCATCTTCAAAATACCAAAGTCCTTCGAATTTCTGAGTTGATGTTTTTTTTGTTTTTAACTTTTTGTGATAATGATCTTTTGCCACGAACGAATCATTGTAATTGATGAAGGAATGTTCATCACGGAAAAAACCTAAATAAAGAGAAATAAGTCCAATACAGTCTCTTTTGTTGTCTGTATTTTGCGCCAGCGTATTAATTTTATTTTTTACAGTATTGTATTCCTTTTGTCTTTTGAACTCAACCACTTGATGTTGATAGGACGCTTGATTTGCCTCTACTTTCTCCTGCAGAAATGTTATATTTTCTAGGCAATTGCATTCTTGCCCGAATAAATGAAATGAAAGTAAAAGCGATATTGTAATTGTAATATTTTTCACGTTCCGTTTTTTTTTAAGACGTTCAACCTTTTGAAAAAGATGCGTTTCTACTTGTCTTTTATTTTAGCGTTTGCAACCTTAATTTGGAGGGTAGGGTACTACAGTTTATGATTCTTCTATATTAGCCAATTGACTCAGTGACATTTTTTTTATTCTTTTTGGCATAGATAAACGCGCCAATTATTAAGAGTAAATACATCAATAAAATATAAACTAGTTGTTGAGTATTCTCTTTAAATTCAAAATAAAAAATCAGTATTCCCCCCAGAAATAATCCAACCATTGCTACTATGGCCGGGAAGATATGTGTTTTTGTTTCATTGCGTTTTTTAAAATTAGCGTAAGCCATTAAGAAAGAAACTATAATAAAGGTGATACTTCCAAATTCAAGTAACAATTGTAGACCACCACTAAGGATCAATGCAAAGGAAAAAATTCCCATGGTAATAATGGCATAGTTAGGGATATGACCTTTTATTCTATGTGATAATTTACCAGGTAAATACCCATCTTTGGCAATTACGGCCATAAGTCTTGAAGCACCAAATAAAGTACCGCTAATAGCACTTGAAGTGGCTAGTAATGCTCCGAAAATTACGATGAACATACCAAAATCACCTAATATATCTTGTGCTCCTGCAGCCAAAGCATATTCCTTATCCTGAATGATGATTTCTTTTGGGATGGTAGCTAATGCACCTATCGCCAAAATGATGTAAAGAAAAGTAGCAATGCCGATAGAACTGTATATAGCACGAGGAATATTTTTTTGAGGGTCATCCATTTCATCATATGCATGAATTACGAGTTGGAATCCCTCAAAAGCTACAAAGGTGATAGATGCTATAATTAGAATACTTGTTAAACTAGTATCAGCATCTATAATTGGAGTGAAATTAGACAAGTGTCCCTTTCCAGCAAGAAGCCCAGATATGAACAACAGTAGGATAAGTTTGGTGTAAACCATCCAGTCTTCAATTTTTCCCATTCCCTTAACACTGACGATATTTACAATGGCAAAGAACAGGATGATACATCCTGCAATTATTTTATTGGCCCAGTAAGCATCTTCAAAGGGTAACATGCTTCCCAAATAGGTGGAAAATGTAAAAGCGTACAAAGCAAGCGTACTGATGTAACCAAAAACTACCAACCAACCAATGGCAGATGAAGAAAATGGTGAATTGGGAAATGTTTTTTTGAAAAAAGAATAGGTTGCCCCTTCATCTTTATAATACAAAGCTAGTTTTACGTATGAATAAGCAGCAAAAAAAGCAAGAATACCACCTATCAAAAAAGCGATGGGTGTAGCATTGCCTATATTCTCTACAGAAACACCCAGAATGGCAAAGATTCCACCTCCAACCATTCCTCCCAATGCTATAGCGATTAATTCAGGGAGGTGAAGTTCTTTTTTTCTTTTTCTAGTTAGTTTTTTTAGCATTTTTTACGTTTTGTATTATTAATAAATGTACAAAGCGTACAGGTTTGATTCAGTACAATTGCAAAATTACAATTTTACCGTTATAGTTTATTAATAGCGTAAGTTTAATGTTTACTTGTTGACCGAAGAAATCTACCCACACAAGAAATGCATGTGGGAAAGGGTAGTATTGTCTAATCCTTCCAAATATTTATATCGTCATAGTATAAAGAGTTAGTATACGGAATTGTGGGATTTCTATATAATCCAAACTTAAAGTAATGCGAAGCTTTATTTATCATATTGGCTCCGTATACTTTTCCGTTGGTCATTGTAATTCCATTTTTCCACACCTGTATGTAGCCATCATTATTTTCAGACCATTTGATATTGAATTTTAGCGTAATCCATTCACCTTTCTTGATTTCGCTAATGGCGATAGGGCTATTGCCATACAGAATACTAATCGTAGATGTTTTATGCCAACTAGGATCAAAACCATGAATGGCATTTGAAGCAGGATCTTGCAGAATATTTTGAAAGTGAATATCTGTTGTATCGAAATAATTGTAATAAATAGCAATAGGAGGGGAGGCATTTTCTCCGGTGTATGAATTCCAATCTTCACCATCGGCAAAAACAGGTTGGTGATGCCATTGTCCTAATACTTGCCAATTAACCGTGCCGGAATTATCATTTAAGGCAACATCTTGATAATTAGTAGGGATATAAAAACTATACTCATACCAACTTACGTCATCACCGACAGCATTTTGATCGAAAGTTAATTCTGCTCGATTACCACCAGCAACAATACTACTTGGGGAAACGGTGAATTTGCATGAATAATTCCCCTCTGACTTAGTATCGGAAGAAATCATAATGTCATCGTCTTCATTTCTTTCTCCACCGCCACCGAGAGCAACCCAATCCTCCAATGTTGTTTCAAATCCAAAAAAGATATTTTTAATGGGCTTTGCTTCTGCTGGTACCTTGTCTTTTTTACATCCTAGGATAAAAAAAGGCAACATTAAAATGGCAATATATGAGGCTAAATTCTTCATTTAATTGGTCATTCAATAATTTATATTTGAAAAGTACAGCATTAATACTCTGCTATCATTTTGCAAGATAGTTAATTAAAGATAAAAATAATTTAGATTAACGGCTAAAATTCTTTTTAGACATTCATTTTTCATATCTCAATAATCTCAATGCATTCAGAACTACAACCATCGTAGAACCTTCATGAAAAACAACTGCCGGTCCAATAGCAATGGTTCCAAAAATGGTCAAAGGAACAAGGATAGCAACCATACTTAAACTGATTACTAGGTTTTGTTTGATGATTTGTTTTGCTTTTCTACTCAATCCTATTGCAAACGGTAAATTATCTAGTTTGTCTGCCATTAAAGCCACATCAGCCGTTTCTAACGCCACATCAGAGCCGGCAGCCCCCATGGCAATTCCCACAGAACTTTTAGCCATTGCAGGAGCATCATTAACACCATCGCCAACCATTGCTACGCGTCCTTCTTCTATTTTGAGTTGCTCTATGGCTTTAACTTTGTCTTCTGGAAGCAAACTACCCATTGGATCCGTGATTCCTATGTTTTGAGCAATAGCATTGGCCACTTTCTGATTATCACCAGTGAGCATAACCATCCGTTTTATTCCCATTGCTTTTAAAGCAGCTAGGGTAGAGATTGCTTCTGGACGTGCTACATCCATCACAGCTACAATTCCCAAATACTCATTGTCTTGGTGAATAATCATAGAAGTATGTCCTCCAGATTCCAATTCAGTCATTTTGAGATCAATTTCCTCAGGAACGGGATTGCCAGTTAACTCTTCAAAAAGTCTCCTATTACCCACATGAATAATGCTGCCATCTATAGTTGCTTGAATTCCTCTAGCCGTCAGCGCCTTCATGTTTTCCGCTTTAGGATATTCAATATGGCCTAATTCTTTTTTTCCACCTTCAACAATTGCTGCTGCCAAAGGATGATCACTTAATGTTTCTACAGCAACGGCAATTTTTAATAAATGATTCTTACTCGTTTTACCATGTGGAATGGCATTTGTGAGCGTAGGTTTACCTTCAGTTAAAGTACCCGTTTTGTCAAAAGCAATCGCTTTTATTCCACCTAATTCCTCCAATGGACGGCCACCTTTAATTAATACGCCATGATTTGCAGCACGAGCAATTCCCGCTAAGACAGCACTAGGTGTTGAGATAGCCAATGCGCAAGGAGAAGCCGCTATGAGTACAGACATGGCTCTATAAAAACTTTGTTGGAAGGTTTCATCTATCACTAGAAAAGCCAAGAGTAATAAGACCACCAAACCTAAAACAGAAGGGACGTAGTATTTTTCAAACTTATCAGCCAGGTGTTGGGTTGGAGACTTTTGATTTTCAGCTTCCTTTACTAAAGTTATTAATCGTGAAAGCGTACTATCTTTGGCCTCTTTCAACACTTTGATTTCGAGTGCGCTACTACCATTAATAGTCCCTGCGAAAACCCTATGTTGTGCAAGTAGACTTTTAATCTCTTTATCGTTTTGCCAATTACTGCTAGGACGTTTGTCCACAGGAATACTTTCACCAGTAATAGATGCTTGATTTACCGAACTTACACCTTTTACGACAACTCCATCTGCTGCAATCTTTGAATTGGGTTTTACAACAATGATATCTCCAATTACTAATTCTTCGATAGAGACCTCGATTAAATCTTCATTTCTTTTCACAAAAGCCATGGGTGGCGCTAAGTCAGAAAGTGCTGATATAGATTTTCTAGCTCGTTTCATGGCATAATGCTCAAGAGCATGTCCCATGCTAAACAAAAAGAGTAGCAAAGCACTTTCTCCCCATTTCCCTAAAGAGGCTGCTCCAATAGCAGCAAAAAGCATTAAGAAATCTATTTCAAAACTACCTTTTAATAAATCTTTGCCAGCGGTGATAAAAGTAAATACACCTCCAAAGCTAGCACCGATAATAAAAAGAACTGTACTCCATGTTTCTGGGACATTGGAAACAAAAGACAACGAAATGCCCAAAATCCAGCAAATTCCACTAATAATTGCAAAGTAGAGTTCTGTGTTGGCACCCAATATATTGAGAGAGGAATCATGGTGATGGTGACCATGAGCGTGTGAATGTGCTTCGTTTTGACTCATTTTAGCAATTGGTACTAGTGGATTTCAAATAGTTTATAAATGTAATTAAAATCTGTTTCTTTATTGAGTTCGTAGAAAAAATCTAGTTGCCACTTTTGTGTTCTCATTGCTTGGTTACTAGAAGTGGTATCCCAGATAGGGTAGACTCTAAACGCTCTTTTCCCTTCTTTACTGATAGTTGAAACAATACCTTTTTTTAACAGAACAGCTTTGGGAAATACAAATTGGCCTAATCTATCATTCAAAGTAACAGTAACTACAAAAAAATCAAAGTTATCCTTTTCATGAAAAGGTTCAATTGGTCCATTGTTACTCCTTTTCCAGAAAGTAACAAATTGGCCTATTTTTTTAGGTGTGATTTTGGCAGTTCTATAAACAACCTTCTTTCCACTAAGGCTAAAATTGCTCGCATCATATTCCTTACTTTCAATTTCAGAATGAAAATGAGTGAGTTTAAGTTTTAACTTGTTGTAAACTTCCTGGTTGATATGATCTAGTAGTATGTTCAAAAAATAGCATCTCTATGTCAAACTCCATTTAGATTTCACCCTTTCTTGCTTTTGCTCTTTGGTTTGGAAAGTCCAAGCTACAATTCTACTTTTCTTTTGTCCTTGTCCCATTGGGATGGTCTTCACTTCCAAAGCTTGAACATCTTTAAGAATTCTATATACTTGCTTAAGGTTAGATTCTTTTGAAATCAAAGTAGTGAACCACATGCTATTATCTTTAAAGTTACGACTTTCATAAATCATATCTTTCACGAATCTCGCTTCGCCACCTTTACACCACATTTCATTGCTTTGACCAGCCAATCTTAATGTCTCTTCTTTAGCCGCTTCTTTTCCTTTTAGATTTTTCACTTTTCTCAAAGTAGCTTTTTGTGCTTCCTCAGCAGATGAGTGAAATGGCGGATTGCAAATAGTCATATCAATACAAGCATCTCTTTTTAATATACCATGAAATACATCTTTAGATTTTACTTGTAACCTGAATTCTATAAAGTTTCGTTTTGAGTAATAATTGGCATTTTTCTTGGCAGCCGCCATTGATATCGCATCTATTTCCGACCCGATAAATCCCCATCCATATTCGCTATTACCAATAATAGGATAGACACAGTTAGCGCCAACACCAATGTCTAAGATCTTAATTTTATTGGTTGTAGGTATTCTTCCTTTATTATCTGCTGCTAATAAGTCAGCAACGTGATGAATGTAATCTGCCCTTCCTGGAATAGGAGGACATAAATAACCATTTGGAATTTCCCAATTGGATGCACCATAATAATGCATTAATAATGACTTGTTAAGCTCTTGAACGGCTTTTGTATTGAAGAAATCAATGGTTTCTGTTCCGTATTGATTAACGTGAACATAAGTTCCCAAAACTGGATTCGTTTTAATCAATTCCTTGAAATCGTATCGAGTATTGTGCTTGTTTCTTTTATGGAGCGAAGCCTTTATTGCTGGTGTTTCTTTTTTTGTTGTAGACATACGATTGCGAAATTAGGAGTTTTATTTCGATTCTGAATTAATATAGAAGGTATTCTCAAGCAGACTATTCAAAAGTTTTGTGAGAATCAGCTACTAAGTTGTTTATTTCTAATAATTCTTCCTTTGTTAAATCACGCCATTTGCCCACAGGCATATCTAATTTGACATTCATAATTCTAACCCTTCTTAATCTTTTTACATCATATAAGAAATGATCACACATACGTCTAATCTGTCGATTTAAACCTTGAGTAAGAATAATTCTAAAAGTGTATTTATCAATCTTCTCAACAAAACATTCCTTTGTTACGGTATCTAGTATTGGCACACCAGCGCCCATTTTTTGAATAAAATCATCAGTGATAGGTCTTCCTACAGTTACGATATATTCCTTTTCATGATTATTTCGAGCACGTAATATTTTATTTACAATGTCTCCATCATTGGTAAGAAAAATAAGACCTTCACTAGGTTTATCTAATCTTCCTATAGGAAATATTCTTTTAGGATGTTTTATGTAATCAATGATATTATTTTTCTCCACATTGACATCTGTGGTACAAACAATTCCTACAGGCTTATTGAAAGCGATATAAACAAGTTCTTCTTTTGGCTTTGTAATCAATTTGCCATCAACGTGAACTTCATCTCCTTCAGCAATTTTGGTACCCATTTCAGGTACAACGCCATTTATAGTTACTCTTCCTTGTTCAATAAGTTTATCAGCCGCTCTTCTTGAACAATATCCCGCTTCACTTAAGAATTTATTAATTCTTGTCAAATTACTCGATTCCAATTATTCTGTTTTTATCTGTATTTTAAATCCGCCAGTAGTCAAACCATCAGCACCTGCAACTCCAATCACCACTCTATAAGGATTATTGATAGCATTGAGGTATACTGTTCTTGTATGATCTTGCGTTTTTCCTTTTTTAGGTCTATCCCATTTATGATCAGCTTCGCAAGTTACACAAGAATTAACATTTGGAGGGAAAACATTTTTTGTTGTTCCATCTTGATAAGCGTAAAGGCTCATGTTGGCATTTTTATCATCAGGAATAAGGGTAATGTACATTTTGGAATACTTAGGTATTTCGGTAACGAAGAAAACGTGGTTACCTCTAAATTTACTATTTTGCGTAGCAGGAAAGCAAGCCACAGAACTATTAGCAGCAAAACTCAAATCTTGAATGATACATCCATCTTTTAAATTTCCTTTATATGCAACGGTTTTTCCTTTTTCAATAGGCGCGTTGTAAATTTTAAGTGCTTCCTGCTTATTGGTGTTTTCAATTTTAGATTTTAGGTCTATTTTTAAATCATATTCTCCTGAAGTTAATCCATCTGCTCCGGCAGTACCAATAAAAATATTGTAACCATTTTTGATAGAATTAAAAAAGATAGAACGTGTATGGTCTTGAGTTTTTCCTTTTTTAGGATAATCCCATTTGTGAGCAGCCTCACAAGATGTACATGAACTTAAATTAGGTGGAGTAGAGAAGTTGGTCGTTCCTACTTGATAACCATATATACTCATGTTGGCATTTTTATCCTTGGGAATAAGTGTTATTGTAACCTCAGAGTAAGGAGGGATTTCAAAATAATGCAAAACATGATTTCCTGTAAATTTTGAATTTTGTGTTGCTGGAAAACAGGCAACGTTACTCAATGAAGCCCATCTCAAATCACTCATGATTTCTCCATTTTTCAAATTGGCATTTACAGTTGTAACTTGATTAGGTATAGCATCAACTTTTGTAACATTGTTAGGGGTTTGAGCGGAAGCGGTTAAAGAAAATAGCGACATGGCTATAAAGAACATAAAATTTTTGTCTTTTTTCATGATAAGGGTTTTAGTTTTTGCAAATATACGGAATAGTGTGTGATTCAAAAGATTGTATTGACCAATACCTAATATATTAGTTTATGTTTATTGTATCTAAGTTTAATTGCATAATTATCACATCAAGCCATTTGTCAAATTTATAGCCAACTTCCGTCATTTTACCAACTTCTTTGAATCCCAATTTTTCGTGAAAGCGACAACTTCCTATATTGTTTGCATCAACTACAGCCAACATTCTGTGAAAACCTTGATCAATAGCTATAGCAATTAAATTGTCCATTAATAATTTTCCAACACCTTTTCCTTGTGAATTTTTGGATAGATAAACCGAATGTTCAATGCTAAATTGATAACCTTCTCTAGGTCTAAAATATCCATAAGTGGAATACCCAATAACTTCGTTGTTGATCTGTGCTACAAGAACAGGAAACTTATGTTTCCTTTTTTCCTGGTACCAAGTTTGAATATCAGAAAGAGACTTTTCTTTGTAATCATAAACAGATGTGCCAAATTTAATTTCATCATTCAGAATGCACAAGATGGACTCTAAATCATTAGTATTAGCAGGTCTGATGAGTATGGTCTCCATAATGGGACACTAGTTCTTTCTAGTCCAATTAAATCTATAATTGCAAGATTTAAACTCATCATCCAATCTGATATAGACATCTGTAAGTTTGGTGTTAACCCATGAGGTTAATTTATCATTTTGATTGTTTTGAAGTGCATACTTTTGAATCATTTGATAATCATCATTCAAATTAGCAACATGCGGTGTTGTTCTTTTGTTGAGTTTAATCATTTTGTATGATTGGCCATCAAACGTTTCAAAAAGGAAAGGATTGGATAATTCTCCTACTTTAAGAGGGTCTAATTGCTGAAATGTAAGAGGATCTAATTCTGCCATATCCAGTAAAGAGGTTCCTGTATTTTGGTTGTAAACAATACCATTAGTGGCTTTTGTAACATCATCACTACTAAACAGAGCAACAGCTGTATCCCAAGGTAAGTTACCTGCTTCAATTTGATTCTTGATAGAGTCCATTCTTTTTTTACACACTCCAAGTTGCTCAAAACTAGGTTTTAGGCAAAGTAAGATATGTCTTCCGTAAAATTGTTCACCTCTACGTTTTTCAATTTTAAGAATATGATAACCATATTGAGATTCAAATACAGGAGAAACCTCGTTAATTGGTGTGTTGTAAGCCATTTCCTCGAATTCAGGAACAAACTGCCCTCTACCAACCCAGCCAAAATCTCCACCTTTTTCAGCAGACCCTTTATCGCAAGATTTAAATTTGGCAGCCGATTCAAAAGAAAGTGAACCAGCAACAATATTTTCTCTAAGTTCCATCAGTTCTTGTTTCACCATTTTCTTCTCTTCATCAGTAATGATAGGGTTAAGAATGATTTGAGCAACTTCTACCTTGCTTCCTACCAACGGGATACTGTCATCAGGGAAAGATTTGTAGAATGCTTTAACTTGTTTTGGTGAAACGGTAACATCAGCAGTAATTGAAGATTGAATTTGTTGCGTTTTCATTCTATTTTCAATCTGAACATAGAATTCGTCTTTAATTTCACCTATGGATTTACCGTAGAATTTTACTAAATCCTCCTTGCCGTTAGGCATTTGACTTGCAAAATACTCAATTCTTTGATTTAATTCTTGGTTCACCTGTTCTTCTGGAATTTCAACACTATCTATTTCTGCTTGATGCAACAATAATTTTTCTAACATTAATTCCTCCAGAATAATGCAATCCAGTTCATCTGATTTTTCTTCACCTTGTTGATAAGCTTGTAGTTTTTGCTCTTCAACTTCAGAGAGTAGGATAGGGTGGTCTCCAACAACGGCAATAACTCTATCTATTACTTTATTTTGTGCAAGCGTAGTAGCACCAATCAAAGTAGCGACTAGAAGAATTGTTGATTTAATTAATGTCATTTATAAATATTTATTATTTGAGCCTTTTGAGCGTCATTGTATAATTCTGTTTTTAATTTTTTTCTCAGTTCATTCATTCTAATATTTAATAGAATTCCTTTGATTTTGTCTTTCTCAAATTCAAGGGGCGAAACATCATCTTGTAATCTTGAATCTAAAATATTTAAGAAATAAACTTTTCCTTCTTCTTCAAACGTAATACTTTTCTTATTTCGTATAAAGCTACCCTTGTTAATATCTGTTAAAGGTATTTCTTTTAATACTTCATCAAAGAAAATCCAGTGGGTAGTATCATTATAAAACTTAACGCCATATAGGTTAGCGTGAGATTGCAGATTAATCCAATCATCCTCCGATTTAAGTTTATACCACGATTTAACTTTATCTAAATCAGGAGTAACGTCTGTGTATTTGGCATAAACAACTTTTACAATATAATCTCTAAGAGCAAAATCATCTAAATTATTGTTATAAAACTCTTCGATTTCATCCATAGAAACAATTGTATCAAGTCTATCCTGGATGTAATATTGTTCATAGGTAAAGATTAGAAGAGACCTCCTATATTTCTCCAGTTGAAAATCAACATTCTTAGACTCCTCTGGGAGAACTTCTAAAGCCTTTTGATAGACTACTTGTTCATCAACCCATTGATCAATGTAAGTTTTAACAAAGGCCAAACTATCTTCAGGAGAGAGGCCTTTGGGTAAATTATGTAAAACTTCATTTCTAGTTAATTCGGTATCATTCACTTTAGCCAATATTACTTGGTTAGTGGTAGGATTCTCATCTGAACAACTTTGTAATAAAGTTAAAACTAGAACTACATTTAATATTTTAATCAGTTTTGTCAATTACTTGAATGATGGCTTATTTTTTATACTATACAATACATCTTTATTGACATTAACTGTATATTTTGCCTTTAGTTCTTCTATCCATTGTTTTTCCAAGTATTCTTGATAAGCAGCGGTATACGCACCTCTTGCTTCTTTAAGTGCTTTAGGCCCTGGAGGTAGTACTTTGTCAATAGCAATTAAAACATATTTATTTTCTTTAAGAACCGGTTTATTAACACCTTCTTTCCAGTTTTTATCTTTTAAAAAGTCATTCTTAGCTACTTCATATCTTCCGCTTTCAAAATTGATATTCAATTGAGAATCTTCATTTAGTAAATTAACAATACTATCATTTCTCATTTTGCCAGCCTTAACATATTTGTATGCTTTTTTGATTGTTTTCTTACTAACGGAAGTAAAAATTCTAGCGTCAACTCTTTCTTCCCATTGGTGGTCCGTTTTATTAGCTTCATAAAACTTTTGTAAACCTACAGTATCTTTAATGGCATAAGACCATACTTTTTGGTCATTAATTTCAAACAATAAAATTCCGTCTCTATATTCTTGAAGTAAAGATTTGTATTGAGGGTATTTAGAAGACAATTGTGTCTTTTCAAATTCAATCAAGCTTGTATTGACATATCTTTTATAAGTCTGTTCTAGGTATTCTTCTCTAGTTTGACCAACTTTAAATCTTTGAGTATTTTCTATATACTTAGCGAAATCTTCTTGTGTAAAACTATTGCCAGCAAAAGAAAATAGTTCTGCTGTCATACCTTTCGCTTTTTCTGCAGACCACTCATTATTTTCAATTGTATTATCTACTTTGGCAAGTAAAGCTTTTAAGTTTTTACTTGACTCCATAAAAGCATATTCTTTCTTAAGTTTATTGATAAAACTAGATTTTGTTTTTTGAGATCTAGGAGCATCTTTTTGAATCTTATTTTTTAATTCAGTTCGTAAAGTTTCAATATTATCAATAGGCATGAAGTCTAATCTTTTTAGAATATGCCAGCCTGCAGGCGATAAAACAGGTTGAGAAATCTCTCCATTTTCTTTTAATTCAAAAGCTGCATCTTCAAATTCTTGAAAATATCTTCCTGCGACAACCCATTCCAACTCACCATTCTTTCTAACAGAATTTCTATCATCAGAAAAATCTCTTACCAACGCTCCAAAATCTTCTCCTGCTTTTGCTTTGGTATAGATTTCATCAATTTTCTTTTTCGCATTTGATTTATCTTCTTCAGTAGCATCTTTTCTAATTCTCACCATAATGTGAGCTACTTTAACTTTTCCTCTACTTTTTCTAGTTTCAATAGGTTTTACAAGGTGGTAGCCAAACTGTGTTCTAAAAGGCATTGAAATATCTCCAATATTTGTTTTGTATGCAGCATCTTCAAAAGGATAAACCATTCTGAAAGCAGAGAAAAAACCTAAGTCACCTTTATTGGTTGCAACAGACTTATCTTCAGAATATTTAATGGCAGCTTCTTCAAAAGACAATTTACCTTTAAGAATATCTTTACGAATTGATAAAAGTTTATTGTATGTCTTCAAAGTATCTTCTGCAGAGGCATCTTCTCCTACAAGTAATAAAATGTGAGAAGCTCTTATTTCATTAACAGTTCTATAATATGCTTCATTAATCAATTCTTCATTAACGGTAGTATCTGCTAAGTATGGTTTTTGCAACTGTACTTCGTAACCTCTAAATTCACTTTTGAATTTTTGAGTTGTATCCAGTCCTAACTCTTTTGCTGCTTCAACTTTTAGTTTAAATTTCACAAACAAGTCAAGGTACTCATCTAATTCTTCTTTATTTGTTACGTTTTCCTTTTTGTTCTTCCAAAATATTTGTTCGAAATCAGATTTATAAACCTTATCGTTATTTACTTCCATAATAACTGGATCATTTACCTCATTTTGAGCAAATGCACTTATGGTAAATAAACTTACTGCTAAAATTTTTCCTATTCTCTTCATTTCTTCTACTTTTAAATAGCTAATTGATAATTTATTAGAACTTGATTAAGTGTTTTTTATTACTTAGTATTATAATTCGGAGCTTCCCTAGTGATGGTTACATCATGAGGATGACTTTCTTTAATTCCAGAGTTCGTAATTCTTACAAATTTTGCTTTTTTCATTAAATCGTCAATAGTAGCTGCTCCACAATAACCCATTCCAGCTCTTAGTCCACCAATTAATTGGTGCATTACTTCTGATAAACTTCCTTTAAAAGGAACCCTTCCAGAAATCCCTTCTGGTACCAATTTTTTAATATCATCTTCCATATCTTGGAAGTATCTATCTTTCGAACCTTTTTGCATTGCTTCCAAAGAGCCCATTCCTCTGTATGATTTGAATTTTCTTCCTTCAAAAATAATTGCTTCACCTGGAGACTCATCCGTTCCAGCAAACATACTTCCCATCATAACAGTGTTGGCACCAGCAGCAATAGCCTTAACCACATCTCCTGTGTATCTTATACCACCATCTGCGATCAAAGGAACTCCAGTTCCTTCCAATGCTTTAGCAACATTCATAACAGCAGTAAATTGAGGAACACCTACGCCTGCGATGACTCTCGTAGTACAAATAGAACCTGGTCCAATCCCAACTTTAACACCATCAGCTCCCGCTTCTACCAGCATAAGTGCTGCTTCTGCTGTTGCAATATTTCCAACAACAATTTGTAAATCAGGATATTTAGCTTTAACTGTTTTAAGAACTCCAATGACTCCCAAAGAATGGCCGTGGGCAGTATCTATAACAACAGCATCAACTCCAGCTTCAACTAATGCCTCAATTCTTTCCATTGTATCACCGCTAACTCCAACTGCTGCAGCCACTCTTAATCTACCATATTGGTCTTTGCAAGAGTTTGGATGCGTTTTTACTTTGATGATATCTCTATAAGTTATCAGTCCTATTAATTTGTTATTTGCATCAACAACAGGTAGTTTTTCAATTTTGTGTTCTTGTAAAATATCTTCTGCTAATTCTAAGCTTACACTTTCCTTAGTTGTTATTAAATTCTCAGAAGTCATGACATCTTTTACAGATCTTGATAATTTTTTTTCAAACCGTAAATCTCTATTTGTAACAATACCTACCAATTTTTTATCATCATTGATTACAGGTATCCCTCCAATTTTAAACTCCGCCATTAAATTCAATGCATCCTGTAAGTTTGCAGTTTCATGCAAAGTAACTGGATCTAATATCATTCCACTTTCAGAGCGTTTTACTTTTCTTACTTCTTTGGCTTGTTGCTCCACAGTCATATTTTTATGAACTACACCAATCCCTCCTTGTTGAGCAATTGATATTGCAAGAGCACTTTCCGTTACCGTATCCATAGCTGCCGCTACAATAGGTGCTTTTAATTCAATTCCTTTTGTGAATCTTGTTGTTAATTGAACTTCTCTTGGAAGAACTTCTGAGTAAGCTGGCACTAACAATACATCATCGTAAGTAAGACCTTCGCCAATAATTTTATCAGTATTAAATGACATTTATAGATAGAATTTACTTGTTTAAAAATACACCGATTTTACGGATGCGCAAAGTTATAAAAATCCTATTAATAAAAGAGCTTGAGAACATCTTATTAAAATTAGTTAACAATTTCTAACAAAATTGTATTAGCAACCTTATTAACCATATTTTTGAAAAGTCTACTCTGTAAAATTCGTTTTACATTGAACCTAATCGAAAAGTAACTGTATTAAAAATCAAACTCAACTGAAAAATATGACTATTTTAAAAGCAAAATACTTTACAGGATTAATACTAATAATACTTCTGTTTACTGCTCAAAAATGCAACAATAAACAAGTCGAAAAAGAAGCCGAAAATGCTATTGAAACTGAAGTAGAACAAATAGAAAGCCCTATTGAGTTCAAGTTTGACGATGTTTATGAAAGTGAATGGAAGAAAGTTGATTCTTTAAATAAAATTGGTTTGTATCGTTCTGCATATTTGGAAGTTTCAAATATTTATAAACTAGCAAGAAAAGACAAGAATTACCCTCAAGTAATTAAAGCACAAACTCATAAATTGAAATATAATTCTTTTTTAGAAGAAGATGATTACATTATGGCAATTGCAGAAATGGATAGTCTAACGAATAGTTCAGAATTTCCGTTAAAGCAACTGGCGCACCTCTTGTCTGCCAAGATTTATTGGGGATTTTACACGTCCAACCAATATACTATTATGAATAGAACTGCTACAGAAAACTTTGATAATAAAGATGTTAGAACTTGGGATTTGAGAAAAATAGCCGAAACGATTACTTACCACTATATATCGGCAACATCTGAAAAAGAAAAATTAAAACTAATCAGTATTGAAGATTTTAAATCCATCTTAAAATACAACAATACGACATACAAAAACACACTTTTATATCGACCTACTTTGTATGATTTTCTTGCACATGAAGCGCTAGACTTCTTTAAGACTGCAGAATTTGGACTCTCACAAAGCGACCTTCAATTCTCTTTAGATAAAGAAGAATATTTGATGGATAATCAGCGTTTTACTAAAGTAAATTTAAGTAATGTAGATTCACTATCCAATAAGTTTTATGCTTTAAAATTACTACAAGATTTAACTAAAGTACATTTAAAAGACAAAGATCCTACATCATTGATTGACATCACAATTAAACGTTTGGAGTTTTCAAAAAGTAACAGCGTACTAGATGATAAAAATGACATATTTTTAACCACTTTGGATCAACTTATTTCAAAGTATATCAACCATGAAAGTGTTACAGAATTAATGTATCTGAAGGCTTCTTGGTATTTTTCCAATGCTAACATTAATAGTGATGAAGAAAAAATAAAAAATGGAAAAAAAATAGCATTTGAAATATGTGAAAAAGCAGACCAACTATTTCCAAGTTCCTATGGAGCAGTACTTTGTTTGGGGCTCAAGAACACCATTTTGACTAAATCATTAAGTATCACTACAGAAAGTTCGCAATCACCATTAAACTATCACAACTATCAAATAAGTTTTAAAAATATTGATCATGTATATTTCAAGTTGGTTAAGATGCCCAATGATTTCAAAATAAATCCTGATTCTTATATTAGCAAATATCACTATATCAACGATATATTAGAAAAGACCACATTTATTAAATCTTGGCATCAAGTACTTCCCAACAAAAAGGATTACGAAACGCATACATTTGATTTGGTGCTTGACCCAATGGATTTTGGCCATTATGCCATTGTTGCTTCACCAGATTCTAGTTTTAATGAACATACAGAAAATATTCAAGTTGGTATGTTTACCGTTACTAATTTTGCGCTTACTGAAACCAAAATTAATAACAACTTGTGGGAATTAACCGTAAATGACAGAGTAAGCGGAAAACCTATCAAAGGAGTTAAAATACAGTTGTATAAACAATTTTATAATGATAAGAGTTCCAGATATGAATTTAAAAAACATACTGCCATAATAACAGATTCCAAAGGAAAAGGTAGTTATTCAAGTAGTAATTACATTTCACTTTTTCCTGAACTTTCTAAAGGCAAAGATTACTATTTTGACAATGGAGGGATGTACTTTTCTAAAAATTATAAAAATCAATCAACTACAAGTTATAAGACTCATTATTTTTTGGATAGAAAAATATATAGACCAGGACAAAAAGTTTATTTTAAAGGAATTGTTACTCGAAAAACAAATGGAGAAAACTCAATCCTGGCCAATTATAAGAATAATGTAATTTTTTACAACGCAAACGCTCAAAAAGTAAAAGAACTTAAAGTCACCACAAACGAATACGGATCCTTTTCAGGTGAGTTTATTGCTCCTACCACTGGGATGCTAGGTAGTATGAGTATTTCGGATAATCATGGTAGTGTATATTTTAATGTGGAGGAATATAAAAGACCAAAATTTGAAGTGTCATTTCTTCCTATCGAGGGCTCGTATAAACTGAATACAGATGTTACAGTGACTGGTAACGCAACTGCATATGCAGGTAATCAAATAGATGGTGCAACAGTGAAATATAGAGTAGTAAGAAGTGCTAACTTTCCATATTGGTGCTGGTATAGGTGGGGATTCAATCCTACGTCAGCAACTAAAGAGGTTACGTCAGGAGAATCAACAACTGATGAATTCGGTAAATTTGAAATCACATTTAATGCTAAGGAAGATAAAAGTGTAAATTTAAAATACAATCCAACATATTCTTATACCATCTACGCAGATGTAACAGATATAAATGGAGAAACTAGGTCGGGTCAAACCAATGTATATATTGGTAAAAATGCCATGACAATTAATGTTGGAATAGGTGAAGAACTGGATTATCAAGAATTGAAACATTTTAATGTTACCACAACAAACTTAAATGGTAGAAGCATACCTGCAACTGTTAAATTAAGTGTAGTAAAACTTAAAACACCGGATAAAGTTTTCAGAAAAAAGCAAGGCGGAATATCCGATATTAAAATGATGTCTCAGGAAGAGTTTGAAAAGTTCTTTCCGCAAGACGAATATGAAAATGAAGGGCAAGTTCAAAATTATAAAATTTCCCAAAGTATATTAGACTTAACACTTAACACAGCAGACAATGACACTGTTTTCTTTAATCAAGATGACGATTGGTCTGCTGGGCATTATAAATTAGTTGCTACCAGCAAAGATGAGTTTGGAGAGGAAGTTTATGAAGAAAAATATTTTCAAATCTATGACGCTAAAGGAGAAAAGCCACACAATACGGATGTACTTTGGATAAAAACAATTCAAAGTGTGGTTGAGCCTGGAGCGGAAGCCAAAGTTTTAGTTTCCTCTAAAGATGATATTCTGCTTCATTATTTTGTGGTTAAGAATGGAGAAAGAGTTGCGGAGAAAACATTGAGACTTAATAATGAGCAAAAGGTTTTATCATTCCCGGTTGAAGAGGAAGATAGAGGAGGGTTTAAGATTCAATTTCACACCATAAAAAATGAACGATACTATCAATTAGAGTCTTACATAAGTGTTCCCTTTACGAATAAACAATTAAAAGTTGAATTGGCTACCTACAGAAATAAAATGATGCCAGGAAGCAAGGAAGAATGGAAAGTCAAAATTACTGGTCCTAAAAGCGAGAAAGTTGCGGCAGAAATGGTTGCCACTATGTACGATGCTTCGTTAGATCAGTTTGCTTCGAATAATTTCAACATGTATTTGGATTATAAAAAATATTCAAATTATTATAAAAGCGTTAGTTCAAGTTTTAGAGGATTTGGCAACATTGGATTCAGAGTATTCAATAGGAATTATAATTACAATAGCAATATAGGTTATTATAAAAGAACCTATCCTACATTTAATATGTTTGGTTTTTATCCTAGTTACTACTTAAGAGGGAGTAACGCAAACTACGGCTATTATGATGATTACTCAGTTTATGACACACAATATTTGGAAGATTCCGACATTATTAAAAGTGAGGAAACATCTGCAAGTCCACCGCCTCCACCACCAGCACCCGCTAGAGAGGGCAATATTAACGCTCCCAGTACTTTAGTGACAGGGGCTATTAGTAAAGAATCTGCAACTAATGAAATTCATGCAGAATTTGAGGGAAATTCAAATCTTAGTGTAGATAAAGGTGATTTTCAAAAGGTTGATTTAAGCCAAATAAAGGCAAGAACAAACTTTAGTGAAACAGCATTTTTCTTTCCTCATTTAGAAACAAATAGTGAAGGTGAAATCATCTTTAGTTTTACCATGCCTGAGAGTTTGACTAAATGGAAATTTATGAGTTTGGCACATACCAAAGATCTTAAAAAAGGTAGTATCACCAAGGAAGTGGTTACCCAAAAAGATTTGATGGTAATACCAAATGCTCCAAGATTTTTCAGAGAAGGTGACAAAATATTTTTGAGCACCAAAATTTCCAGTTTGGCAATAGAGGAGTTAAATGGCAATGTTGAATTATTTTTAACAGACGCCATAACCAATGAGCCAATTGACCATATTACATCTAATTTAACTGCTCAAAAAACATTCAAAGTTGCTGCCAAACAAAGTACATCTGTTGATTGGGAAATCAATATTCCCGAGGGTGTTCAAGCAGTTACCTATAAGATAGTGGCAAAAGCAGGAAATTTCTCTGACGGTGAAGAGATGACATTACCAGTATTAAGTAACAGGATGTTGGTGACAGAGAGTATTCCATTGTACATTAACAAAAAAGGAAGCAAGACATTTCAATTAAAGAATTTGATCAATTCTGTCGATAGCAAATCATTAAGACATGAAAGAGTTACCGTGGAGTTTACTTCTAACCCTGCATGGTATGCCATTCAATCCTTACCATATTTGATGGAGTATCCTTACGAATGTGCTGAGCAAACTTTCTCTAGATATTACGCTAATGCAATTGCTGCTCATGTAGCCAATTCAAACCCTAGAATTAAAGCGGTATTTGATAAATGGAAGGAAGGAAGCAAAGATGCATTTCTTTCAAACCTTGAAAAAAATCAAGAATTAAAAGCACTATTTCTGGAAGAAACTCCTTGGGTGCTGCAAGCAAAATCTGAATCTGAAAATAAAAAGAGAGTAGGGTTATTGTTTGATTTGCATCGCATGGAAAAAGAACTGGACAAAGCACTTAAAAAAATAGAAGAAGCTCAATTGGCTTCAGGAGGGTGGTCATGGTTCAAAGGAATGAGTCCTAATAAATATATCACGCAACATATTCTTAGTGGAATGGGGCATTTGAATAAGTTGGGAATTATTAATTCTAAGAAACATATACGGGAATGGAAAATGATTAAGAAAGCCATAAATTTCTTGGATCAAGAAATGTTAAAAGATTACGAATGGCTCAAAGCACATCATGATGATATTTCCAAACTGACTTATGTTGGTAATAGTCATTTACAATATATGTATGCGAGAAGTTTCTTTGATACAAAGATGAATGTCAAGGTAAAAGAAGCTCATGATTATTATTTGAAAATGGCTAAAAAATACTGGTTGACAAATTCTCTACAAACACAAGCAATGCTTGCTTTAACACTAGAGAGACTGGAGCCAGACGGTACAACACAGGATTTAATCATGAACTCTTTGACAGAATTAGCGATTCACAATGAAGAAATGGGAATGTATTACAAGGCCAATGTTTCAGGTTATTACTGGTACAATTCACCCATCGAAACGCAAGCAATGCTAATAGAAGCGTTTGATGAAGTGGCTAAAAACGATGAAGCAGTAGAAGAATTGAAAGTTTGGTTATTGAAGCAAAAACAAACCACGCATTGGAAAACTACAAAAGCTACTGCCGAAGCGTGTTATGCTCTTTTACTAAGAGGTACTGATATATTGAGCAATGAAGAAATTGTGGAGGTAAAATTAGGAGATATGGTTGTTGATCCGGGAAAAACCGAAGCAGGAACAGGTTACTATAAAAAATCTTATGCTCCAGACGAAATCAAACCTGAAATGGGGAATGTAACTGTTACTAGAACCTCTACAGGAGTATCTTGGGGAGGTTTATACTGGCAGTATTTTGAAGATTTAGACAAAATCAAAACGCATGAAACGCCTTTGACTATTCATAAAAAACTTTTCAAAGTTCAGTTGAACAAGAATGGAGAGTATATGACTCCAATAGAAGAGGGTAGTGAATTGAGTGTAGGAGACAAGGTTCGCGTTAGAATAGAAATTTTAACGGATCGAGATTTAGAATATGTTCACTTAAAGGATATGCGTGCTGCTGGATTTGAACCAATAAATGTCATTAGCAAATATAAATGGCAAGACGGATTAGGATATTACGAATCTACAAAAGATGCATCAACCAATTTCTTTATGGATTTTCTAGCCAAAGGAACTTACGTATTTGAGTATGACTTGAGAGTCTTTCATAAAGGAGAATTTTCTAATGGCATTACCAATATGCAATGTATGTATGCACCGGAATTTTCTAGTCATAGCGAAGGGGTGAGGGTAGTTATTAAGTAACACCTGAACTAAACTTTTATTTAGTTAATGCAAATACTTATGCTTCAATTGTTTAGAATTGAAAATATAATTTTATTGAATTAAATGGGCTTTTTAGCGCCTTATGTGCCTATAATTTTAGATAATTTTGCGCTAAGAATTTATTAAAGTTTAAAACCAAAATAGCAAAATGAGTGATCTAATAAAATTGAATGAGTTTAAGTTTAAATATCCAATTCATATGAGATGGAATGACATGGATGCTTTGGGACATGTAAACAATGCGATTTATGTTACTTATTTTGAAGCAGCTAGGGGTCCTTTTATGGTGTCTGCATGTAGTGAGTGGGATTGGACTAAGCATATGTTTTTAATTGCAAAAATAGAAGTGAACCTTATTCAGGAATTAACTTTAAAAACACCACAACCTGAAGTTTGGGTAAAAACTAAGGAAATCGGAAATAAGAGTTTTGTATTAGAATACGCTATTGTAAGTCAAAAAGATGGTGAAAATGTAGTTCATGCTAGTGGTAGTACCACACAGGTTATGTTTGATATGAAAACAAGAAAAACCATTACTATTGACGATTGGATTAGAGAAGGCTTATCAAATCACATGGGATAGTTTATTCCTCTTGCCAATCTATCATCGAGCAAGGAGTTTATTATTATACTTGAACCAGGGATGTTTGGTTTTTGTATTCGGTAGGTGTCATTCCTGTATGTTTTTTGAAAAATCTACTAAAATAAGCCTGATCTTTAAATCCTAACTCATGTGAGACATCAAATATATTGGTATCAAACAGTGATAGTCTACGTTTTGACTCAAGAATCACTAATCTATGAATAAAAACAGACAAAGAATATCCTAATTTTTCATTTAAAAGTTTATTTAAAGTCTTAGTGGAAACACCCATTGACTTTGCGTAAAATGAAACACTTCTATGCTGCAAATAGTTTTGTTCTATTAAGTTAAAAAGAGTTTCTAATTTTTTTGATCGGCTATTTATAGATCTTTCATCAGGTCTAAGTGAATTTATTTTGTTTAAAAAAGCAACCAAATAAGCAACTAGAATTCGATTAATATTGGTTGTCTCTAATTCAAGAACTGCCAAATCTTTTAATCTTTGAAAATAATCAATACTATCACTTTTAAGTGGAATTCCTTCGTTAATAAATGGAGAGAACAAAATGCGCAAATTCGTAAAATCCCCCCTATAAAAAAAGTCACTTTCAAAACTAATCGAAAGCCCGGTAGCAAAGCCTTTTAACTTATGTACTTGATTTTCTCCAATTAAGTACAAACCGTTTTTAATTAAACTTACTTTATCTGCATCAATACTAAATGTAGTATTCTCGTCAAAATCCGCTAGAAATATAACTTCATGACAATTGTGTTTGGTGTATTTCCTTGATTGTTTTGAAACACAAAAATCAATATCATTTATACTTAGAAATGTATGCTCCATTTGTTATAAAAGGTTAAAAAATGCTAAAATAAAAATATAAAAACCACATTATCAATAGGTTATTAATCGATAATAAAGTGGGTTACAAAAGTACAAATTTAGTACTCAATTATACAAACGCATCATCTTTTATGTAGGTTACTTTTGCAACTTTAAATCCAAATTATGATTAATAAATATCTAAAATTCAGTGTTGTTAATGTGTTTTTAATACTAACAACCTTTACAAGTTGTTCAGAGGAAGAAGTGGCACCAGAACAAATGCCACCACAGGAATATCCAGTTAGCCAAATAAGCAGTACAACGGTTTCTAGTTATGTTTCCTATCCAACGGCAATTGAAGGATTACAAGTGGTAGAGTTAAGGCCAAAGATTCAAGGATACATTGAAGAAATATTGGTAAATGAAGGTGATGCTGTAAAAAAAGGTCAATTACTTTTTAAAATAAATGCAGCCGAATATGGTCAGCAAGTTTTATCTGCAAAAGCATCAGTGGCTGTTGCGGAATCTAAGGTAGAATTAGCAAAAGTAGAAGTAGATAAACAAAAACCTTTGGTGGAAAAAGGAATTGTAAGTGATTTCATTTTGCAAAAAGCAATATTAGATTTAAAATCTGCTGAAGCAGCATTGCAAGAAGCAAATGCATTTTTACAAAACGCCCAAACCAATTGGGATTATTGTAATATCAAATCTCCTATTGATGGTGTAATCGGAATGATACCATTTCATGTTGGAAGTTTAGTAAGTAGTTCTATTTCAGAGCCTTTGGCGTCCGTTACCAACATCAAAGATGTAAGAGCTTATTTTTCGGTAAATGAGAAAGATTATATCAGTCTTAGCAAAGAAATTAAACACGCTGCAGATTCAAATAACATCAATTTACT
>JBFHGR010000029.1:0-32297 GCA_041583015.1 Parvicella sp. | reverse complement strand
GATTGAGCATTCGCCAGTACTGTGAGCAGGATAAATGTTATAAATAGTATTATTCTATTCATGATAATAGGAAATTAAAAGTAAAAAAGTAAGTTTAGTAATTGGATATTTTGAAATCGAGTAAGTCTATTTTATCTATTAGAATTGCTTTTTTCAAAGAAGTAGATTGAAACATAACTTGTCCTTCAGAAGTTCTCTTAGGCTCATTAACATAGATGATTAATTGAGCCTTTCCTGAAGACTCATCTTTCATATTTAATTTGACTTTTTCAACAAATTTCATAGTTTCAATCTCAGACTTAATCAGTGAAATTTGTTCCATTGATTTAATATTACTCAAAGTGAATAAGTATTGCGTCCTTAATCGATCCTCAGTTTCTTGCGCAAAGGAGGATAGTGAAGTAATTAAAAATACAAATAATAAGGTGATTATTGGTTTGATTTTTTGAAGCATTATTTTCTAGGAATTTAATTTAATTAAACTATTTACGTTTAAAAAGACGAATTTAAAACAAAACAAGCTGCATTAAAACATTTTATGATGAAAGATATTAACGCAATGATACATTACTCAACAAAATAGTCAACGTTTAAAATAAAAAAAGCGACCATAAGTCGCTTTTTATTCGTAAAAAAAAATAAGATGTGAATTATTCTGCGTAAATTTTGTTAATTAACGCTTCATTATTAGCTAAAATTATTTTACGTTTAAAACTCAATTTAGGAGTTAATTCACCACTTTCAACAGTCCATTCTTCTGCCAATAATTCAAATTTCTTAACTTGTTCCCAATGTCCAAAACCTTGATTGAAATGTTCAACTTCTTTTTGAATTCGATCTAAAACTTTTTGATTTTTAATTATTTCAGCTTTTGAAGATGGTAGTTGAATATCTTTTCCTTCAGCCCATTTAGAAATAAACTCAAAAGCAGGAACAATTAATGCTGAAGGGTGTTTACGACCTTCTCCAATAACCATAATTTGCTCTATGAATTGTGACTCTTTAAATTTATTTTCAACTACTTGTGGAGCAACATATTTTCCACCAGATGTTTTAAAAATTTCTTTTTTTCTATCTGTTATTTTCAAGAAACCATCAGCAGAAAGTTCTCCTATATCACCTGTATGGAACCATCCTTGAGCATCTATAACTTCTTTAGTAAGGTCTTCCCTTTTATAATATCCCATCATTAAACAAGGACCTTTTGTACAGATTTCTCCATCTTCAGCAATCATGACTTCGACATTGTCTAATTTTTTACCTACAGTTCCAAATCTTACTCCTTGTTTTAAAGCATTAACCGCAATAACAGGTGAAGTTTCTGTTAATCCATATCCTTCATAAACAGGGATGCCAATAGCGTGGTAGAATCTGGCTAATCTAGGCTGCAATGCTGCTCCTCCAGATGCAATTGCTTGTATATTTCCTCCTAATTTCTCTCTTACTTTAGAATATACTAATTTGTCTGCAATTTTTCTTTGTAAACTAGGGTGTACTCCATATTCATATGATTCTGTAAGGCTAACAGCCCAATTAAAAATCTTAGCTTTGATTCCTCCTCCTTCTCTTCCTCCTTTTATGATTCCGTCATACACTTTTTCTAATAAACGTGGAACAGCAGTGAATACGTGTGGTTTAATTTCTACAATATTATCTTTAATTGTTTCAATAGATTCAGCATAGTATAAAGAAACACCAGTAACTTGATATAAGTAAGTAATCATTCTTTCATAAACATGACATAGAGGTAAGAAACTTAAACCTTGAGAAACATTTGAAACCGGTAGTCTAGGGAAACTTCCTTTTACATTTTCCACTAAATTTTGATGACTTAACATAACACCTTTAGGAAGACCAGTAGTTCCAGAAGTATATATTAAAGTCGCTAAGTCTTTTTCTGTGATTTTATCTTGAATCACGGTTAAATCAGCATCATTTCCATCTTTTCCTAATTCAAATAATTCAGTCCAATGTTTTACGCCTTCTAATTTGTCAAAAGAATAGATGTCTACCAAAGAGGAAACTTCATTTTTTATGTTGTTAACCTTATTGTATAAATCCATATCCGATACGAAACAGAATTTTACACCTGCATCATTAAAGATAAATTTATAATCAGCTTCTGTAATAGTAGAATAAACAGGAACATCTACCGCCCCAATTTGCAGCGTTGCTATATCTATAACATTCCATTCAGGTCTGTTGTTACTAACGATGGCTATTTTGTCTTGTATTCCAACACCCAATTTAAGTAATGCATGACTGATTAAATTTGCTTTCTCAATGTAGTCTTTTGTGGACAAAGTGTCCCATTTACCGTTAACTTTACCAGCAAGACAAACTTCTTGAGGAAACTTCTCCATTTGATACTTTGGAATGTCGAAAATACGTTTTATTTGATCCATATATGTGTGTTAAAATTCTACTAGTTTGTAATAATTAGTTTAGACAAATATAAAAAATCATTTAGATAAAACGGAATATTTAAAAGCTTTAAATGTTTATCTGCAATAAATCATTGCAGATTTGTATTGGTCGTTTTCCAATAATAATTATCTTTGATTAAATTATTTTTACCACCAGCTGTAACTTTTAGGGGTAGTTAATTGTTCTACTATTAAAGCGAAGTTGTGAAAACCAATATAATTTGACTAGAAGAGAATACAATATGGCCGTTTCTACGTACTCTGAGAACATATTTCGGTATGCTTTCAAATGGACAAAAAATGAGCATGATTCTAAAGATTTAGTTCAAGATGCATTTGGTAAGTTATGGGAAAATAGAAAAAAAATTAATTTTAAAAGTGCAAAATCATGGCTATTTACATGTATGCATAATTTATTAGTTAATTTTTCTAGGAAAAAAAATATTGTCGATAAAATGGACGATGTTAATTTTAAACACCCTGTACATTTTCAACCCAACTACGCTTTAAAAGACATTTTAGAAATAACTCTAGCACAATTGTCGGATATACAACGATCTATCTTAATACTAAGAGATTCGGAAGGCTATTCATACGAGGAAATAGGGGAAGTTCTTAATTTAAAGGAGTCACAAGTTAAGGTGTACTTATTTAGAGCTAGACAAAAAATGAAGGAACAATTGAAAGATATGGCAGAATTGGTGGCATGATAATTCATTCAGGTAACATAGAAAAATGGTTCTTCGACTATGTTGAAGGAAATCTTACAACTTTAGAGTTAAAAGAGTTGGAGAATTTTGTGTTAGAACACCCCGAATTCCAGGATGACTTTAGAGCGTGGAAAGAAAGTGTTAATAATAAGGAAGAAGAGATTCCTGTATTTACACCCATGTCTAGTTTGTATGCTGTAATTCCTTTTTATGAAACCATAACTTTTAAAGTTGTGTCTGCTTTCATATTATTATTTGCTACTTTTTCTGGAGGGATGTACATTGCTAATATAGAAGATTTGGTAGCAGAATATCATTCAAATCAGTTAGAAGAAGAGTTGGTTGCCAAACAAAATGTTAATTTTGCGCAACCTTTATTCAATGTGCTATTGAATAGTCACACTAATTATAAAGTTAAAAATTCGCAACATTTATATAAGGCAAAAAAGAACGACTTGAATCCTAACTTAATTAATAATATTATTATTTCGAAAGATGTTATCAATGAGAAGATGGATAAATTGGCGATTTATTTTGTTGAAAATGAAAATTTACAGGAGGAGTATTTTACCACAGAGGATAATGAGCTTTTCAAGAGTTTAAATAAGAATGATAAATCATTGAATGAAATTTTAGAACGAAAATCTAGGAAATATGCTTTTTTAGATTTTAAAAATAAAGATGGTTTTGGTATAAGTAATAAGAAATTAAAAGATGATAATTCTAAAAAAGATATAAAACAAGTAACTAATTTAGCTGCGATTTCAGAAGGTACAATTGATGGTGGCAAGGCAAATAAGAAAAGAAAAAAATTATTTGATAATCTTAAATATATCGAATTAGGCTTAGGAAATATTAATGATCCAATATTTATTAGTCCAAATTATAATACAGTAAAAATAAATCCATCATTATCTGGAGAGTTAGGTTTCACAAGAGTTGAGTCTATTTATAGAAATCAATGGACGGGTGCTAAGTTTCAGTCTTCTTATGGTTCTGTGTATGGAGATACATATTTCTCTAAATTGAAAGCAGGTATGAGTGTAGGTGTGAATTATTTAAATAGTTTGAATGGCGGTTTCAAGAATGTTGAGATGAACTATTCATATGTTCAAAAAATTAAATTAACAAAAGATGCCAATTTATCTGTAGGAGCAACATATTCCTTAACTTCAATTAATGCTGAATCTGAATTAGGAGGTTTTTCATATGAAGTTACCAATGGCAGTTATCTTAATATGAATAGTTATATTGCCAAAAGTGGTAAGTACATTAGTAATGCTGGCTTGTCTTCTTGGTATAGTGGTAAGTTCTTTTATGGAGGCTTTAATGTAACTAATTTATTAAATACTTCGTTAATGGGCAGTCAAGAGTCAGACGTAAGTTATATAAATGGCTTAGATTATACTATGCAGATAGGAACAGATTATAGAAAAAGTATTTATTCGAACACGGTATTGAGTCCTTATGTTGTATTACAGAAGGAAGGAACAAAAGTTGAAAATTGGGGAGGAGTTACATTTAGACATAAAGCCATTATATTGGGGCTTAGCGGAAGTGATGACCTTTCTGCAAAAGGAATCATAGGTTTTCAAGGTAATTCATTAAGATTACTTTATGGTTATGATCTTTCAAAATCAGATTACAATAAGAAATATATAGGAAGTCATGAAGTATCTTTAAGAATACTGTTTGGCAATAAAACTAATAGCAATTGGAGTAGATATGGAAATTAAAAACAAAATACATTCTGCAATATTACTTTGTATCCTCTTTTTAGGGAGTGGTATTTATTCAGGGATTCATGCTCAAGATCCTGAATTTACACAGTTCTACGCAAATCCTTTGTATCTTAATCCTGCCATGGCGGGGTCTAAGAATTGTCCTAGGGTTAGTTTGAATTACAGAAATCAATGGCCCAATATATCGGGTAATTTTGTAACATCTTCTGCATCATATGATCAACATGTGGATGGACTTGGAGGTGGAATTGGCTTTTTAGTCCTTACTGATAATGCTGCGCAGACTTTGAAAACTACTCGAGCTAGTTTTATGTATGCATATAAAATTAAAGTATCAAGAACTTTCAATATTAATCTTGGCGCTGAAGCTACTTATTTTCAGAAGTCTTTAGATTGGAATAAATTAACGTTTGGTGATATGATTGACCCAAGAAGAGGTTTTGTATACCAAACAAATGATGTTCAAAAAGGGTCTTCCGTTAGTAATGTAGATTTCTCCGCTGGAATTATGGGATATTCAGACAAATTCTATTTTGGCTTTGCTGCAGATCACTTAACACAACCAAATGAAAGTTTCATTACGGATGGAACAGATGCAGGTAGACTTCCAATAAAGTATACTGCGCATGCCGGAGCGATGATTCCCATGGATAACGGACCTAGAGCTTCAAAAACTTTTATTTCTCCAAATATACTTTTTAGACAACAAGCCACTTTCACTCAATTGAATTTGGGACTTTATGTTAAGTCTGGAGCAATGACTTATGGTGTTTGGTACAGAAATAAAGATGCATTCATTGCTACAGTAGGAATTGAAACTGAAAATTTTAAAATAGGATACAGTTATGACGTAACGCTTTCCAGATTGGGTATTGCTTCCGGTGGTGCTCATGAGATTTCAATGGGAATTGTATTTCCATGTAAACCTAAGAAACGTCAATTTAGAACTGTATCATGTCCGTCTTTCTAAAAGTGAAATGACTATTCACTTTCCTTGCAAAAATAATAGAGGTATCAATTTATTGATACCTCTATTTGTTTATAGACAAAAAAAATGCTCGATTGAAGACCAATCGAGCATTTTTAATTCTATTAATAATGATTAAATATGTGCTGAAAGTTTTTCAGATAAAACATCTTTACCTACTGCACCAACCATTTTTTCAACTACTTCTCCGTTTTTAAGAACGACTAAAGTAGGAATGTTTCTAACACCAAACTTAGCTGCTAGTGCACCGTGGTCGTCAACATTTACTTTACCAACCAATGCTTTTCCTTCCATTTCTGTGTGCAAAGCATCAACATGAGGTCCAACCATTTTACAAGGCCCGCACCAAGGAGCCCAGAAGTCAACTAAAACAGGTTTGTCAGTATTAGTTAGTTCAGCGAAATTCGCTTCTGTGAATTCTAATGCCATTTTTTTATATTTTTATTGTTAATTATTCTATTATGTCGTAAAGGTAAAATATTCCTTACAGACAGTAAACCCTTGTTCAAAAGTAATACCAACAATTTTTAGATGACAACTTGGCATCCTACCAAAATAATTGATGTTACAATGCATTAATATTATTCAGTTAAAATGATTTTTTGTTAACTTCGTGGCATATTAATTAGAAGCATTAAAAAATAGATATATGAGTTACGATGTAATTGTTTTAGGAAGTGGTCCTGGAGGATATGTGACAGCTATTAGAGCATCACAATTAGGTTTGAAAACAGCAGTTATAGAAAAGGAAGCTTTAGGTGGAATTTGCTTAAATTGGGGTTGTATTCCTACCAAAGCATTATTAAAAAGTGCTAATGTTTTTGAATATTTGAATCACGCAGCTGACTATGGATTATCTGTAAAAGACCCAAAAGCAGATTTTAGCGCAGTAGTAAAAAGAAGTAGAGGTGTAGCTGAAAAAATGAGTGGTGGTGTTCAGTTCTTAATGAAGAAGAACAAAATTGATGTTATCATGGGAACAGGTAAGATCAAACCAGGTAAGAAAGTTGACGTAACTGACGATAAAGGAAAAGTAACAGAATATAGCGCTACGAGTATTATAATTGCTACTGGAGCAAGATCAAGACAATTGCCAAATTTACCGCAGGATGGTGAGAAAATAATCGGATACAGAGAAGCAATGTCATTGCCATCTTTACCAAAGAAAATGGTAGTTGTTGGTTCTGGAGCTATTGGAGTTGAGTTTGCTTATTTCTATAATGCAATGGGAACTGAGGTTACTGTTGTGGAATACATGCCAAATATTGTTCCTGTAGAAGATATCGATGTTTCTAAGCAGTTGGAAAAATCGTTCAAGAAACAAGGAATTAAAGTAATGACTGATTCTGCTGTGGAAAGTGTTGATACTTCTGGTAAATCTTGTAAAGTAAAAGTTAAAACGAAGAAAGGTGAAGAAATCATCGAATGTGATGTTGTTCTTTCTGCTGTGGGAATCGAAACAAATATTCAAAATATAGGATTAGAAGAAGTAGGTATCGTTACTGATAAAGGAAAAGTATTGGTAAACGAATTTTACGAAACTAATATGCCTGGTTACTACGCTATTGGAGATATTACTCCTGGTCCAGCATTGGCACACGTTGCTTCTGCAGAAGGAATTACATGTGTAGAGAAAATTGCAGGACATCACCCAGAGCCAATCAATTACGGAAATATCCCAGGTTGTACTTATTGTTCACCTGAAGTTGCTTCTGTAGGAATGACAGAAAAGGCTGCCAAAGATGCAGGTTATGATATTAAGGTTGGTAAATTTCCATTCTCAGCATCTGGTAAAGCAAGTGCTGCAGGAACAAATGATGGATTTATCAAGTTAATTTTTGATGCTAAATATGGAGAATTATTAGGAGGCCATATGATTGGTGCTAATGTTACAGAAATGATTGCAGAGATTGTAGCTGTTAGAAAATTAGAAACAACAGGAATGGAATTGGTTAAAACTATTCACCCACACCCAACTATGAGTGAAGCAGTGATGGAAGCAGCCGCAGCAGCTTATGATGAAGTTATTCATATGTAAACCGTTCTAATTATTATATTTTGAAAGGTTGAAATGATTTATTATTTCAACCTTTTTCATTTTAATACTATATGAAAAAAACAGTTTTAGTTACAGGTGCCACATCAGGATTTGGTCAAGCCATCGCACAAAAGTTTGCAGAAAAAGGGCATAGATTAATAATAACGGGCAGGAGAGAAGATAGACTGAAAAGTCTTCAAGAAGAAATTAATTCTAAAAATGTTGAATGTATCTACTTATGTTTTGATGTTAGAAATAATGATGCCGTTAAAAATGCAATTGATTCCTTAAATGAAGAATGGAGAAATATTGATGTTTTAATTAATAATGCTGGACTTGCGAGTGGATTAGATAAAATTCAAGATGGAGATACCGACAATTGGGACAAGATGATTGATACCAATGTGAAAGGTTTATTGTATGTTTCCAAGGCGATTATTCCTTTGATGGTAGCACGAAAATCTGGACATATTATCAATATTGGATCTACAGCTGGTAAGGAAGTTTACGAGAAAGGTAATGTTTATTGTGCTAGTAAACATGCTGTGGATGCAATCACTAAAGGAATGAGAATTGACCTGTTGGAACACGGTATTAAAGTAACTCAAATTGCACCTGGAGCTGCAGAAACAGAATTTTCTGTAGTAAGATTTGATGGTGACATAGAAAGAGCCAAAAATGCTTACAATGGTTACCAACCAATGAGTGCGGAAGATATCGCTTTACTAACCGTTATGGCTACAGAACTTCCTGCCAATCTTTGTATTAATGATTTGGTCGTTACTTCATTGGCTCAGGCAAATAGTTTTTATATAGACAGAAAGTAGTATTTTTAGTACATGAAAATCTCAGGAGTAATCATAACCTACAATGAAGAATCATGCATCCAAAGATGTATTGAGTCGATGCTGCCTGTGGTGGATGAAGTTGTTGTTGTGGATTCGTTCTCTACGGATAAAACAAAAGAAATTTGCGAAAAATTAAGTGTTAGATTTATTGAGAATAAGTTTGAAGGTCATATTCAGCAAAAGAATTTTGCAATGCTCCAGGCTCAAAATGACTGGGTACTTTCATTAGACGCTGATGAGGAATTGACAACTGAATTGCAGCAGTCTATCCTAAGGGTTAAGGAAAATGGAGTGGAACAGATTACTGGGTTTTGGATGAATAGACTAAACAATTATTGTGGGACTTGGCTGAAGCACGGAGGTTGGTATCCGGATAAGAAAATTAGATTGTGGAATAGGAGAGAAGGTAATTGGCAAGGAAATAATCCTCATGATTTTGTGACCATGGTAGATCGTCAGTTTGAATCAAGATTGAAAGGTGATTTGTTACATTATACCTATGAAAAACTGGAAGATCACATTACTCAATGTGAAAAGTTTGCTAAAATTGGAGGTGAAGCTGCTATTGCTAAAGGAAAGAAAACTAATATTTTGATGGTGTACGGTAAACCAGTCGCTAAATTTATCAGTGATTATTTTTTTAAACTCGGAATATTGGATGGCAAAGCTGGTTTCAATGCTGCTAAATATTCTGCTTATGAGAAATACTTGAGGTATAAGATTATTTGGAAAGGGTGAAATGTGCGTTGCAAACGCACGACTCAGGCATCCTCGTTTTAAAACAAGGATGAGCATCTTTGAATATTTCCTCCATATTATCTCCATTCCTTGTCCTCGTTTGTAACGAGGACACTAGAGAATAGCGTTTGTAACGCGAAATAAACTCTAAGTCCTAGAATCTACATCCCTAAAACTTCCACGTAAACCTCCTTATACAATTGCGCACTCTTCTCCCACGTAAATTGATTGGACCAGACTATACTTTCTTTAGTTCTGTTATTTTCCTTGAATTGAATGATACCTTCGGATATAATTTTGGCCATGTTTTTTGCCTCAAAATCTTCAAAGTAATATGCGATATTTCCACCAATTTCAGGTAAACTAGTTGCTTTTGATAAGAAAACAGGTTTGCCTAATCGCATGGCTTCAACAGGAGGTATACCAAAACCTTCAGAAATGGAAGGAAAAACAAATCCTTCACAGTTGTTCAAATACCAAAACTTTTCGGCTTCGGAGATTTCTCCAATAAAATGAACCCTTTGTTCCAAATTATTAGTTAAAACTAATTCTTGTAATTTTTCTCTATAGTTGCTGTCTGCTTCTAAGCCAGCAATAACCAGATCTTGTTCTAAGTATTTGAGCATTGGAATCAAAACATGAATGTTTTTCTTTTCTGCTATTACTCCTAATGAGAATAAAAATGAATGAACAGGTTTGAATTTCGGTGTTTCGAATTCAGGAAATTGATTTAACGTAACTCCATTATGAATTACTTTTACTGGAGTATTTCCGAGTTTCAAATGCTTTGTCACATCATTTAATGTAAATTTTGAAATACATGTTATATAATCAGCGCGATCTATTTTCTTTTGAATTTTTTTCAATTCTCGGTCCTTTTTCCATTGAGGTTTACTACCATATAGAAAATTCAGATCATGAATGGTTAGTACTAATTTTACTTTTCCTTTAGGAATTCTGTCTGAAAGTTGACTTGTGGTATGCCAAAGTTTTATATCGGCAGGTGCTTTTAGATAAAACCTATCCAAAGGTTTGATAGTTATTTTTTTCTCTTTCGGAATACTAGTTTGTGGATGTGCATAAAAATAACAGTCCAAATCACTGTCATTGGAAAAATGTAGGAATAAATTTTCGCAATAGTTGTACATACCAGTGTTAGGATATTTCATCCTATCTAAATCAATTACTATTTTAGGTTGGTTTTTCAAGAGTTTTTAAAGGTATTAATTTTTTAAGTTCTTAACCATCCAAATGTTGCATCCAAAGTGTCCCGAATTTCCTAGCGGGGAATCCAATTGGCTATACCCATTTTTTTTATAAATACTCACAGCTTTATCAAAGTGGGGGAGAGATTCAATGTAAATTTGAGTGTATCCAATGTTAATAGCTTTGATTTCACACTTTTTCATTAATGCTTTCCCATATCCTTTGCCTCTTGCTGTTTGTGGTAAATAGAATTTCACCAATTCCGTACAGCCTTCTGGTAACCCTTCAGTTGGGTAAATACCACAGCATCCTTGAATTTCCCCATTTTCTTCCACTACATAGCAAAAAGCATTTGCTCTTTGGAATAGCTGATATAAATTGGCTGTAGTTGGATCGCTATAAACTGTCCCTTCTTGAGGAGCAGCAAATTCTATAAAAACAGCTCTAATCATTTTAAACAATGATTGATTATCAGAAATTTGAATTGGTCTAATTAGCATCTGCAGTTTTTGTTTAAATTTCTTAATCCTTCATATACTGTAACTGCTACCGCATTGGCAAGGTTGATACTTCTTATGTGTTCGCTTTGCAAAGGGATTTTATATAATTGGTCAGGGTATTTTTCTGTGATACTTGCAGCTAATCCCACTGATTCTTTTCCGAAAATTAAAAACATATCCTCTTCATATGGAATATCCCAATAACTTTTCTCACCATGACTTGATAGAAAAGCCATTTTTTTATCTGCGTTTTTGTCAAAAAACTCATTTACATTATCGTAGTAAATGACATTGATATGCTTCCAGTAGTCAAGGCCTGCGCGCTTAAGTCTTGCATCGGATAATTCAAATCCAAAAGGTTTGACTAAATGTAGGTTAGCACCTGTTGCCAAACTTAATCTTCCAATATTTCCTGTGTTATTGGGGATTTCTGGTTCTATTAGAACTATGTTTAATGCCATTTTTGATGCTTTAGTGTTCAAATACAAATCTAACTATTTATCCTTTTAGTTTTTGGTGGTGAATCAAATTGTTTATATTCACACACTATTGATTTGCGATTATGGAATTCAACGAAATTGAATATAAAAAACCGTTTTATAAAATTAAAAAACCGCTTAAGGATCATTTAATTTTGTATTCAAGATGGGCTACATTGCCAATTAACTATTCTGATTTATTAAGATATAGGGATTTAATTCCAATTATAGATAAAGATGGAGTGGATACACTTTGGAATGCGGTACTTTTTGATCAACATGAAATTGAAAATATTAACAGAGAACTAATCAACTTGTATCAAACATTATCTTCAGGAGGAAGTCCGTTAGTATATTTAAAGGTTGGAAGTATTGATTTTTGTACATACGGAAACTCCAAGCCATTTAGGATAAAAATTGTAAATGAGGTAAATGATAATCACGATTATTTTTATATTAAAAGAGCAGACGCTTCTAGGGTATATGGTTTAGAATTAGAAGATATTTTTTCACCTAATAAAATGACCTACTTGGTAGATCAAAATACGTTGGTGGAAGAGCATGTAGTGGGTGTTCCGTGTGATCAGTTTATACAAAGAAATGAAGGGCATAAGATAGAGAGTAGGGTAAGGTTAGCAAAGGAATTTGTCAAGTTTAATGAGCGTTGCTTTGTACGGTTGCTTGGAGATATGCGTGCTTATAATTTTGTGGTAGAAATTAATCAAGATTTTGATAATATTCAATACAGATTGAGAGCAATGGATTTTGATCAGCAAAGTTACGAAGGAAGAAGAAGTATGTATTTGCCTCAATATTATAAGGATAACATTAGTTTAGTAAATCTTGCTACAGAGGTGATGTCTAAAGAGACAGCAGAGCAATATGTAAAGCAGGAACATGCTGCTTTAAAAAAGAGATTCTTAGCAGCAAAGCAAAGAACAAAGAGTATCTTAAGAAGAATGAGGAATGACAAGATATCTACTGTGGAAAATGTAAATATTCTCAAAGAAGAGTTAGCAGACTTCTATAAGGATGATAGGTTCCTGGCTTGCAATACAATGGGAGATATACTAATTTTAAATCTAGAATGTAGGTTAGGTATCAAAGTGTTTGAAACTTTGGTTAAACCGGAGAGAAATAAAACTATTAACTAATGGTGAAATATTAATTTATATTTTAATACGGGCTACTTTCTCATAGTATTGATGATAAATGGAAAGTTGATTATCATTCCAAAAAGCATCTAATTTTTTAAACCTTTCTTGAAGGGTAAACTGCCTATTATAATTAATTTTTCCAAGACAAATTGGGCAAAGGTAAACAGGTTTATTATCTGTTTCGGTAATTTGTGCGCTACCATTCATAATGCAGTCGTAGTATATACAATGCTTCATAGATAACATGTGCCCAGTTTCATGAGATGCAATTTTTAGATTTCTTAAAACCGTTTTCTCTATCGTTTCAGGAAGTTCTTTAGGTGCACCCAATCTATTCATGCTCCAAACACCAACTCTTTTTTGGAGGGAGGCTTGACCAAACACAAAATTCCATTGAGGATCTGGAAATATGTCGTATGTAGTGCAGCCAATCATTGCAAAAGCATCACTTGGTAAATTGTCGATAAGTATTTGCTTTAGAAAAAAGTCTGTTAAAACTTGAATTTCTTCATTTTCATTGTATCGATAATATTTATTAGGGATTGATGAATAATCTACATCTAGAGTTATTAATTCCGTTTCACAATCATAGAAAATAGAGAGATACGCTTTAGTTTTTGTCACGATACTCATTTGGGTAGAATCCATTGTACTTAGAATTGCCAAATATAATTTCGTTCTATTTTCTGTTTCAGAAATAGGTTTTTGATGTATATACTCTTTAAAGGTTTGTCCTTTTTCTGGATGGTCAGTTAGCCAATCTCCCTTTTTAGGAGGAGTTAGTTCGGTATGATAATTAACCAAACTATCTTGAATTATATTGTAAGTAATTGCAGCATCTTTGGGTATCGGAAAACGAGGTTTGTAATTTTCCTTGCATGCAATAATTAGGAGAATTAGTATGCCTAAACTAGATAATTTTATCATCTAACATTTGCTTTACTTTTAAAATACCCGCAACACTAATTGCGTCTCTTATTTCTCCATTCAAAACCATTTGGTAAACTTCCATGAACGATAATTTCTTTATAGTAATATCCTCATTTTCATCTTGACAAGGTTCTCCAATGGTAATATCTCTTGCCAAATATGTGAAAGAAACTTCATCTGTAGCTGAGTTACTCAGATCCATTTCTTGGATTAATTTCCAATCTTTGGCAGTGAGACCAACTTCTTCTTTTAACTCTCGTTTTGCAGCGTCAAGTGGCAGTTCATCTAAGGGGCAACCTCCTTCTGGAATTTCCCAAGTATACTTTTGCAGTGGAAAGCGAAATTGTCCAACTAACCAAGTGTTGTAATCTTCATCTAAAGTAATCACTCCTACGGCTAAGTTTTGAAAATTCACACAACCGTAAATTCCGTTGCTACCACCTGGAGTAATCACGTCATGATGCACCACTTCTATCCATGGAGTCTTATACTTACTTTTGCTACTTAATATTTTCCATGGGTTTTTCATCTGTTTATTATTCATTTACTGTTTCTACCAAAACGTTATAATAACTCCTTTTAATCATCTTTGACTTTAGCCAACAATAAAAAGCCATTGCTTGCAAGTCTTCTTTTTCTACAGGCCATCTCTCTAGGGTGTTGTCTACATAATCATAATAATCTTGTGAGGCTACCCAATACGGTTTATCTATGCAGTCCTGAACAAATCCTAAGAATGTTTTTATTCTTTGGTACATTGGCAAATTAAGAATTGCTTTGTTATTTTTTTTGAAGGAAGCAATCCTATTCATGGCTATTTCTATATTACCTTTTTCGTATTGAGTAAGCAGGTCAATGAGGTTTTTTCGCATTACCCATTCTTTACCCATTTTCTTCACGTACCAACTATCAGAATGTTCAAATGCTAGCATCGTATGAATAGTGTCAGAGTAGTTTTCTTGTTGAAATTGGTATACAGCAAGGTTTAACCTCATGTCTAATGCTTCAGGTTGTTCTTGTTTTTTAATTTTATTTAACTCTTCGGTTAATATTTCTACTGAAGTATTATGGTCACCATTATAACTTTTGGCCGCAGCATAAATTAACACGTATTTAGACCAGAATAATTGATAATGTGATTTGTTGTAAGCTAAAATGCTTTCTTTGAAAATTTCAAGATATTCCAAGCATGATTTAAAATGTCTGCTTCTATAAAGCACGTGACAAATCATATACTCGATGGATAATTTGTAGAAGTGATCTTTTTTTTGAAATAATCCTTTGTTATACATCTCATGATAAAGATCCATCACAATTGGTTGAAAGGAAACATAGTCTTTTGATGTAAGAACGGAACTCCTGACAATACTTAAAAAATTGTATAATAATCTTGGTCGTTCAAAAACTACGTCATTGAGGTTGTATTCTTCTAGAACATCATTTATTTCTTTATTGATATCAATGTTTTCATCTTCTTTTATTTTTTTATCTAAGTTTATTTTAATGAGCATCTTGGCTACATTGGCTCTTTCATCTTGATCTGCTAATTCTTTGTTTTTTTTCCAATTAGCAATAATCCCATTGATTGAAGGAGCATTTTCTTCATTAGCATGGGCTATTTGTGCATTATACACATTGTCCAATAGATCAAACTGTTCATTTTTTAATGCTATTTCCTCGCATTTAAGCAAGTAAAACCAAGCAGTATCAGATTGGTTGTTTTCAAATAAGAAATGAGACACACTCAATAGTCCCATAATTGAAGACGCAGATGTAGTATCTACTTCCATTCTTTTTAAGACGATAAACTCCATTAATTGCTTAAGTAGTCTCTTTCTTACAGAATGATATGCGTTCATGTTTTTAGAATGGCCGTAAAGGGTAGTGCAAATCTGAGAAGGTTTTAGATTTTCATCTTTACGTAAGAGTTCAAATAATTTAAGATCCATTCGTTCTTTTTTGGATCGCTGCCGCTGAATGAAGTTTTTGAACTCCTTGACATCATCATCGCTGAAAATGATAATTATATCCCTTATGTAATCTACGTACCTCTTCAAAACGTTAAAATGCTTATTCCATACCAATATTAAGTTTTCTCATGCGTTTAAGCAAAAATAGTTTCAAACAAGGATATAAGATTGTATTTTTAACACCATAAGTGAAACACGTATTTTTAATATCTATTTTGATTTGGCTAACGCTGATTACTTCTGTTTGGGGGCAAACAAGTCAGTTTCAAGTATTTTCAGTTGAAGAAGGTTTGCCACAGTCACAAGTTTATGCCATTTTAATGGATCACAATAATAGTGTTTGGGTGGGAACAAAAGGTGGAGGCGTTTCTGTCTTTGATGGGGCTAAATTTAAAGTGTTTAATCATAAAGATGGCTTAGCAGATGATAAGATTTTTGCCCTTTATCAAGATTCTGAAAGGTTAATTTGGATTGGAACTGGTAAAGGATTGTACACGTATAACGGAATTGAGTTTAATAAGGTAGGCCTTGAACCAGAAAAGAGTTTTGTTGTATCATCTATTATTCAAGATGATAAGGGTAGAGTATGGGTAGCGACAAATATTGGACTTTATTTTTTAGAAAATGAACAATGGCGTTCATACTCCAAGGAAAATGCAGTGCTAGAGATTGATGTGAGTTGTTTGTTTGTAGATAGCAAAGGCACACTTTGGTCTGGAAATGATGATGGACTTTTTGAGATAAATGAAAATGGATACAAGCATACTTCTCATAAAGATGGATTGACTTCTAATAAAATAAGATGCATCAAAGAGGTGAATGGTCATTTGCTAGTGGGTACATATGGAGGTGGACTGAATACCAAAATCAATGGTCAATGGTATGTAGTAGGAAGTGACAAGGAAATCATTAATGATGTTTTTGTGGATAATAAAGACCAGGTTTGGTTGGCTACTCACAACAATGGTGTTGTAAAAATCAATACAAACTCTAATAAAATAAGTTACCTCAATACCACAGATGGACTTTCTACTAACCACACTAGAGTTATCAAACAAGACAATTGGGGGAATATTTGGATTGGTACTTCTGGAGGTGGTTTAAATAGAATGTTTACGCCTGTTTTTGAGCATTACAATAAGTCCAATGGTTTCAAAGGAAATATGTTTTATGCTTTGGCAAAGTCATCTGATGGTGGAGTTTGGACTTCTACCAATAATAATGGTTTTACTAAAGTATGGGAAGATAGTATCAAAGTTTTTGATGGAAGCAATGGTTTTAAAGATGTAAAATGCAAAGCATTATTTGAAGATAATAAAGGTGTACTATGGATTGGAACAGAAGGAAGTGGAGTATATGCTAATTTCAAAAATGAGTATATCAATATAAACGGAGATGATGGCTTAGCAGATAATTGGATAAGAGAAATAACTCAAGATCAACAAGGGAATATTTGGATTGCAACTGTAAGTGGTGTTTCTAAAATAAATTATGATACAATTGCTGGTAAGTTTAATTTTTCTATTAAGGACTTTAGTAATCATAACGGTTTACCTGATGATAGAATCAATTGCATCAAGGTTGATAAAGACAATAAGGTTTGGTTTGGATGTCAATCTGGGCATGTTGGATATTTTTTGGATGATAATATTTTTGCTTCTGAAACGGATAGGGATCTCGTAAAGTCTCCTGTTAAGTCTATTGACTTTGATATGCAAGATAGAATATGGTTGGCAACAGAAGGTAATGGAGTTTTCTTTGGAAATTTGAATGATCAGTTTGTTAATTTTAGAAATATTGGAATAGAGGATGGACTAAATAATAGCAATGTATATCTTATTAAAGTGGATGGACAAGGGCATGTATGGGCAGGAGCGGGTTCTGGAGTAGACGAAATTGCTTTAAATAAAACAAATGATATTCTATTTATAAAACATTTTGCCAAGAATGAAGGGTTTTTAGGTGGGGAGACATGTTCTAATGCCGCTACTGTAGATCAACAAGGTTCCGTTTGGTTGGGTACATTGGATGGGTTAAATAAATATAGTTCTTCGACAAGTTTTAAAAACAAAATTGCTCCAATTGTATATCTAGAAGATATCAGTATTTTTTATGAGAGTATTTTGAATACACCATTAAAAGATGAGATTAAACCATGGTTTGAAATAGATAAAGCGTTACACTTAAGTCATACTCAGAATCATTTGAGTTTTCATTTTAATGCTAATAATTTAATCAATCCTGAAAAGGTTCAATTTCAATATCAATTGGTTGGTTTTGATTCGGATTGGTCTCCTATTAACTCAAGAAAAGAGGCGACATATAGCAACTTACCTTCAGGCAGTTATGAGTTTGTAGTTAAAGGAGTAAATGAAGATGGTGTTTGGTCGGAAGAATTGATTGTTTTTATAGAAGTTGATACTCCGTATTGGAAAACATTTTGGTTTGCTGCTTTAGTATTTAGTTTTGGTGTGGGGTTGATATTGTTCTTTGTGCTTTTGATTTTTAGAAGATATAGAAGAAGAAACAAGGAAGAAAAAGAGCGTTTAAAAGTGGAAAGAAATATGTTGGAACTGGAACAAAAAACATTGAGACTTCAAATGAATCCGCATTTCATTTTCAACGCCATGAATACAGTTCAAGCATTGATAGCAAAAAATGATAATAAACAAGCAAGGTATTATTTGGCTAAATTTAGCAAGTTGATGCGTAAGATTTTGGATAACAGTAGACATTCGTTTATTTCTCTACAGGATGAAATAGAAGCGTTGGAGAGTTATTTAAACTTAGAAAAACTAAGTGGAGATGTCCCGTTTGAGTATGAATTCAAGGTAGATGAAAAGATAACAACAGATGTTTATGGAATTCCACCTTTGATTCTACAGCCATTCGCAGAGAATTCTATCGTTCACGGTCTAAGAGAAATAGATTACCAAGGTAAAATCACCATTTCATTTGAATTATACGATGATTACATAGAGTGTAAAGTGATTGATAATGGAAGAGGAAGAGCGGTTGCTAGTGAAATAAGACATCAGAAGTCATCTTATCATAAGTCTACGGCATTAGTTTTAACACAAGAAAGATTAGCAATGCTTAATACGGAGCACAATTACAAGTCTTTTGAAGTGGTGGATTTGGTTGACCCAACTGGGACCGTTGTTATTGTTAGGATTCCGAAAATTGAGATATATTGATGGTGTAATCTTACTGAGATTAGATTTAATAGTTAATAAATTAACTAAGGATTGATCACCTCTTCTGTGTTGTCTAAATCATTGTCATTTTTATCTTCTGCATATTCATACATCATCCAAATAGTTAAACCAACAAGAAGTAAGAATAAAAACAGTTTTCTATTCTTGTACAAAGGTTCACGCGGACGCTTTACCACATCGTCATACGAAGCACGCAAGTCGCTAAAACTCTTGTGTTTGTTGATGACTTCGTCTGATGGCAAAGTATCTTTTTTGTCCTTATTTAATTTGTACTCTCTCATTAACTTTTAGATAGTATAATTTTCTTTAATTTATCTAATGCTCGGTATACTTTTATTTTTGCATTTCCTTCTGTAGTCCCTGTAATCTCTCCAATTTCTCTAAAAGACCGTTTTTCAAAAAAGCGCATATCAATCAAATCCATCTGTTCCAAAGGTAATTGATTCAATCCATTTATCACAAGTTCCAATTGTTCATCAGAATTACTATGACTTACCTCATCCATTAAGGTTCTGAGGTCGTTTTCGTTTAATTCTACTTCTTGTTTCTTATTGATCTTTCTGTAGTGCATGTTTACCTCGTTGGCAGCAATGCGGTACAACCAAGATGAAAAAGGAAATCCTCTATCTTCATACTTGCTTAAGTTTAAAAGTGCTTTTAAGAAAACCCTCGATGTAATATCTGCAGTTAGTTCTTCGTCTCTAACCTTCTTGAAAATAAAAATAAAGATTTGCTTATAGTAGAAATCGTAAATAGGAGCAAAGCGAGCAGGATTAAGTTTGGCTGCCTCAATGAGGTGCTTTTCAGTAACTTTTATCTTGCTTGCTTGTTCCTTCAACTTATAAGAGTTGTATTAATTCATAAAGTGTAATGTAGAAAAATAAAAAGGGAACAAACTTTTTTTAAAAAATTTACTCTTGACTTTCAGATTTGTTAGTAGAAGTGGCGCTTCCGCTATAATATTTGCTAAACATTTTAGGGTATTTTTCTTTCCACTCTTTCAATTTTTCGTGGCCGCCAATTTGTCCAGTTTGAAGAAGGTATAAAACTTCTATTTCTTCTTCTGTTAAGGTTTCGCCATCTTCATTTACTACAGCATCTTTGGCTGTATTAGGTTCTTTGTCTAGTTTATCTGGAACTCTATCTCCGTCTGTATCTAATGGACAGCCATCAGTGTCTACTTCCCATCCATAGGGCGTTTTAGCGCATAAATCATATAGATCTGTTATGCCATCTCCATCTAAGTCACTCATGTCTATGGTTTCCGCTTCTTTATCTCTTAATATTTCGTCAGCAGTTCTATAAGGTTGTCCAAAACTCCAAGCCATAGAAATATTGAAATAATCAAACCTATCTTTTTTATTGTCTGTACTAATTCCGTCCAATTCATCGGTAAATGATATTGAGTGTTTGTAACTAAGGTTTGCCACAAGATTATGAGTTATTTTCAATCCAAATCCACCTTCCAGGTATATGTATGGAAAAGCATTTTTATCAGTGTTGATTTCGGTTTCGTAGTTATAATCTCTACTCATTTTAATAGCGGCATCAGCATTCAGATCTTCTTCAGCGATGTTTCTAATGGTGCCATCAGACCAATAGTTGTAATGCTCTCCATTTTCGTTGGTTAAATCTTCTTTGGCACTAAAGGCAGCAAATCCAATTCCACCACCCACAAATACTGTTAATGGTTTTTGTTGGTCAAAAATGATGTCATTATCAAGTCTATAAAAGGCGCCAATATCACCTCCGTACATTTGTGTAGAGAAGTTGTGTACATTGGAACTGTCTATTCCCCAATGGCTTATTTTGTTGAAGTTTAGACTTGCTTTTCCAAAAACTGAAGGTGACAATGGGTGCATGTAGAAAATATGACCTCCAAATGTTGATGTTTTTGCAGCAGAAAGTTCTTCAATACTGTTGAGTTCTCCAAAATAATTTGTGGAGCCAATACCTAATCCTATAGCGGGATTCATTGAAAGGTATTCATATTTTGTATTGAATTGAGCACTGATGGCTGTGGTAATTGCAAATAGTGCTATTGAAGTTATTATTCTCATTATCTAAAAATATTAATATGTCCTTTGTATGTTTTTTCTTTTATATCAATTGTGTAAAAATACGAACCTTCTGGGACATGAGCACCATCTGGTGTATGTCCATCCCAACTAACTACATTTCCGTAGGATTTGTAAATTAATTGTCCCCATCTATTGTAGATCTTTAAGTCTAAACAAGATGCTAATTTACCTGGGATTTCAACAGAGAATATGTCATTTTTACCATCACCGTTGGGGGTGAAAACATTGGGGATGCGGATGGAGTAATATGCATCAAATGTTTCGGCTAAGTCTATTGTAGAGATGTTTGTGAAACAACCATTGTTATTGGTTCCTTCTAATGAAATAATATACTCATTTCCATATTCAAAAATCACGGAAGGATGCTCTTCTGTTGTTGTAGAGTCATTGTTGAATGTCCAGATATATGTATCGGCATCGGTCGATGTGTTTGTTAATTCAACGTAAATACCTTCACATGCTGGTTCCACCTCGTATGTAAATGATGTAGTTGGAATTGTTAGTATAGTAATTTCTACTTCTGCTTGGTCGTTACATCCAGCGTTGTCTGCAACACTTACGATGTATGTAGTGGTTGAAGTTGGTTTAGCCCAAGGATTAGGAATGGTATTGTCAGATAATGCAAGGTTTGGAGTCCAATTGTAGACATTTCCCGGGCTTCCAAAAACATCTAATTGTACAGAATCTCCAAGACAGACTGCTGTATCTGGAATTGTGTTAATTCTGAAAACATTGATAGTAACAGAATCGTAGTTTATGCAAAGATTGGTGTCTGTTGCTACTACGATGTATGTCTGAGTTGTGTCGGGATTTGCATTTGGATTAGAAATGTTGACATTATCCAATGAGTTACTAGGACTCCAAATATAAGTGTTTGCACCAGTAACTGTTAGTGTTGTGATATCTCCTTTGCAAATGTCTTGATCTTGGCCTGCATCAATAATGGGTAATGGGTTTACTGTTACAATTACTGAATCGGTATTAATACAATTATTTACATCTGTTCCAATTACTATGTATTGTGTAGTGTCAGTTGGGAAAGCAATTGGGTTTGATATATTGTCTAAAGATAATGTTGCACTGTTGTCCCATAAATAGTCCACAGCGCCATTTGCACTAAGGGTGGTTGAGTCTCCGATACAAATTTGAACATCACTTCCAGCGCTAACAATCGGTAAGGCATTAATTATAACGTCTATTGTGTCTGAATTTACACATCCGTTTATGTCTTCTCCAATTACAATAAAAGTGTCATCAGTTAAGTTACTCGCGTAAGGATTGTTTATCGTAGTGTCGTTTAGGTTGGTACCATCGGTCCAATTGTAAATTAGTGCTCCAGTTGCCATTAATTGAATGCTGTCACCTATGCACATGTCAACATCAGGACCTAAATTAACAGGAGGTAGCAAATTTACTGTAACAAGTGCTGAGTCACTATTGCTGCAACTGTTAGAGTCAGTAGTTGTCAAGACAAAATATCCAGTTGAAGTAGGGAAGATAGTCGGTGTCAATGTATTCTCATCGTCCATGTTTGAAATTGGTGACCAAGAATTAATTGCTGCTCCCGTACCAGATAATATTATACTATCGTTTATACATAAACTAGTGTCTATTCCTGCATTTACTATAGGTAATGGATTCACAACTACAATTACAGAGTCTATGTTTGCGCAGTTATTTGCATCAGTTCCTGTCACTATATATTTTGTTGTGTCTGTTGGGTAGGCAATTGGATTACTAATAGCATCGTCAGAAAGAGATGAGCCATTATTCCAGGTGTAATCTACAGCACCAGTTGCGATTAGTTGTGTTGAATCATTGATACAGATTTGTACGTTTAATCCTGCATCTATTATTGGTAAAGAATTTACAGTTATTTCCACTGAGTCAGAATTGATGCATCCATTTACATCTTCTCCAATGACAATAAATGTTTCGTCTAATGTGTTGCTAGCATATGGATTATTAACGGTTGTGTCATTAAGATTAGTGCCATTGGTCCAGTTGTAAATAATGGCGCCTGTTGCTTCAAGTTGAATAGAGTCTCCAACGCAAATTGCGGCATCATTCCCTGCATTTATTGCAGGTAAATCGTTGACCGTAACTTGAATAGAGTCAATGTTGGTGCATGTGTTTACATCAGTTCCTTCAACATAGTAATACATAGTAGTCTCCGGGAAAACATTCGGGGAACTTGTATTTTCATTTTGTATAAACGAAACAGGTGTCCATGTATAATTTAATGCACCAGTTGCTGCTAATTGAATGGTATCATTAATACATAATGATGTGTCTATTCCGGCATCAACAACAGGTAGATTGTTTACAGTAATGCTTATGGTGTCCCAATTTACACAACCTAATGCGTCTGTTCCCATTACTTCGTAATTTGTTGTTGTAGTTGGAAAGATATTTGGATTAGCTATAGTGTTATTGTCTAAAGTGGTGGAAGCGTTCCATAGGTAATCTAAAGCTCCGGTAGCTGTTAGGTTAGCTGTGTCATTGATACAAATAGCAAAGTCTGCACCTGCACTAACGTTAGGCAATGCATTTACGGTGATCAGTACAGAATCAATTCCCACACAAGTGTCATTTCCTGTAGCCACATAAAACCAAGTAGTTACAGTTGGAAAGGCTAGTGGATTTGAAGCAGTGGCATCATCCACGAGGTTGGCTGGAGTCCATGAGTAAGTAGTTCCTCCAAATGCTGTAGGATTACCTCCAATACTTATGGTATCTCCTTCACAAATAGTAGTGTCTGCTCCTGCATCAGTGGGGACGCTAGGGCTAACATAAACAATTACTGTATCACTGTTGAAGCAGTTGAAAGCATCCGTAAAAGTGACATTGTACTCAATTGTATCAGTAGGTGATGCAATAGGATTGGGAATGTTAGGGTCGGATAAATCTACACTTGGTAGCCAAGAGTAGTTTCCTACAAAAGTTGATGTTGCTAACATGTTGCCGACATCACCAGGACAAAGCCAGATATCTTCTCCTGCGTCAATGTCAGGAATATTATGTAAGAATACGGTTAATGAATCAATATTGATACATCCATTTGCATCTACACCTGTTACAAAATATTCTGTAGTGTCATTTGGTGACGCTAAAGGATTGGCGATGTTTAATGCAGAAATATTGACATTAGGCGACCAGGTATAATCAATAGCACCGGATGCATTGAGTTGAGTTGTGTCTCCAAGACATAAGTCAATATTAGGACCTGCTTCGATGATTGGGAGCGGGTTTACTATTACATTTATTGTGGTGCTGTCCATGCACACTCCTAAAAAGCCATAAACTTTATAGTCAATATTTGAAGTAGGGCAGACAGTTTGATTGGCTAACGAAGTGTCACCAATGGTAGCGTCTGAAACCCATGCGTAGGTGGTAGCGCCAGTTGCATAAAGGTTGAAACATTGATTTTGGCAAATAGTTGTGTCATTGGAGGTGTTAAGAGTAAAACCTGGTTCAACTATAACAGAAACGGTGTCTGTTATGACGCAACCAACAGTGTCGGTTACTTCGATTATATAATCTGTAGTTACACTTGGGCTAGCCATTACTGTTAAGTTTGTATCAATATCCAGTGAACTATTTGGTGTCCAGAGATATTCGCCTCCAACCGCAGATCCTGAAACGGTAGCGGAAATCATTGTGCTGTCTCCAGCGCAAATTGTGTCATCGATGCTTGCTAATAATGTTGGTTCGCTTATGGTTATTTTGATAGTGTCAGAGCCCAAACATGAGAAGCCAGCGTTAATGTTCAAGACGTAATCCGTTGCGGTTGTTGGGAAAACTGAAGGAGTTATGCTATTGCTGTTAATCATGCTTGTGGTAGGGTTCCAAGTAAGAGTATATCCAGGGTTGGCATTCGTTGTGCCGGGAATAATTAAAGTGTCTCCATAGCAAATGATTGTATCGTTGCCAAGTTCGACAGTTGGCGCGAATAAAACAGTTACGTCAAGTGTTATCGGTTGTGATGGGCATCCAAATTGATTGATGCCGTTTACTGAGATGCTACCGGTACCAGGATTATCCCACACAACATCTACATTGTCTCCGTTGTTTGAAACTATTGAACCATTGGTTATATCCCAATTGTAGGTGGTGTTTGCAATAGCTGTTGTACTGTAATTGGTTATAATGTCTGGGCAAATCTCAGTATCACCATTAATTATGGAAGGAGGGGCTGGTTCAGTAACTGTAATTTGATATACTTCATTTGTGGTTTTTGGAGGGCAACCTCTATCAGAGGCAGAAACTTGAAATTGGTAGGGTATTACTGAGGCTTGTCCGCAACCTGTTGTCCAGCAAAATTCTGTTGCAACGTTTCCAATGCCTCCTACGGGGGAAGTAACTGTGGCGTTTGGATTGACAATAGTATTGTCAAAAATCGTCCCATTGACATTTAAGTAAAGGGAGTCGTTGTTTGGGTCGTCAAAACCAAAATCAAAACATAATGTTTCTCCTTCTTCAACAGAAAAAACGGTATTTGTGGTTCCTGCTGTTGGATCAACGTTTGGTGCTGGATTTACAGGGCATGTGATAGCGAGAAGTAATAAATCTCTTCTTGATATTCCTATTAAATTTCCATTTCTATATTCTTTAATTTCAACACAAACAGCATAGTTGCCATTGGACGTTGGTTTGTATTGAGTTAGTCCAGTAGAAGAACTTATAAAACTGTATCCTCCAGGGCCAAAAGGTTGTGAAACAAAGTCGTAACCTGCGGCTGGTGTGTTAGGGGTGAGAGGCCAAGTTAGCGTGGCAGGTGGGTTAGGGTAGTTACCTTGCGAACCAAAGCCTTTAAAAGGGTCTACAAAAGAAAAGACTAATAAATCACCATCTGGATCATAAGCAGAGTTTAAAATAGAGGTAGTATCATTGATGCAAAGGAATGGTATTGGAAGGTCGGTAAATACTGGGCTGCTGTTTGGAAGTAGTGGGGGTGGAATGTATGCATGAAACCCAGTACCTTCATTAATGGGGTTGTTTACATTGATAACTGATGCGTTTCTGCAGCATTCATCTGCAAATAAGTGGTATCCTGTAAAGTTGGTCGGCAGAATGATTGTGCCTTCATATTTACCCTCTCTGATGCATGTTGCGCCTCCTACTGAGCATCCTCCAGGGAGGTTAGGTTCGATTAATGTGTTGCTAATTCTATTGATATTTAAAAGTTCATATCTTAATTTGTCAGATCCACCCATAGGGTTGTTTTGAACGTCATGTGTGTAAATGCCAATATTAGCGGAAGGTGGAGGGTTTGGTACTGCCGAACCAGATCCACAATCAACATATAAGGTGTATAGGATTTTGTATTCATGACCTCCTGATGCTGGTCCAATGTATTCATAGCCAATGTTGCCACCAATTACATGTGAGGCAATGATTTTGTTGTTGAAAAAAAGTAAAGATAAAAGTAGCGTAAAAACTGTAAAAAATTTCATTAAAGAGTTCCTTGGTTTAGTGTCAAAATTATGAATTTAAAGGCTTGCTTTTGGTTGGAATCCTATTAAGAAATTAACATAGTGTTAATAACTTTGTGAAGATGTAAGATATTGATAATGAGTGGTGTGTAGGGTGTAGGAGTCTCTTTTGTCAAATGAGGAGTTTTGATTTTTTATTAAAGATGTTTTGTGTAATTGCTTCTAGAAATTCTTTAATAGCGGTTGTTAAATTGTTGGAATTAAAGATTGATTGAATAATGTACTATACTGAGGCTAAGTGTCAGTTTAGCAATAGTTAAAGTTATATAAACTAAAGTAAAAATACAACTAAAATATATGGTGTTTGTTTGTTAGTTGTTAGAGATAATAGTTGATAATCATGAATCAGTTATGCAACTGATTTTATTGAATTTATAAGACCCTTCGAATCCTATGTTACTTAAAATCAAAAGATGTGTGTGTTTTTATAAAATGTAGTTATACACTTTGCGTTATTTTTAACAGGTACTATGGTTATTTTGTATAATGGGAAAAGAAATTAGTTAGCAGTGTTTTTCCTTTTGGAGTAAGAACTGACTCAGGGTGATATTGTATACTATGAATTGGAAGTGCTTTGTGTTTTATACTCATAATTACACCACACTCGTCCTTACCTGTAATTTCTAATTCATTAGGAAATTGATTTTCTGAAACAGCCCAAGAATGATATCTGCCTATGGTTAAATTTTGCATGTCACCATATAACACTTTATCTGATATAACCTGCATAGAAGTGTCGATACCGTGATAGACTTTTTCAAGGTTATATAAATGACCACCAAAAAACTCACAAATGGCTTGGTGCCCCAAACAAACGCCAAGAATTACTTTTGAACTGTGATATTGGTTTATTACTTCCATTAGTAAACCTGCGTCTTTGGGTAATCCAGGGCCTGGGGAAAGAACAATACAGTCATAAATGGATAAATCTTCTATTTGAAAAGCATTATTACGCAGTACTGTTGGTCTTATATCACAAATTTCTTCAATATAATGTACTAGGTTGTAGGTGAAAGAGTCAAAGTTGTCTATTACTACGGTTTTCATTTTTTAAATGATTTTTGGTACATTACACTAGTTTAATCCTTTACAATTATTATTTCATTTCTGGTGTCAAATTTATAACAACTCTAGCATCTGTTTGGTGGGAAATTTGAATATCTTTTAAACAAAGGTAAATTCTTTAACGTGTGTTTTATTGATTTTTTTCTGTATTTATTATAATAAAATGTAAAGCGAAGATTTAATAGTCTTATTTAGATTTTATCATTTACAAGTGGTAACCTTAATTTTTTTATGACCGCCACTGTTCTAATTGAAATTATAATGCTTCCAGAAATTGTTATATTTATAATTTCAGGAACTTCGTAATGATTAAGGAGAACATAAATGAGTGCGCCCGAAATGCAGGCTGTAGCATAGATTTCTTTTCTAAATATCAGAGGAATTTCATTACACAAAATATCTCTTATCACACCACCAAAAGTTGCTGTGACGGCACCAAAAATAACTGCAATCTCGAATGGGACACCTGTTGCTAAACTTTTCTGAACACCAAGAATGGTAAATAAACTTATTCCAATTGTATCAAAAAGAAACATTGTTTTTCTTATGTGTTTTGTAAATGTTTTGAAGATTAAAGCAAATAACCCTCCTGCAATAACAATATAAAGATATTCCACTTGGGATATCCAAACTATTTCAGTGTCTAAAAGTAAGTCTCTTAAAGTTCCGCCACCAAGCGCAGTAACAAAGGCGATAATGAAACCACCAAAAAGGTCTAGTTGTTTTTCGGATGCGGCAAGAATTCCACTAATAGCAAATACAAAAACGCCTAAATAATCAAGAAAAGTAATAATAGTCATGCCATAACCTTTAAATTGGCTGGCAAATGTACATAAGATATTGGATTGTCATTTTAATGGGAGAAATATTTCCGCAATCATGCATCTAGTACTTCCTCCGCCAACTTTTTCTATTGTAGGAATTTCCATTTTTAGAATGTGTGCATAAGTAGAAAGTTTGTCGATTTGCTCCGGTAATAGGCAGTTGTAAGCAGTTTTAGACATGACAATAAAATGCTGATTTTCATTATTTCTTAATTCTATCATATTTCCAGCAAAATGATTCATCTGTTCTCTAGTTATCGTGATGATTTCTTTTCCATTTTCTAAAAAATGATGACTTATTTGATTAACTTCTTCTTTATTTTGAATACTATCTAGGCATATAACCGCAAATTTTCTACCTATACACATCATAACATTAGTGTGGTAGATATCTTGATTATACGCATCTGTGGAGTGAAAATAAATTGATTTATATCCAATTTCATGACAGTAATATAAGAAAAGGTCTTTTTCTGTTCTTGGAGATAAACTGGCAAATGCAGTTTTGTTAGCGTGATCAAAAACGATACTACCAGTTCCTTCTAAATATCTGTTGTCAACTTCAGTGTGACTCAGATCCACTATTTTACTTGTCTTATGTTTTGCTTTTAATAAGGCAATAATATCCTCTCTTTTCTCCGGTTGACGATTTTTTGTTGCCATGGGGAATAGGTAAATTGAGCCATCTTTGTGAGTGGTAATCCAATTATTAGGAAATATAGCATCTGGTTTAATTGGAGAGGGAGTATCTTCAATGACTAATACGTCAATACCATTTTCTATAAGTGAATCAACCATTGCATCAAACTCAATTTGAGCATTTGTATTAATGTCAGAATGAGAGATGGGTAAATTGTTTTGAAAGGAATTAGACGCAGCAGTTTCTTCATTGTAACCAAAACTTGTAGGGCGCACCATTAATATTTTATTAGTAGGCTTCATAAAACGGTGTACGAATTATTGATACTAAAGGTTATGCGTACTTCTGCAATGATCTAATTTCAAAGTCCTCTAGTGTAGAAAAATCAATTTTCAGTGACTCTTGTTCGTCATCATGGACAAAACGATATCCTTGAATTGTATCTGTAGGAATGTTGCTTTTTCCTTTGTTACTTTTCCAGAATGATTTTATCTTTTGGGTATCTTTAGTTGGTATTGCAACAAGAATATTAAGTTCTGCATGTTCATATATGAGATGCTGTGGTTTGATTGATTTTAAAATTGCCATATACTATATTTTATTACTATCGCTAAGGTGATTACAAAGCATCAAAGGCAATTAGTTTTTGATGAATGATTTATTGATTGCGTTACAAGAGACAATGTAACTTCCTTTTGGAAGGGCGCTAATGTCAATTTGTGAATGATTATTATCAAAGGTTTTGGTTGTAACCAGATGAGTCACATTTTCACCTAAAATATTAAAAATCGATATAGTATGTTTGGAGTTAAAACTATTGGATACATTTATAATGTCATTAGAAGGGTTAGGGTAGATACTTAAAATACCATTAGTTTTGAATGTATTATCTATTGCGATGATATTGGAATATTCATAAGTTCCATCATTATCAATTTGTTTTATTCTATAGTAAAAAACTCCCTCAGTTATTGTTTTGTCTGTGTAACTGTAATCAATAATTGAATTTGAATTTCCAGCAGCATTTTTCTTTCCTATTTCGGTCCATATTAGCTCTTCTGTCATTCTCTCCACGACAAATTCCTTTGAATTACTTTCTGAAGCAGTTTGCCATTTTAATTCCGTTTGATTTAAGTTATTCAATTCACCTGTGAAATATATTAAGGAAACTGGAAGGGCAGAAGGGGAGCAGTTTATATCTTGGTCAGGAATATTGTTTCCATGTATTTCCAGCGTAAATGAATTACAATTCAAATCCTGTGGTGTTACAGTAGCACAGTCATTTGCATTTCGCCATGGATTAGCTGTTGTTAACAAAGAGCCTGATCCTCCATTGTTTGGTAATTGAAAAAATAAATTTTGAGAACCACAATGCAATCTTGCTTGTAGGGTGTACATAGAACTAGGCGCATCAGGTCCTATTATTTCAATGTCATAATTGATATAAATATTGTAATTGTATCCATAATCACAACTTGATGGTGCTGACACGTCATAAGCGTTGAGATAAACTACTACTTCGTAATCAGAATCAGCAGAAACAATACATTGTGAATGCCCTTGCCATACAGATAAAATTATTGCAACGAATAAAAACTTAATCTTAGACATTTTTATATTTTATAAACTATAGTTTAAACAGTATATATTGCTGCTTGAGTTTGGTTGCAAAACTAATTAAATAAATTAGTATAGACCTTGTTTAGTTGTAAAAACATTAATTGTATAAAATTTACTATGGCGGGAAGGATGAGAGTACTTGAGGGGAAGTGAAAAGTATTTGCTATTTCATTAATTCTATCACGCAGCAATGTCCCCATTCAGTATGGGTATGCAGGGCCAAACCAATTTTGGTGTAAGTTACATTTAAACAGTTTTTACGATGCCCAAGTGATTCTATATTGTGATCAATAAGCATTTGCATCATAATATCTTTACCTGTATTCATTCCAAAAGAGCAGCATTCAGCATATTTTTTTTCTTTTGCGCATTTTATTCTTTCATGACCTGTATATCCAGAATCGCCCATTTCTATAGCAAAGCATTTGGCATTTTCAGCCATACTGTCCACAGGGATAAGTCTAGACATAGGTTGGATGGTGTCTAGCATTTGTTGTAGAGAAATGATGTAGGGAGAATCTTTTAAATAATCACCATACTTTTTTGTCCCGTAATATCCTGATAATTCTATTTTGGCAAACTTTTGAGGAAACAACCGTGCCAGATTAAGGTACATGATAGCGTCTTTTTCAATAGCATTTAAAAATTGACAAGTGTCAGCTGTTTTTGCAGAATCTAGTTCTGGTTTGGACCAGGATAGTTTGTTGTCTTGCGCTAATAAAGAAAAAGATAATAATAAAAATGTTGTTAGTAGAATGGTTTTCATGTTGAATTATATATTAACTATTTCCATTTCCAATTTAATTCTTTGGAAATTTTCACACCGGAAATTGTAGTTATAGTTTTCATTAATTCATGTAATTCTTTGGAAATACTAATTTCTGACTTAGGAATGATAATGGATGATCCCTTTTTTAACTTAATAAAAATATGAGTTGAGATTTCATGTATTGATGCTACTTCTGATATTTTTTGCTTTTTTGAATTAACGGTATCACTGATAATTAGAAATTGACCATCAATACTCATTGTGATTTTCTTACCGAATATCTCTTTGTTGTTTTTAATTATTGCCTTTTTAAACTTGTCTTTATAATTCCATCTTGTGTAAAGTGGGTGGAGTATTAACCAAATCCCAGCCAGAATACTGAAAGTTAATGCAATGTTTTTTTGTTTGCCAAGAAAGTAGGCAAGTGTTGCAAATATTAGATATACCATAGGTATAAGTAGCCAATTCTTTCTTCTTTTAAACTTGATTTCCTTTGATTTGGAAGCCATGTAAAGTTGATAGGTTAAATAATCATTGGGTGAAACATTGTAACTAATCATCAGTAGGTATTGGTAATTTTGTAATCATATTTATCAAACACAAATTTCCACCTTTTATTGATTTGAACTAACAAATCATTTCTTATTTCGGTGAAACTATTTTTTTTATAATTCTTTTCTTTGTAAATGTATTGTTCTAGAGCAGGTCTTACATTTTCAAAATCTCCAAGATTAATAGAGTCGTAAATTTTTTTTATGGTTTCCAATGGAGCATCAGATAGTTCTTTGTAACTTATTTCTATCGCATTTTCAGAAGGTACATCCTTCCAGTCTTCCATAAACTTAGCCATACT
>JBFHGR010000028.1:0-32541 GCA_041583015.1 Parvicella sp. | reverse complement strand
GAAGGTTTTGAAGAATTGATTTTGACTCCTGCATCAGCAGCGTTACGTCAAATATTCTTCAACATGACAGACAATAAGAAGAATCCATACGAAGGTAAGCAAAGGCATATTGATACAATAGGAATAGTTGGAGGTGGATTTATGGGTGCTGGAATTGCGGAAGTTTCCATTATGAATAAAATGGATGCTGTCATCAAAGATATCAATCAAGAAGTATTGACTGAAGCAAATAAAACCATCTGGAAAACACTGTCTAAAAAATTGCAGAGAAAGCAAATTACGAGCATTGAGGCTGATAAAATAATGGGAAGGTTGAGAGAAAGACTGACTTATGATAGTTTTGAGCATACAGATATTGTGGTAGAAGCGGTGGTAGAAAATATGGGATTGAAAAAGACCATTATGAAAGAATTAGAAGCACACTGTCCTGCTGATTACATCTTTGCAACGAATACTTCTGCATTGTCTGTTACAGAGATGGCAGAGCATGCAGCAAAGCCTGAGAATGTAATTGGAATGCATTATTTTTCTCCAGTGCCTAAAATGCCTTTATTGGAAATAGTAAAAACTAAATACACTTCAGAGGAGACAATTGCAACTACTTATGATATCGGAGTAAGACAAGGTAAAACGTGTATTGTTGTACAAGATGGCCCTGGGTTTTATGCTAATAGAATCTTAGCACCTTACTTAAATGAAGTCATGTTAATGATTGAAGAAGGCGGAGATATGGAGAAGTTGGACAAAGCAATGAAGAAGAAAGGAATGCCTGTTGGTCCTGTAGCATTAATGGATGAAGTTGGTATTGATGTTGGTGCGCATGTAATGAGCGGAGATATTGCGGAAGTGGTGAAATCTCGTGAGGGAGTTGTGGTTTCACAAGGATTACTAAAAATGTTTGATGCTGGATATTTAGGTAAGAAAAACAAGAAAGGTTTCTACAAGTATGACGGTAAGAAAGGTAGAAGAAATGGTGCCAACCCTGAGGCTTACAAATTCTATGGTAATCCTACTAAGAAAGAAATATCTTATGAAGACATGACTTGGAGACCGTTGCTATTGATGATCAATGAAGCGGTAATGTGTTTAGAAGAAGGAATCATAGATGGACCCACTCCTGGAGATTTAGGGGCAGTTTTTGGATTAGGGTTCTTGCCTTTTACAGGAGGTCCTTTTAGGTTCTGTGATGCTTTTGGATTGAAAGAAACGGTTGAGTTAATGGAAGGATATGCTGCTAAGTTTGGACCTAAGTTTGCACCAAGACCAATGTTAAAAGAGTTGGCGGCTAATGGAGGAAGGTTTCATCCAGTTAATTAGTTGTTTAAATTGAACTTGTTAGCATTTTCTACAATTTCTTGAGGGTAGTCATACATTTCCAGAATTCTTAAAGCGTTCGTTTCTTTAAGTATTCCAGGGGTAAGTTTGTAGTCAAACAAAAGTTTACCTTTCTCCAATTTTTCTGAAAAGTGATAGTTGTCAAAATTGTCTTGAAGTAGCGTAGTCAATTCAAAATCATGTGTAGAGACAAATACAAAGGTGTTTAGTTTTGCTAAGTAATTGAGTATAGAAGTGGCTGCGGCAACTCGCTCCTTGGTATTTGTGCCTTTGAATAGTTCGTCCAATAGAATCAACGAATACTCATTAGATTCTGAATGATCGATGATGTTTTTCATTGCTTTTACTTCTGTAAAGAAATAGCTGCTGTTGTCACTTAAATCATCTGCAATTCTAATCATTGAGTGAATCTTCATTTTAGGAAATGAAAACTCTTCAGCAAAGCAAATATTTAGTGTTAGTCCTGTGATGACGTTTATGCCTATGGTTCTAATAAAAGTAGTTTTGCCAGACATGTTAGATCCTGTAATGAGAAAGGATTTGTCTTTGCATGTAAATGAATTACTCACGCTGTCCTCAATTAATGGATGATAGATTTTGGTGCCAATGATTTCATGATTGTTGGTGATTTTTGGAATTGTATAGGCTGGGTTTTCTTTGCGAAGCCCCATGATGGAAATGGTTGAGTCTATTTCTCCTACAAACGTAAATACTGATTCAATCTCTTTTCTTTTATTCTTGAGTTTGTCAATCATGCTATATAATAACAATGGCTCAAGTAGGAATGTGATTTTGATTACCTCGAGCAGAAACCAGTAAATGACTTCCATGTCGCTTTCCATTTTTTGTTCTAATTTGAAGACACTCATCTTTCGTTTTACAGTTCCAATGGTTTGAATGGCTTCTTTTTTATCTTGAAATGATTGCTTTATTGCTGATATGGAGAATAGTTTTTTCGCAACAGCATTCATGGCTAGTAACTGTGGTATAGAATCAATGTAAATGTTGACTTTTAGCTTATTGTAATAATGAATGCCTAAATGAATGGGAAGTAATAAAATTGGAATGAGTAATAGTTTGGATGCAAAAATTCCCAATACCAAAGACAGTATCATTGTAAAAGCCAAAAGTGGAATGACAAAAAACCACCTTGGTTTATCTATATGCTTACCTTGAAAAAGCGTTGGTAGGTAATACGCTTTATGCTGCGTTACTTTGCTAAGTACAACTCTTGCCTTAGTTAATTCTTCAGGATTATCTTCAAAATATTTGATGAGATCTTCTTGCTTACTGTGGTCTATTGTGTGATTTATGGATCTTAATTTATCATAGAGATACATTTGCCCGATAGGCGTTATGGTTCTATCTAGAAATTTGAAAACATCATCCAAGTCCAAATCTTGTGCGGTTTGGTTACTTATCGTCTGGAAGACGTTAGCGTGGTCTTTGCCTTCGAAATATTTGGTTATCAAATCGAGATTGAAACCATCCTCCTTTTGTTTGCCAAACGAATTAATGAGCGCTTCTCTTCTTTTTTTTCTGTTGTTAAACATAGCTACTTTAGTCTTTAGAGAATGAAAGAATGTCGCCTGGTTGGCAATCTAATGCATCGCAAATGGCCATGAGTGTGGTAAATCGTATAGCTTTGGCTTTGCCAGTTTTAAGTATGGATAGGTTCACAATAGAAATACCTGTTTTCTCAGCTAATTCCTTTAATTGCATTTTTTTCTTGACCAATAATAAATCAATATTAACTTCAATTTTCATCTCGCTCATATGGTCAATGAATTTTCAAATGCAACGAAATAATTGTCAAAATTGGACTGATTTCTTTTCCAAGAATAACTACCAAATAAAACTAGAGATGTAAAACTTACGATGGATGTCTCGCTGTCTTTTTCTTCCACTTTTACATATATGTTTTCTCCCCATGTCCAGAAATTTATTGAAGTAGAATAAAGAAGTGCAAAGCTAGTATGATCCTGATCAATTAGTTTATACCCAGAAACTTCAGCATCTTCGATTAATTTTGAAAACAATAGATTTTGATTCATAGCTATATTTATAATCTCGGTTCTTGTTTCAAGAAAACTATTCCAAGGCTTGTTGTACCAGTTTCTATGTTTTAACTTTTTCCTAAAAACAAAGTTGCTCAAGAGCAAGCCTATTGGAATAATGAAAACAAGAAGAGCTAACCACGGAGCATTGAGGTAATAACTAATTACTTTATAAAGTATGATTGAAATTATGGATGTAATGAAAGGTATTTTGGAAACCATCTTTGAATATTTGTTTCAAAGATAATATTTATCGTTTATCGTTAAATATTTATTGATAATAAATAAAAAAAAGGGAGATGAATCATGTGAATTCATTTCCCTCTTTAAAATATTATTGGTTCTTTTTCTAAAACAATCCGTGTAATTCAGCATCAATCATTTGAATGATTTTACCTAAGTCTTCTGGGTTTTCGTTGAAAGTGTTGTCATCGATATCAATGATCAAGACTCTTCCTTTGTCATAAGTAGAAATCCATGCTTCATATCTTTCGTTCAATCTCTTCAAGTAATCAATACGAATGCTTTCTTCATATTCACGTCCTCTTTTCTGAATGTTTTGAACCAATTTTGGTACACTTGCTCTTAAATAAATCAATAGATCTGGAGCAGAAATAAACGATTCCATCAAGTTGAATAAAGAGAAATAGTTCTCAAAATCTCTTGTGGTCATCAATCCCATAGAGTGAAGATTGGGCGCAAAAATAAACGCATCTTCATAAATCGTTCTATCTTGAATGATTGTTTTAGTACTTTCTTTAATCTCTTGGATCTGCGTAAAACGGCTATTCAAATAATAAACTTGTAGGTTGAAGGCCCATCTCTGCATGTCGTCATAAAAATCCAATAAGTAAGGATTTGTATCAACATCTTCATAATGAGTCTGCCAACCGTAATGCTTTGATAATAATTCTGTTAGGGTAGTTTTACCCGCGCCTATATTTCCACCTACTGCTATGTGCATTTTTGTCTAAATTTTAAGAACATCTAAGGTAGAAATAATTCTCTAATCAATAAGTAACTGTTGAAAAAAATGTGGTCTAAATTAATTTTGAAGGAAGTTTTTTGAAGGCAACTTAGATTATTCAAATAGGTCAAACAAAAGAATAATAGATTACCTCCATTCTTTACTGTCAAATCGTACTAACAACACCTTAAGTTGTGGTTCACTTTTTGCCCAAGTTGTACTATTGTAAAATGAAGTAGTATTGTTTACTTCTGTTTGTAAGTCCCAAGAAATTAAAGCACAATTGGGGAAGTGTTTTTTTATCAAGGCGTAACCATCTCGTTCTTGTGAAATATAATTTGGAGTAAAAGAGGAAAGTTCGTTTTCTATTTTTAAAAGGTTGGTAGTCAATTCTTGTTCGTTCATTTTATGAAGAAATGGTATGTTGTAAGCAGTTTTAAAGCCTAATTCATTAAAATGACTGAGACAGGTAGCGCAATTACTTTCTACAATAAAATTGTTGGTGCAATTTAGTTCAACTGCAATCTTCTTTAAAACATTGGCTGCGCTTTTACTATTGGTTATATCTAAGTTTTTCATATCTAACCAATATTCATATTGGGAAGGGTTTGCAGTACTTGTTAGAAGTTGTTTGAGCGCTAGACCAATGCTTTCCGCAGGTGGATGATTGACATCAAACCATCCTTCTTTTTGGAAAACGAGATCTATTTCAAAACCAGTAAAAATAGATTTAGCATCATTTAATCTTTCTTTGCTATTCACTCTATGACACCAAATTTTTGATTTGAATTCAGGACTTGCTTTTGTTGCATATTTAATAATGGGTAACGAGACCAATTGCTCGTCACTTTCATAATTAAATGAAATAGGTGATAAATTAAGTTGATAGTATTCCGTATGTGCATCCAAGAAATCACTCCATAGGTGAATTAAATTCTCAGTATTAAAGATGAGGTTAGCATTCTGCGTCAAGAATGTAAGTTGCTCGGAATATTTCTCTTTGTAATTGTTGCTTAACCAAATTAACAGCGGCACATCATACATGTATTTGGAAAGCATGACATCTGAATGACCATGAAAATTTCTGTAATCATATACTTCATCCCCATGATCTGAGAAGTAAGTAAAGGTAGCAAGAGAGTTAGTTTTTTGAAGTAAATGTAGCAACTCATTTACAACAAAGTCATTGTACAAAACTGCGTTGTCATATTGATTGATGTAAGTTTGTTGAGTGTTATTCCATTGCATGTTTGCTAAGTTGAAGTCATCCTTAAAAACTTCATAATCTTTACTGTATCGTTGTTTGTAACTAAGGTGAGTTCCCATAAGATGTACAAATATCACTTTACTTTTATTGTTGGATAGCGCATTTGCATAGGAGGTAATTAACGACTCGTCAGGGGAGGAAGTGCCACCCGTAGCATTGGTATATACTTTGTGATTGGCTTTACTTGCTATTACAGAAATGGGTGTTTCGTGTTCCCCACTGAATGCTTGATTGCTAATCCAGTATGTCTCATAGCCAGCTTGATTAGCCAAGTCTATGATGCTTCCGTTTTCAATTCCTAGGTTGTTGTTGTTCTTATTTTTGAATGTCAATACTTTCTCCAAAGCAGGGACTGTATGAGCATTAGGGCTCTTTGCATGTTCAAAAACCACTAGTTCTTGTTGTGATAGTAAAGGATTGGTGTTTCTCCCATACCCGTATAAACTCATGTGATGGGCAGAGGTACTTTCGCCAATGACTATGACGTGAACTTCAATTTTTTCATGAGAAGAAGTTCTTTCAAGATTTTTAAATTCTACGTTCTGATTGGCAATTGTTATAAATTTTTCTTTCTCTTCAAGGTATGTTGAATAACTAGAAATTGATTTCACTACAGATACATCAGTTAATTTAATGGGATGAAGTCTATTGGTAAAAGAGGCGTAAGTAAAAACTATTAGAGCAAATATTGTTACAGAAAAGAAAGATATTTTGGCGAAAGGCTCATGCTGTTTTAAAATATTTTTCAAAAAGAAACTAATAAATCCTATACTAATAGCATAGAGTAGAAGGTATAAGAAAGTTTCTAACCCAAAGTAATCATTTATAAATTCAACAGATTCATTGGTGTTGGTGCTGAATATAGAAAAATAGGTTGCCGAATTTGGGTAGCCATGAAACATCAACACATGCAGAAATTCCAAACCTAAATAAATCCATAATGGTATAAGTAAGATTTTGTAGATGCGATAACTTTTTCGAAGGAATAGAAAAGGGGAAACCAATAGAATGGTAAAAACAAGTTGAACAATTTCATATTTCAGAAAATGTTTAAAAGGATAGGATTCAGCATCTGAGGCAAATGAATATTCAAAATATCTATTGATGCTAAGTGCTAAGAAGATTATAAGTAAGAAACGTAATGTTCTTTGAAAAGCACCTTCTTTCACAGTTAGTCTATTTTTAAATCTTGTTTCACTAATGTATTGTCCTTGCAGAAATAAACAGTTTTGAAATCAATCCAAATTGGGTTAGACCTATTTAATTTCTGTAAGTCTAATATTTCTAAAGTTTTAATGTGATAGGCAAATGCCTGACCTTTGGATGTGTATAATAAAAAGTTGTTAGAGATGTTCCAGGTATCAATATTTAATAGAGGAATGGTTTTAAAATAGGTCCCATAAATGTCAAAAACAAGAATACCATTATTGGCGCAATGCAAGTATAAGTAACCGCCTACTTCAATCATTTTGAGAGGTTCTAGGTTTTCTAAGCCTAAAATTTGTTTAAGGTTCCCGGTCTCAATAATACGATCAATGTGTTGATTGATTTTTACAATTTGAAAAAGTTCTTGATCATAAAGCCAAATACCATTGTCCATTTTGCTACTCGCTACGGCAGTGATTTGATACATACCTAATTCTTCAAAAGAGATAACGCTTTGGTTTTGTTTACTCAAAGTATTATCTGTGATGACCAATTTTTGAACATCCTTGTAAAAAAGTAGTGGTCTCATGGGGTTTCTCACATCTATAGAAAAAATGTCTCCCAATAATTTATTACTTATTCTGAATGTACCTGCATTGTTAGCACTTTCTTTAATGATTTCGTTATTCTTGGTAGAGTAAGTGTTCCCTTGGATGTCAATGGCTAGAAATCCGCAATCTTGCGCAAAGAAACTTACATTAATTACGATTAGCATCAATGCTAAGAATTTCTTCTGCAAAGATTCTATCATTTTGTAATCGTGGTATTTTGTTCTGTCCGCCAAGTTTAGATTTTAGTTTTAACCATTCATAAAACGTACCATTTTTAAGTACGGTGATAGTTGGTTTCTGTAAAGATAGGTCATTTGTCCTTTTGGCACTGTAGTCGCTATTTAATTTTTGAAGATTAACGTCTAGATGCGTTATAAATTGTTCCAAGTTTTCCGGAGCTTTTTCAAAATCAATGAGCCATTGATGGCCACCTTTATCTTCTGTGGACATAAAAATAGGACAAACTGTAAAGTCTAAAATAGAACATTTAAGAGTTTTGCAGGTTTCTTCTATGGCTTTTTCAACATTGCCAATCATTAATTCTTCACCAAAAACATTAATGTATTGAGAGGTTCGTCCTACTACTTTTATTCGGTGTGGGAACAAGGTGGTGAAAGTGATTGTATCACCTAGTTTATATCTCCATAGTCCGGCATTGGTGCTGATTACTAATGCGTAAGTTTTTCCTAACTCTACATCTGCAATGCTTATTGTTTCAGGCTGTTCTTTGTCCCAATCTCCTTGTTCAATAAACTCATAGAAAATACCGTAGTCGAGCATGAGCAACATGTCATCACTTCTCACCAAATCTTGTATGCCAAAGAATCCTTCGCTGGCATTGTATGTTTGAACATAGTTCATGTTATCACTCTTGATGATGGCTTTGAATTGGTTGCTATAAGGTTCAAAGTTGACACCTCCATGCATGTATAGTTCTAAGTTGGGCCAGATGTCTAAGATGTTGTCTGTTTTTTCTTGTTTCAGAACTTTTTTCAAAAGCACTAACGTCCATGATGGTACACCTGCAAGTATCCTCACGTCATCTTTTACCGTTTCACGAGCCATTTGGTCTAATTTTTCTTCCCATTGACTCATCAAAGCAATTTCTTTGCTTGGGGTTCTTCGCCATTCACACCACCAAGGAAGGTTTTTTACTATGATGGCAGAGAGGTCACCAAAATATGATTTTTGATTGAAGTAGTTGATTTCGGAACTACCGCCTATGATTAAGTGTTTACCTGTGAAAAGTCTTGTTTGAGGATGGTTAGCATAATACAATCCTAACAAATCTTTGCCTCCTTTATAATGACATTCTTGGAGAGACTCTTTACTCACAGGAATGATTTTACTTCTTTGATTGGTTGTTCCTGACGATTTTGCAAACCATAAGATTTCTGTAGGCCACAGAATGTTTTGCTCACCCGCTTTTATTCTTTCAATAAATGGCAGGATATCGTCATAAGATTGCAAAGGGACATTACTCTTGAAATCTTTGAATGACTTAATTTTAGAGAAATTATACTTGGAGCCAAATTCAGTTTGACTAGCATCCTTGGTTAAGGAAAGAAGTAATTCATTTTGGACTTCAACAGGATGTTTTTTGAATAAATCAATCTGATGGACACGCTTTTTAATTAACCATGAAAAGATGGAGTTGAATGGAGCGCCCATATAGAATGAATATTAATTGATGTGTCTATCCGAAGATAACCAATCCAAAAATCACAATCAAAACGAAACCAACATAAATATATCCAATTCCTGCTGTGTTTTCGTGAAAATTTTTATCTGACATTGTAAATTAATTTTAGACAAAAGTACTAAATTGCAGCATTATGAGAAAAATAATCTTTGCTTTTTTTATTTGTTTTATCGGAACGTCATTTATGCATGCTCAAACAGGATGGACTTGGACTGAATTGTCTAATATGCCTAAAAGAGTTAGTAATAATGCTGTTGTGGAAGGATTTGTAGGGAATAATGCCTATGTGTATTCTTTTTCTGGTATTGATTCTACAAAGACGCAAGGTGGCATAAATCTAGGGAGTTATAAGTATGATGTGCAGAATGATGAATGGGAGACCATTCCTGCATTGCCTGATACGATGGGCAAAATAGCAGTTGGCGCAAGTTACGTTAATGGAAAAATATACATTATTGGAGGTTATCATGTGCTAGCCAATGGAGGTGAAGTGTCATCCAATAAAGTGCATGTTTATAATCCTAGTACTGATGCTTATGAAAGCGATGTTACTCCTATACCTGTCCCAATAGATGACCAAGTGCAATGTGTGTGGCGAGATAGTTTAATCTATGTAATTACGGGATGGAGTAATACTGGTAACAAACCTGATGTTCAGATTTATAATCCGTACACTGATAATTGGTTAGTTGGGACTAATGTGCCTAATAGTAGTTATTATACCTCGTTTGGTGCTTCGGGCACAATAATAGGTGATACAATTATATACAATGGAGGTGTGAGCGGTAGTTTTTCCTTTAGTTCTAAAAATTATACTAGGATAGGAATAATTAATCCCTCTGATCCAACACAAATAACTTGGTCATTGATTTCAGATAATCCAGGTGCTGCAGGTTATAGAATGGCTTGTTCCCATTATGAAAACAGGGCGTTTTGGATTGGTGGTGCGGGTGTTGCTTATAACTATGACGGATTGGCGTATAGTAATGGGGCAGGGGTTGAGCCACTAGAAAGAATCTTACAGTTTAAGAATGATACATACCTTTATGATGAAGGGTTAGGAACTCCGTTTGGAATAATGGATTTAAGAGGAGTTGCAAGAATTAGCGAAACGGAATGGATTATCTGTGGAGGAATGGAATCCGGTCAAACTGTTACAAACAGAACCTTCAAAATAGAGATAGATCCAATTGTTGCCGAAGTAAAAGACCTGATTAAAGGACTTAAGGTTTATCCTAATCCAGCGATGGATTTCATCTTTTTAGATACACACCATCATGGTGACGCTTTCTCAATTATTGATTTATTGGGAAGGGACTTATTATCAGGTAAGATTATTTCCAACTCCATAGACATTTCTAAGATACAGTCAGGAATTTATTTTTTTGTAGTTAAAAACAAGAATGGAGACATTTTATCAAAGACAAAATTTGAAAAAAGATAGTAAAGTTGTTATTTTTCCTTATCTAAATTTGTTGCGATTTGTTGCAGCAATGGTTGTTGTATTTCATCATTTTGCTATTCAAGTGCCACCATTCAATGATGGTGTTTTAAACCAATGGATAGGAAATGGTAATTTTATGGTCAACTTATTTTTTGTCTTGAGTGGTTTTGTTCTTTATCATAGGTATCAAGATGCAGATTTTTGTAGTATAAGCGAATACATCGTTTTTTATAAAAAGAGAGCAAGACGTTTATTGCCATTGTATTATATTGGGCTGATAATGAGTCTGTGTTACATTATTTATGTGGTGGGACAAGTTGATGTTTTTAGGGTGATATTGGCATTCGCTGGTTTGCAATCATTTGATATATGGAGTTATCCTGTCATCAATGTGCCTAGTTGGTCTTTGTCCGTTGAATTTATTTTTTATTTAATATTTCCTCTAGTTTTTATTTTTATAGTAGATAGAAGTAGACAATTTACTTTGATTTTTGCTGTCGTTTTTTGGGTAATAACGGAAGGGCTCTTTTACGTGTTACAATCTACTTATACAGATTTGTATTTGCATTTAAATCCATTTTTTAGTTTACCTTCTTTTGTCTTGGGAATGGTTTTTTATAGGTATTTGCCTTTGTTTAAGAAAACTTCAAAAAATATGAAGGTGGTAAGAGCACTAATTGTTTTGGTGATTACTGTAGTTGTTTTATATCAACCTTATTTTTACAAAAATTATAGTGGATTACTTGCACCGCTTTTCGGATGCCTGATTTTGTCATTGGCTGCTATTGATACCACATTGAAGAATGGGAATTGGATGGATAAATTGGGCGATTTGAGTTATGCTATTTATATATTGCATTGGCCAATTTATAAGATTTACGGTTTTGTTGTAGAGTATTTGGATGTCCCAAGTCGTCATACCATCAGTGTTTTTATGAGTTATTTATTATTAGTAATTATTGTAAGTATTATAGCCAATTTCCTTCAGGGATTATTAATGAAGAAAACTTCGAGACAGTTACCTTTGTAACATTAAATATTTAATATGAATTTTTTACCACAAGAAATAGATGATTATGCCGAAGCGCATACCTCAAAAGAAGATGCATTACTCTTTAAATTGAATAGAGAAACCAATATTAAGGTTTTGCAGCCAAGGATGTTGTCTGGACATTTGCAAGGTAGATTGCTAAGTATGATGAGTAATATGATTCAACCTAAATTCATTCTTGAGATTGGCACATATACAGGATATTCAGCATTGTGTTTGGCGGAAGGATTGTGCGAAGGTGGTAAATTACTTACGATAGAAATTGACCCTGAAGTGGTTGAGTTTGCAAATAAGTTTTTTGAAGCATCTGTCTATGCTAATCAAATTCAGCAGGAGGTAGGAGATGCGGTGGCAATAATAGATCAAATAGATTCAGAGATTGATCTCGTGTTTATCGATGCGGATAAAGGAAATTATATCACTTATTTGGAAAAGGTGTATCCTAAGTTGAGAATGGGAGGATATATCATAGCAGATAATGTTCTCTGGAGTGGGAAAGTTGCTTTTCCAGCTAATGCCAAGGATAAGGATACTCAAATACTTCAAAAATTCAATGCTTTGATACAAGAAGATGAAAGGTTTGAAAACGTCTTGATGCCTATTAGAGATGGCTTGATGGTTGCTAGGAAAGTGGGGTAATTGAACGATGAACCAATTTCATGTGTATATTGGATCATCATTCTATGAATTTTGCTAAATTATTTTTGTCCTATTCTAACATTAGTCTTTGGCTCAAGTCTCACTTTTATGTAATGAAACGTTTCGTCAATAGATTTGTATGTGCCATTTGGTGAAGGACTGTAAGCAGGAGATTGTTCAATGTTGCCTTGCATATCTACAAGAATATAATAAGGCACATTTCTTATAGAATAATCATCTAGTAATTGCGCATCTCCATTATAGTGACCAAAATGCCAGTTATATATTTTTGAATTGGCTGCAACAAATTTATTGTAGTCTTCTTTGGAGTAATCTAAGGATATACTAACAAAGTCAACGTATTTTTTGTATTTTTCTTGAAGTTGTTGGACAACGATCATCTCTTGAATACTAGGTTTATTCCATGAGGCCCAAAACATGAGATAGACATATTTGCCTCTTAAACTTTTCAATGATGTAGTATCTCCATTTGGCTCAATCCAACTGAAATTTGGAGCTTTTGTACCAGGAGCAAGTTTTTCTTGTACGCGTAGAATGTTTCTAGCGATTTCCGAATGGGAAGGATACTTTGAATTATTGGCGATTAAGTTTAGTATAAATCTGATATTTTGGGAACTGAAATATGTACTGTGATATGCTTCTTGTAAGGCGTTCAACATGATGAATTCCCTAAATTGATCATTGGCTAAATAGTAATGTTGGCTCATCGCTAAGTCCAATTTTTCTCTACTTGCCACATTGTTGATGGCAAAGGTTGCTTTATCTCTATTTACGATACTTATGTCTGAAAGGACATTTTCGTAAAAGTCTTGGATAAAGTACATGTAAGCGTCATTGTGAGGTAATATAGGTTTTGCTTTTATGAATGTTTCAAATATGATGTATTTATTCTTGTCTGGTTCTTGTCTGTTGCTAAACAAAGCAACAGATGCAATACTGTATTTGTAGTAATTCTTAAAATAATGATTATCAATGTCTTTATATTCCTTAAAAATACTTTCGGTAAAAGCAGAAAGACTGTCTCTAAACTCTTGGTTTTGCAACATTACTCTTTGTACCTTGCTAGTGTCACCATATAAGAAATAATCTAGTCTTAAATTGAACTCTAGAATCAAGGTGTTGAGGTCGTTGTCGGGTAAACTATCAAAAACTAATCTAACTGTGTTTCCTGTTAGTTTCTGAACATTTTCATGTCGATATGGAAAACTAACTGTGTATTTTGGAGTGTTAGGGTCAATATAGATAGTTGCAGATTTGTCTTGGATTTGAATCATGGCTTTGAAGCCTTTTTGGGGATCGCACTGAAATGAAATGTTTCCATTCTCATTCACGATACCTTTGTCTAATACTTTAGTTTCATAAGAGATGTAATCCTTATAAGTAATTAATTGCGCTATTTGGCCTTTAAATTGAGGTGCAAAGCAATTGATTACTGTGTTGCCTTGACTGAAGCCTAAAACACTAATAATTAATAAACAATATGTTACTATGATTCTCATAACTTCACCTGAGGTGGCAAAAATTGGTCCACATTTGAATTATTTTTGATAAGTTCTCTTACAATAGATGAGGAAATGCAACTAAATTCAGAATCGGTAATTAGAAATATGGTTTCCAACCCTGGTAATAATTTTTGATTCATTTCGGCAATAGGTTTCTCATATTCAAAGTCAATATTGTTTCGCAAACCTCGTAACAAAAAGTTGGCGTTTTCGGCTTTGCAAAAATTTACCGTCAAACCTTCAAAAGCTTTCACTTCTACATTTGACATGTCGGAAAAAGCAGCCTTTGTCATTTCAAAACGCTGGCTGGCATCGTACAAATAAGTTTTACTAGTATTGGTGCCAACTGCAACAATAATTTTATCAAACAATGGTATTGCTTTTTTCACGATAGAGTAGTGTCCAATGGTAATAGGGTCAAACGATCCTGGGAAAACAGCAATTTTAGACATAAATATAAAGTTTGTGAGTATCAGTTTAACTACAAAATTACAATAAGGTTACAGATTTGCGGATGCCGGGCACAGAATTTATAAGATTATAGATAATTGAATGGAACCGCTTTTCTCGATGTGAGCCTTGACGTAGTATAGAAAAAGTAAAGTTGATTATATTACTTTCATGTCTTCTTTCATGAAGAAAGAAAAATTAACACGACTATAAACTCTAGTTTCTTTGTAAAATGGTTCTTTAGAATAGTCAGTTTCTTTACCGTGTTCGATAATCAATAATCCACCTGGTGCAACCCAATTATTATCAAAAATAACTTTAGGTAATGTAATTATGTTTCTAAGAGCATAAGGAGGGTCAGCAAAAACAATAGGGAAAGCGTCTTTGGGTTTGTTAAGAAACTTAAAGACATCGCTTTTAACGCATTTTACCGCTAGTTTATTTTCATGAGCAAATGTGTTGATGAACTTATAACTATCCATGGATTTATCTACGCTTATGACTTCTTGCGCACCTCTTGACGCAAATTCGTAACTAATGTTACCTGTGCCACCAAAAAGATCTAATACTTTGATTCCTTCAATATCAATTTGATTTTCAAGGATGTTGAATAAGCTCTCTTTTGCAAAATCAGTTGTGGGTCTTGCTTTGATTTGCTTGGGTGCTATGATACTTCTCCCTTTGTGTGTTCCGCTAATTATTCTCATTGAATGATTTCTATAAATTTTGCAATTCCACTGTATTTCATGTTGGAAATTGAAGGGTGAATATTAGATGTTGTATTTCTGATAAATTTGGAAAGGTGTTGTTCAAGAAAAGGTTGCTCCTCGCATTCACCATAAATTTGTAAAATAACATTTTCAGCGGTCAGATCTAGTTCTTGAAACATGAGCATGATATAATAAATTACTTCTTCATTGTTTTCAACTTGAAAAATATTACTAAGTTGAAGATGTCCATTTTTAATAACAGAAAGTAAAAGTTGTTTTTCTAAAACGAGTGCCGTAATAGATTCGTCTTTTGTAGAAAGCATGCTTTGATTCACAAGGAACTCAATACCATGAGTAAATTTAGCAGCGGGAAAACGTTTAGTAATTTGCTCTGTAGGAAAGTTAAATAAGATGGAAATATTGTCAAATAGTAGTGGGTTTTTAACAATATTAGAAGTATCGCTATTAGTCCATTTTAAAAATGAAGGTATAATGTTTTCGGGTAATTGCTCAATACTTAAATTGGGCATCAAAGTAAACTCGTTAACAGTGGAAACAAAGGTGATTTGTTCGTCAAGAATTTTGGAAGTAGCTTCAATCAGCCCCATGTAATTGAGCACACCCTGATTGTTAAGCGAAATTTTAATTAGACTTTTTTCCTCTTGTATGATATATACTTTACAGTCAAGTGCATCAGTGCTTGCAGCTGCGGAAAATATGGTCATATCTAAGGAATTATGAGCCTACTGTTCCCAACTACCGTTAGTACTTCCGTCAGAAAGGTTACCTAGACGCATAGTATCTCTACTTTGTCCAGGTTCTTTAAATGGGTTGTAAGCATACGGGTCGTAAACTGTAAAGGCATTTGTAAGTGAATCTATCTCTTTAGACTCCATAATGAAGTTGACTAAAGTATCTGTTGGCGTACGAACAACATCCACCATAGATGGGTCAAAATCAAATCTTCTAACGATATCAGAAGACTGAATTTCATCGTTAAAGAAAAGGTTTTCTAATACAGGAATCCAAACTGTATCCACTCTGTAATAACCTAGTTTAATTGCTTCAGCTTCATCAATACCATCTTTGATGAAAGCCTCATCTTCAAAAGGATCGTAACCTAATATTGCGATTTCTTCAGCATTGGGCTGTCTATCTGGAATTTTTCCTGATTCATGAAGTACTTTAGGGATTGTTCTATAAACTTCGTCATGTTGTAAGAATCTTTTTAATTCTTTGAAATCTGGTGCAAATTTTCCATATTTCTTTTTGTATGCTAATTGTATTGTTCTAATGTCTTCAAGTGATTGCTTAGCATTTTTTTCATAGGCTTCATACAATGTTATTTTTTCCATTGTATCATTTAATGATTTTACGCTAAGAACAGTTAGAATAGCACAAGTTACAAATAGAAGACTCATCACCACTAGGTGTACTACTTTACTTATGATCTCCAAAACATAGAGTAAAGTAACTATCCCTGCTACTAAAATGGAAATGCCTCCAATTAAAAACCAAGTTGATTGGGTTTTTTCAATTACAGCAACAGGTTTGACTGCCATTATTACTAACACTAAACCAGTGATTATAAGTATTGTAGCGAAAAGATATTTTTTAGCAAATAATCCTAATTGTTCTAACATATCAGAAGTTTAAATTTTAACACATTTTCTAATGTGTACAAATGTAATATTTTTTGTAAATGTAAAATAGCTTTATTTATAAATAACTAGGTTTCGGATGAATTTTACACATTAACGGAAAACAAAATACTAAATCTAGTCTTTATAATTGTCCTCTTTAAGGCGTTGTTTAATTTCTTCAATGTGTTTTTGTTTCTTCTCTTGACGAAGTTTAATTGCCGATTTTGTGAAGTATTTATGAGCTTCGAGGAATTTAATTTGTAATTCATCCCAAAGTCTATCGCTATTTATCTTTCCATGATCTCTTAACTCTCGTCTTAATGTATCAGAAATTTGATGAAAATCATCTCTCCCTAAATAATCTAAATCGGCATCACAGATAATTTGTTGAAGTTTATTTTTAGGAGCGTGGGGTATTATCGTAGCATAAATTAATTCATGCACCACTGCAACTTGTTCGGGTGTGTATCCATATAATGGAAGAATTTCTTCAGCCATACGTGCACCTACGGGTTCGTTTTTGTCGTATTGTTCTACAAAACCAGCATCGTGATAAGTGGCGGCAGATTTTAATACAAATATATCTTCGTCTAATACACCCTCCATAATAGCAAGTCTTTCTGCTGCCTCTACAACATCTAAGGTATGGTGGATGCCATGATAATGTAGGTTAGGAGATAATTCAGCTTTTAGAATTTTCATGATGTGCCTTTCAGCTTTTCTATAGTTGATACTACTATATATATGAAGATTGACGTATTCCTTGAACTTTTTATTTGGTATGAGTCGGTTATTTGATTTTGCTAAATGTGGTTTGATACCTTCAACAAAATACATATCAATTTCACCTTTGTTTTTTGCAGGAACTTTACCTCGGTAGGTGCAATCAAAATATGGTTTTATATATTCATAAGTTGTTCCAGAAATGTTAACTTTTCCAACAGCACCAGACATTTCCATCCGGTTTGCCACATTTACTGTATTGCCCCAAATATCGTAAGCGATTCGTTTTGTACCAATAACACCAGCAATTACATCACCTGTATGAAGACCAATTCTTAATTCCCAAGGCTCTTCGTCAACGTTTGTGTGCTTTAATTTTTCCTTTTCCATAAAGGATTGGATTTCTAATGCAGCTAAAACAGAATTAATTGGATTTTCTTTGTCTCTCAAAGGGACGCCACCGGCAGCCATATACGCATCACCGATTGTTTTTATCTTTTCAAGTTGATGTTTTTCAATGATTTTATCAATTTCACGGAAAAGGTTGTCTAATCTTTTAACAAGATCTGTTGGTTTATAATCCTCTGCAATTCGAGTGAATCCTTTAATGTCTGTAAACAGCACAGTAACCATCCTGTAGTATCTTGGCTTGGTTTTACCTTTGTTTTTTAACTCTTCCACAGTTTCTGCAGGAAGTATGTTAAATAATAGTCTGTCGGATTTTTCTTTTTCTTGCTCTAATTCTAATTGATTTCGCTCTAATTGTTCTTTTTGTTGAGTAATAGTTTTAGTTCGTTTTTCTACAAGAAATGCAAGGCGCTCCTTTTGAGATTTCATGGACCTGATTCTATAAATATAGAAGGCATATATTATAATACCTAGCAATATTACACAGGTAAGAATAAACCACCACGTACTCCAGTAAGGCGATGCAATATTTATCATTAATACGGTGGGATCTTCAGTCCATACACCATCACTATTGCATGCCCACACCTTAAAGGCGTAACTGCCTGGTGATAAATTAGAATAGTTTATTTGTTGAAGATTGTTGAGCAGAATTTCTTCTTTGTCTACACCCTCCATAAATACCCTGTATTTGTTTCCTTTTGGAAAAGTGTAATGTAACGCTGCGAATTTTAATGTGATATTGTTTTGTTTATGACCTAGGTTTATCTCTTTGAGATAAGATACACTTTCTAAGTCTGGATAATCTTGACTTAAAGGTCTATTGAATATCAATAAATCAGTTATGACTACCTGTGGAGCTATTTTATTGGGTTTAATGTCTTCGGGATAAAATGAATTAAAACCAACAATTCCTCCAAAAAACAATTCACCTGTTGGAGATTGAAAAAATGCACCAGTATTAAATTCATTGCTTAGTAAGCCGTCATTTTCATGAAAATTCTCAAATGTTTTAGTTTTGTAATTAAATTTAGAGAGTCCAAAATTTGTGCTAATCCATAAAGTAGACTCAGTTTTGGAACCTGTTACACCATATGTTGCGTTGTTTGCTAGTCCATCTTCTTCTGTGAATATTTCAAATTGTTCTGTAGCAATATCAAATTTATTCAGACCGCCTCCATAAGTTGAAATCCATAAAGTTCCAGCAGGTTCTTCATAAAAAGAAAGAACTGTGTTATTGCTTAACGAATTACTGCTGTTAGGAGAGTTTTGGTAGTACTTATAGCGCATTTCCAAAGAGTCATTAATGATAACAGAATTGAGTTTAGCAAATCCGCTACCCGAAAAAGCTAGCCATTTTTGACCAGAACTGTCTATAAAAACCTCTCTAACACTTTCTGAAGAAATTGAGTTAGGATCCATTGGATCGTTGGTATAAAATTGGCTTTCAAAGTCCAAAGCGTCAATTCTTGCCAAACCTTCTTTGCAACTAACCCAAGCAAAATTTTTATCATCAAAAATTAAGTGATAACAATGATCATCGTCCCAAGCTTCAATTTTATTTCTGAAATTAACCTTTGTATAAGTAAAATCATTTCTATTTAATGGATCTACAGTTAAAATGTATACACCACTAGATGTTGCGGTCCACAATTTGCCATAAGGTCCTTTTGTTATATGGTAAATACTATTGTTATTGGGCTGATTAAGATTTGAACTTTTAAAAGGATATTGATAATAAATGTTGTTTACTCTGTCAATAGCAGTAATACCTTGTCTTGTGCCAGCCCAAACAATAGAATCTTCTTGATAAATCGCCCAAACCGTTTTGTCCATTACACTTTTAGGATTGCCATATTCATAAGCGTAAGATTGAAACCCTTGTTTTTCAGGGTCAAAGAATCCTAATCCATCTTGCGTTACTGCCCAAATGGTTCCTGTTTTATCAAGTAGAACTTGATTTACGATGTTATTAGGAATGGAGTATCTATTTACATCGTTTGCTTGGAAGTTTTTGAAAAAGTATTTATTATTTCTGATACTTAATTTAAATAATCCTTCGCCATTAGTTCCAATCCAAAATGTAGAGTCATTTTGTTTTACAATGTCTTCTACAGCATTTAATTTTATTTCTGGGTTATTCGTTTTGATTGAACTAAATTGGGGTATTGGCATGGATAGGTCTACCAAGTTTATTCCTGAATGAGTACCTAATAGTACTTTATTTTCATTCAGTTTGATTGCTACAGAGACATTGTTATTTAAAATTGACACTTTTTGCATCTTTTGAACAAAGTGTGTGTATTCGTTTGTTTGGGAGTCAAAAATTATTAGCCCTTGTCCTTCTGTTCCAATCCAAATATTGTCATTGATTACAGATAATTTGGATATTCTTTTTCCAGGGAATTTGTTGCTATAATTGAATTTTTCAATTTGGTTTGTCTTTAAGTTTAGAATGTAAAGACCTTGTTTGGAAGAGCCAATATATAACTTATTATGATGAATAAGTAATGCATTGATAGTGGCATCTTTTAAGTCGGGGATGGCAATAATAGGTGCAAATTGTTTCGTTTTTGGATTATATGTATTGACCCCTCCGTTCTGTGTGCCAATATACATAATCCCAGTTGTAGTATCGGAAACAATGGTGTTGATATATGAACTAGATAGACTTTTGTTGCTATTTACGATGTGTTTAAAAACTTTAAATTCAACACCGTCAAATCTATTTAAACCATCTTGTGTACCTATCCAAATGTAACCTAGGTTATCCTGGTATATGCAATTAGTAGCACTTTGAGAAAGTCCATCCTTTATCGTGAGTGTTTGAAATCTAACAGTTTGACTAAAAACTAAGGAGTAAGTAATTAGGCAAAAAAATGTAAATATATGTTTGATACTGATTGGCATATATATGCAAACAAACCTTGATAAGATATCTTACCAAGGTTTGTTTGTAATTGTTTTGTTAATTATTTACTGTCATTAGAATCATTTTTAGAATCATCTTTTTTAGATGTTTTCTTAGATGAGTCTACTATTTCAGCTTCTTGAACGTCTTCTGTTTTCTTTCCCATAAATGAAGGTAACTGCATTCCTGCCATGTTAAACATTTCTTCTAGAGGAGGAACTGATTTATACATTCCACTTAAAAAATTGGCAGTAGACGATTTTCCATTTTCAGAATTTCCTCCATCCCAAACAGTAACTTTATCAATTTTGATATTCTTGATTGCTTCTGCTTGTGTTTTAACCAATTCAGGAAGTTTGTCTGCAACTAATAATAATACCGCATCTTTTGGATCTTTACCAGCAGCAGCAACGATTTTATCAAGACCTTCTGCCTGTTTGGTCAACACTTCAAGTAGTCCTTGTGCTTCCGCTTGTTTTTTAAGTAATAATGCGTCAGCTTCACCTTTGGCAATTCGTCTAATGTTTTGGGCTTGTGCCTCAGCATCAATTTCAATTCTTGTTTTCTCAATTTCTGCAGGGATTACCACATCCGCATATTGGGATGCTTTGTCTCTTTCAGCTCTTTGTTTTTCAGCCTCTTCTTCCGCAAGGTATGCTTCTTTTAATGCTTGTGCAGCTTGTACTTTTTCGGATGCAATTGCTCTTTTCTCTGCTTCTGCCTGTCTTTCTCTTCTTATAGCATCAGACTCTGCAATTTCAATGCGTGCATTATTTTCACCTTCAATTGCTTTTGCATTGGCTGCAGAAGTTTGTATTCTTTCACTTTGTAAGGCTTGTGCTTCTCCAATTTTTGCTTTAGCAATAGCATCAGCTGTTTGGATTCTTTCGTTTTGCAAGGCTTGCGCTTCACCAATTTTTGCTTGAGCATTAGCTGCGGCAACTTGAGTTCTTTCGGTTTGTTGTGCGTTCGCTTCACCGATTTTAGCTTTGGCAGTAGCTTCAGAGACTTTTACCCTTTGTTCTTGGAAAGCATTCGCTTCACCAATAGAACCATCTCTGTTCTTTTCTGCTACCGATCTTCTTGCTTCATTTATAGCATGTGCTGCGGCTTCTTTACCTAATGCCTCAATATATCCAGATTCATCTTTGATATCAGTAACATTTACGTTGATAAGCTTCAAACCTATTTTCTTAAGTTCTGCTTCAACATTGTGAGCTACATTGGCATAAAGTTTATCTCTATTACTATTAATTTCCTCAATATCCATTTGAGCAATCACCAAACGCAATTGACCAAAAATAATGTCTTTAGCTACATTTTTAACCTGATCTTTTGTTAATTCCAAAAGTCTTTCTGCTGCGTTGTTCATCACAGAAGGCTCTGTACTTACACCAACAGTAAAGCTAGAAGGAACATCCACTCTAATGTTTTGACGAGAAAGAGCATTTTTCAATTCTACCTCAATAGAGATAGGAGTTAAATCTAGAAATTTGTAATCTTGGAATATGGGCCAAATAAAAGCAGCGCCCCCATGTATACACTTAGAGGAACTTCCACCATTACCTCCGCTTACTTTACCAAATACTACTAATATTTTGTCAGAAGGACATCTTTTGTATCGTCTGGACCACATTACAATGATGACCACGACAAAAAGTACTACAGATAGTGCTAGGATGAGCCAAAATGGTGCCCCTCCCAATACATTTTCAGCATCTAAAATTGATAGATTCATAGAATTTTTTATTATTACATTAATTGATAAAATATATCGAATGGTAAATATAACGATTTAGTGTTTTGAAATAAAAAAAGAAGCATTTATTTTGCTTCTTTTGAAATTCTTATATGTTTTATTTACTTAGAATAAAGATATTTAGGGCTTTACAAGTTCGACTAATAACAAATCATCGGTCACTAGTTTAACTACTTTTATCACGTTACCGCTTTGTAGGTCTACTTCTTCATCGGTTAATGCTTCGAGTTCTCTTAATGAACCTTGAACTTTAATTTGTATTTTGCCAATAGTGCTTCTTTTTGCTCCAATAGGAAGATAGACTTCTCCGACTTGATTAAGGGCGTTTTTCATTTCTAATGTGCCGCTTTCACCAGCATTTCTCAGGAAGTAGAAAAGTGAAGCCATTATTAGCATCATAGCGAATCCACAAACTAATGAAACAATAATTGTGGTGGTGTTACTCCAACCAGAGTTGAAGCCTCCTAGACCAGACCATCCGAAAACAGTAATGAATCCAACAATATTTTTAAATGATAAAAACTGAAATTCAATTCCTCCATCAAAATCCATGTCTCCCATCTCGTCCATGTCGCCACCAAGGAAGGTAGAAAATAGAATTACGATAAATAATAAGGAACCAATAAGGGTGATAATCCAATATGTTTTTTCAAGGGTTTCTAACCCGGCAAACCATTCAGTCATTTTATGAGGTATTTAATTAGTATTACCAATGTAACGCTGACATTGGTTCAGTAGTTACAAAAAACACTTAAATTCTAACACCAATCACTAAAATGTCATCTACTTGCTCAAAATCACCTCTCCAGGATTCAATTTTATCATCGAGTATTTCTTTTTGTTTGAGCATAGATTGATCTTTAATTTCAATTAAAGTGTCTCTGAATTGCTTGTACATGAATTTTTTACCTTTTGACCCTCCAAATTGATCAGCATATCCATCTGAGAAGACATAAATTAAGTCACCTTTTTGAAGTTCAAATACATGATTTTTGTAATGTTGTTCTCCGTGGTCAAAACTTGCTATGGCGAATTTATCAGCTTTGGTAATTATTATTTCGCCATCTCTAACGATATATAATGGATTGTTGGCACCTGCGTATTCTAGTGTTTTGAAATCTTTAGAAATAGAACACATAGCTACGTCCATACCGTCTCTAACCTTGTCTCTGCCTTCTTCTGATTTGTTCATTGCTTCAGAGGAAAGTCTATTCAATTCATTTAAAAGTAAATTTGGGCTATTGTTTTTCTGTACTGCTTGATTCAATGCGTTTGCGCCAATTAAACTCATAAATGCACCAGGGACTCCGTGCCCAGTACAATCCACTGATGAGAAGAATATTTTGTCTTCCGATTCGCTAAACCAGTAAAAATCTCCCGAAACAATATCTTTTGGTTTGAATAATACGAATGATTCTGGCAAAATTCTATTAATATATGTGTCTTGAGGTAGAATAGAGTCTTGCAATCGTTTTGCATATCTAATACTAGCGGTCACATCTTGGTAAAGTTCTTCGAGTTTTTCACTTTGTCTCTCAATCTCTTCTTTTTGACGGACAACTTCAGCAGTTCTTTCAATTACTTTAGCTTCTAATATTCTTTCACTTTCAGCTAATTCATCACGCATTTTAACTAAAGCATGACCTAAAACATCATCGTCACTTAATGGGGTATATTCAGTGTCGAAATTACTTTTACCAACTTCATTAGCAAAATTTGTGGTTCCTTTAAGTCCATCTACCAATTGATTCATAGCAATGGACATTTCGCCAATTTCATCATTGCTGGGTTCAATTTTATCTTTAGGGAAAATACCTTTACCTAAATCAATAAGAATGCCTTTAAGTTGATAAACTGGACCTGTGATACTCTTGGTAGTAATCAATGCAATAACTAAAGTTCCGGCAGCAAGTGCTATTAAAGCAATGATGATAATATTAAACAATAAATTAAACCTTCCAGATGTGTCAGAAAATTGTGATGTCATTTCTGTTTTTTGAACAGCAGATTCGTCATTTTTCTTATCTAGCAGGTTCTGAACGTCATTCAAAATTTCTTCCAATGCTGGGTTGATTTCATCTAGAGCTGTTGATGCCATGAAGAAATTCGTAGGGTCTGTTTTAGCATTAAAGTCTGTCAACACTTCTCGTATTCCAAAATCAATTTGATCATTGACATCATTTATAAGAACTTTGATTTCTTCAAATTGTTTTTTGTCAGCATTAGCATCTTTGTCCCATTTCTTTACAATTGAATTTAAAGTATCAATATCTTGTGGAATCAACGTGTCTAAGATTTTATTCATAGAGACTAGCGCGGATAAATCATTTGACGTGTTGAAAACCCAGTTGTTTACGTGTACTTTAAGATTGGTAACATCGTCTTGTAGTTTTTTAAGACTAACTACGGTTGGAAATCCTACTTCGGTATACTGTTTATTAGATTCAATTGATCCTTCAAGTGTATCCTGTGCACCGTTGACAATATAAATTGTTGTTGTGAAGACAGTAAGCATTAAAATTCCTACTATCACAAAACCCAATCCTATTTTTCTTCCTACTGTAAATCTCATATTATAAAACACAAAAAGGAATCTTGTATAAGACTCCTTAAATATTTCTATTTATTTGTTTTTAAGTTACTTGTCATCATCCAGGGGAGGTTGACTCCCATCTTGTTCTTTTGTTAATTCATTGTATAGATTTTGATAAAAATCACTTTTATCTTTTTCCTGTAGCATGAAATATATTCCAGCTAAACCATATAGAATTTTGGTGTTCTTAGGTTGTTGCTGATGTGCAATTTTTAGGTAAGGTAAAGACAATAAACCAAAGTTGCTTGATTTTTCTTGGTTTTCATACATTGTCATGATGTCATCTTCTGGATCCATACTTAAAATGATGTCTATGGATAGGTTGTGATAAACATATCCCAACTGCAAGTTTCCAACGAAGTTCAAACTATCCAATTCTAAACTTTTCTTATAGTAATGAATGGCAGAGTCAATCATTGTTGCATTTAAAACTTTGTCATTTTCATATAAGTCTACAAAAATACCACCTAGGTTAATGTAGAATGATATGTCATATGCTTTATTGTCACTTTTTATATCTCCTTTCAGTAAGGTTTCCTTGTACAACTTATTGACTTCAATGGCTTTTTTATAATTGTTTGTATCCAATAAATTGGCAACATTCATTTGAATTCTAGCAGCAATGTTTCTCAAACTTTTGTTGTTTTTAGTTTGGAATTCATTATTAGTATCTAAACTGTTGGATTGAAGAAATGCATTGAAAGCTGAGTCACGTAGGGTAGAATATGGGTTGTCTACTTCGTCTCTTTTGTATAGTTCATAGTAAATAAAACCTTTTACATGATGCGAATATGGGTCATTTCTTAATCCCTCACACATTAAAATTGCACTATCAATATACACGCGAGCAGCATCCAAATCCTTATCTTGGTATTTCTCCAAAGCAACCTGATCATAGATACAGTACTTGTTAGAGATTTGGCCAAAAGATAGAACACTTGCCAAGACAATTAATAAAGTTGATATGTATTTAAAAATAATCATTTTATATCACACTCGCTGCCATTTTCAAAAGTGCTGGGCCAATAGTCAAAGGCACTAAATCTGCATTTGTTTTACTTATTTCAAATGCTAGTTTATTGTTGTTTATTATAAAGTTAATCACAGATCCATCATACAGAAGTCCCCCAGAATCGGAAACTACTAAAGTTTTGTTAGCTCTAAGTTTACTACTGTTTTTGGATAAATCTTTGCTCGCGTTTGGTGCAACGTACAAAATTTGGCATTTAGACATGGTGCTAAAACTATCATAAAACTCAAAAACTAATTTTTGACCATTAATTTCCTTACCTGCGTAAGTTGAGTTCATAAGTTGATATAGTTTTTTGTCAGCCAAAATTCCAATTTTAAAATCGCCTTCTTTCGAACTTGTTGGCCAATCTACATTTTTTACGAAGTTGTAAACAAACATACTCTTTATCTTGAGATTGGCTTCAGCAGCACCACCTTGGCTCCAAGCCAATTGGCTAGAGAAAAGAATAATTATTGCTATTTGAATGAAGCGAGTCACTTTTACTGATAAATTTTGTTTAGGTTACAATAATAAGAAAAAATTACATATTTCCAACATTATTTCTAACAACTATTATCGTGCCAAAAAAGATAAATAATTGAGTTTAAGGCAAAAATTTCGTTTCAGGAACGGAGTGGACGGTACGTGAGTGAGTGGTATTACCTTTAAGTCTGGGTTTAGACTTAAAAGATTTGTATCCTTTAGGTTTTTTACCTTTTGTTTTTGTTTTGATTTTTTTTGTGTGGGGTTGGTATTTTTTATTTTTCCCTTTTGAAACAAAAGCATCCTTTTCTTTGATTTTCTTTTTCCTTCTTTTTCCACTTTTGAAAGAATCTTTGTACGGGTTACTTGATTTTTTTTTCGTTTTGGTAACAAAAGGGTCTTGGTCTTTTTTTAGTTTTTTGGATTTGTTTCTTCCGAATAGTTTTTTCTTGCCAACTTTATGTTTTTTGCTTCTCTTCTTTTTACTCTTGTCAGAAGATGGGTCTCTATATTGAGAATAGGTTTCATTGAATACAACATCTACTGATGTTATTACAAACATCAGTAGAATAATATTAACTATTTTTCTCAACGTAAACACTTCTTAGTTCTGAGTATCTGCTGGTGTTTGTGAAGCTAGTGTTTCTAAATCTCTATCAAATAAATATAATCCTCCTTTATCATTTCCAATCATATTCAATTTATCAATAATATTTCTTGCTAGCGCCTCTTCCTCTAACTGTTCTGAAACATACCATTGCATAAAGTTGTGGGTTGTATAGTCTTTTTCTTGCAAGCAAACATCTACCACATTGTTAATGCTATCAGTGACATTTAGTTCATGCTCTAAAAGAGATTCAAAAATTTCTTTAATTGAATCATAAGTTGCAGGGGGTTGTGTTAGTGCTGGTATGATTGCTTTTCCGCCTCTTTCGTTGATGAACTTAATTAACTTCAACATGTGCTGTCTTTCTTCGTCACTGTGAGTATATAAGAAAGCAGAAGTTCCATTTAGTCCAACAGTTTCTGCCCATGAAGCCATTGCTAAGTAAAATTGTGAAGACGAAGCTTCTAACTCAATTTGTTTATTTAAAGCAATCTCGATTTTTTCTTTCAGCATTTTTTATATTTTAAATTTAATAGTACAAATTTATAAGTTAAAAAGCAAAATCAATCGAAAATATTATCTTATTAAAGCAAAAGTTTAGTTATTTTTTTGCTTAGTAGCGCCAATAATTTTACTTTCACAAAAATTTATAATAGCTATTGTCAGAATCTCTTCTTCATATTGAAAATCTAACAACAACCTTTAACACTGAAAATGGTATTGTTAAAGCTGTGGATAATGTTTCCATTAAATTGGATAAAGGGAGAATTCTAGGAATTGTTGGGGAGTCTGGCTCTGGGAAGTCTGTAACTTCCCTTTCTGCAATGGGCTTGATTCCTAATCCTCCAGGTAAAATATCAAGTGGTCATATATGGCTTAACAAGGATGGGGAAAATATAGATTTAACTAAGTTATCAGATAAAGAATATAGGAAAATTAGAGGCAATGATATTGCTATGATTTTTCAGGAGCCAATGACTTCATTGAATCCTGTATATACTTGTGGAGATCAGGTAATGGAAGCGATATTGCTGCATGATAAGAATTTGGTAAAGATAAGCAAGGTCTCAAAATTTATAGATCCAATCGTCAAATTATTAGTAAATGGTTTGTTGAAAAAGGTCGTTAATGTTTTTGTTTTTATTGCAAATGTATTGTTCGGAATTTTGATTGTTTCTTTGTTTGTTCTGTATTCTCTATTGTATTTTGTAGCATGGTTTATTTCTGTTAAAGTTGGTTTGTTTGGTAGGACAATAAAATCTAAGATGTCTTTTTATCTTGAGAAAAACAGAATTCTTTTATCACCTGATAGTGGTAAGGTTAATAATTCAATTGCAGAAATCCTTAAGTCGTTTAAGATTCCTCTATATAATGGGTATAGTTCAAAAAGAGAAAAAGCAGCTAAGGCTAAGGCTATAAAGTTGTTTAAGAAAGTTAAGTTGCCAAGACCGAATAAGATATTTGAAAGTTATCCCCATCAAATATCTGGAGGTCAAAAGCAAAGAGTTATGATTGCCATGGCGCTTTCGTGTAATCCAAAAGTTTTGATTGCTGATGAACCAACAACAGCATTGGATGTTACTGTACAAAAAGCAATTCTGAAGATATTAAAAAAACTCCAGAAGGAAATGGATATGGGTATCATTTTCATTACGCATGACTTGGGAGTAATAGCGGAATTGGCAGACGAAATTGCTGTGATGTACAAGGGGAAAATTGTGGAACAAGGGACTGTACAACAAGTGTTTCTAAAGCCAAGTCATCCATATACTAAAGGTTTGTTGGCCTGTAGACCTCCTTTGGATGTGCGAATTTCTGAATTGCCAACACGTAGTCACTTTATTTATGAAGATGAAGAAGGTAGATTGGTGGAAACTAAAAAAGAAGTAAGTGAAGTCTTGAATGAGTTAAAGATATCTGATGCGGAAATAAAAATGAGAAGGGAAATTATTTATGCATCTCAGCCTTTAATTAGGGTTAAATCTTTAAAGACATACTTTACATCGGAAAAGAATTTGTTTGGCAAGCCAACTGATTTTGTAAGGGCTGTAGATGATGTTAGTTTTGATATTTACCCTGGAGAAACTTTAGGTTTGGTAGGTGAATCAGGGTGTGGTAAAACCACGCTGGGTAGAACTTTACTTCGCTTGGTTGATGCTACTGATGGTAGTGTTATTTTTAATGGAAAAGACATTCTTAAATTGTCTAAGGATGATATGAGGCACATAAGAAAAGATGTGCAGATTATTTTTCAAGACCCTTATTCTTCTCTAAATCCAAGGTTGACGATTGGAGATGCTATAATGGAGCCGATGAAGGTGCACGGTATTTGTGAAAATGACATGCAAAGAAAGCAAGAGGTGTTACGTTTATTGGAGCGGGTTGGGTTGAAGGCCGAACACTTTGACAGGTATCCTCATGAATTTAGTGGTGGACAAAGGCAAAGAATTTGTATCGCGAGAAGTATTGCATTGAAACCAAAATTTGTGATTTGCGATGAGTCTGTTTCGGCACTTGATGTTTCCGTTCAGGCGGATGTGTTAAATTTGTTAAACGAATTGAGAAATGATTTTGGTTTAACTTATTTATTTATTTCGCATGACCTATCGGTTGTAAAGTTTATGAGTGATAGGATTATTGTAATGAATAAAGGAAAAATTGAGGAGGAAGGATCTTCGGAAGATATTTACGAAAGACCCAAGTCCATTTATACTCAAACATTGATAAACTCTATTCCCAAAGGGATTGTTGCTAAATTAAAATAACCTTTTAACCGATTATTTCGAGTTTAGCGAATTGTAGTAGTAGTTGCTTTTGTCCGTGAGAAGGGAAGAATACAGTAGCTTTGCCGTCTTCAACAGTAAGAACTTTTCCTTTTCCGAATCTATCATGCATAACTTGAGCGCCTGGAATTACTTTAGAGTTGTCTAGTTTTTTAGATGTCGTTGCGCCTGTAACCTTTTTAAGGTTTTTAGGAACGCCAAAGTTAGGCTTTGGTGCAGCCGGTTTAGACGGGGAGGTTTTGCTTCCGCTTGATTTGTATTTATTCAAAAACTCCTGATTTCTAAAAGGATTACTGTTGCCTCCAGAATAGGTGTCATCGTCTGAAAGATGAATAGGGTTAGGTTCTCTGTTGGCCATGCTCATGTCTAAGTATTTGCTATTAATCTCTTCAATAAATCTGCTTGGCTCGCATTGAGTGACTTGTCCCCATCTATATCTACTTGTTGCATATGTTAAAGTACATCTAGTTTCGGCTCTAGTTACGGCAACATAGAACAATCTCCTTTCTTCTTCCAATTCGGATCGTGTGTTGATGGATAATTGTGAAGGAAATAAATTTTCTTCCATCCCAACAATATATACGTATGGAAATTCCAGCCCTTTAGCACTATGGATGGTCATCAATGTTACTTTGTCGTTGTCCTCAGGATTGTCATTGTCTGCATCAGTTAGGAGTGCTACATCAATTAAAAAGTCAGGTAAAGTAATTAGTTTTTCATCTGTAGAATTATTGTCGGTAAACTCTTTAATACCGTTTAATAGTTCCTGAATGTTTTCATATCTGCTGACACCTTCGGGAGTTTTGTCGGAGTATAACTCTCTATGAAGGCCAGAAACTTTGGCAATTTCATCTGCGATGTCATATGCGTTTGTTTTGTTTAACTTGGAAGAAAAACTTCTAATCATAAGAACAAAATCTTTTATTTTGTTCATAGTTCCAGCATTCAGTGTTAGTCCAAATTCAGCAGGATTTTCTATAACTTTCCAGATTGTTGTGTCGTTATTGTTGGCTGCTATATTTAATTTATCAATTGATGTTTGACCAATTCCTCTTTTGGGATAGTTTATAACTCTTTTGAATGCTTCCTCATCAGAGGGATTGGCAACCAATCTAAAGTAGGCAAGCAAATCTTTGATTTCCTTTCTTTGATAGAATGATTGTCCTCCAAATATTTTATATGGGATGTTCAATTTTCTTAATGCTTCCTCCATTGAACGGGATTGCGCATTTGTTCTATATAGAATAGAAAAAGATTGATTGTCTAGTTGGTTGTTGCTTTTGGTTTCAAAAATATCATTTGCTACAAATTTACCTTCTTCATTATCCGAGAAAGTTCTAACTACTCTTATTTTGTCTCCTTGAGGGTTGCTAGTCCAAACATCTTTTTGAATTTGGTCTCTGTTATTTACAATGATACTGTTTGCGGCATCTACAATCGTTTGAGTACTTCTGTAGTTTTGTTCAAGTTTATATAATTTGTAATCAGGGTAATCTTTTTTGAAATTAAGAATGTTTTGGATATTAGCACCTCTAAATGCGTAGATACTTTGCGCATCGTCTCCTACCACACATAAATTCTCATACCTTGCCGCTAGTCTCTTTACGATAAGGTATTGAGAGAAGTTTGTATCTTGGTACTCATCTACTAAAATATATTTGAATTTTTCTTGATATTTCAGTAATACATCTGGGTGGTTTTTTAAAAGTACGTTAGTAATAAAAAGTAAATCATCAAAGTCCATAGCACCAGCACGATAACATCTCTTGGCATATTCTAGATATATGTCTCCAATTTTAGGGCGAGCATTGGATGCGTCTTCAGCAACAACATCCACATTGTTTAAATAAGCTTGTGGAGAAATAAGATTATTTTTAGCTGAGGATATTCTGCCATATACGATGTTAACTTTGTATAGTTTGTCATCCAACCCCATTTCTTTTACAATGGTCTTGAGCAAGTTTTTTGAATCTTGTGTATCATAGATGGTGAAATTATTTGGATAGCCAATTTTCTCACTTTCCATACGCAAAATCCTAGCGAAAATAGAGTGAAAAGTTCCCATCCAGATGTTTTTTGATTCGTTAGAACCTACCATCTTAGAGATTCGTTCTTTCATTTCTTTCGCGGCTTTGTTGGTAAAGGTCAAAGCCAAAATATTGAATGGGTCCACACCATTATCTATGAGGTGTGCAATTCGATAGGTTAAGACTCTTGTCTTTCCAGAACCTGCTCCTGCAATCACCATCATAGGTCCGTTAATTTGAACAGTTGCTGATCGTTGTGGGTCGTTTAATTCATTCAAGTATTCCATAACCCAAAGGTAAATATTGCATTTTGAAGAAATGACCAATAATTTCTATTTCATTTCAAAAGTTATCTACAATTGCATTGTCTTTTGGATGTTTTGGAGAATTAGCCAAAGGTAATTGGAGTAATGGAACTGAGGTTGTGAATGTTTTACAGTCCTGAGAATGGAGATTTATCTCAATAAACTTCAATATTCTTTGAGTATTCTTATCAAAATTTAATTTAAAATGAATTGCTGCTTTAGAGTTGGGTACGGAGGTTAATGCAAGGTATACGTTGTTGCAGAGAACACCAGTATGATTAAATGTGTTTCACGTGTGAATGTAAATATTGCTCCGACCTAAAGTTTGGAAGTCAAGAGGGGTTATTCAATGTTCTTTAAAAAAAATGTAATTAATTATCCGAGG
>JBFHGR010000027.1:0-33525 GCA_041583015.1 Parvicella sp. | reverse complement strand
TCTATGGCTGATGCTGAGAAACTTTTTGAAGCAGTAAAAGATGGTGATTCTTATACAGACATTGAAAAAGATACAATGGCTTATGTTAGAGATAACTATAAATGGACTGATGCTGCTGACGAGTGGTTTAGAACTGAAATTAGAAAATGGGCTGCAACTAAGTAATTAGTCATCATTAAATTATAAGAAATGGGGTGTTGGAAACAGCATCCCTTTTTTTTGCGCTGTATTTTGATAACATCTAAGTACATTTACTAACATTCATTGGAAAAGTAATCGCCTTTTCAGAATACAAATTATCTTTGTAGAAAATATGAAACTTCAGTAAAATAATATGGAAACAATAACAGGTATTACTTTCGATTTTCCTAATCAAAAAAGTCATTATAATGGCAAGGTAAGGGATGTGTATAATATTAATGACGAACATTTAGTAATGGTTGTAAGTGATAGAATATCAGCGTTTGACGTGGTTCTACCTAAAGGAATACCTTATAAAGGACAAGTATTGAATCAGTTGGCAGCCAAGTTCCTGAAAGCAACTGAAGATATTTTGCCAAATTGGTTAATTGATACGCCTGACCCTAACGTGAGTATTGGGAGAATGTGTGAACCGTTTAAAGTAGAAATGGTAATTCGTGGGTATTTGACTGGGCACGCTTGGAGAACATATAAGAGTGGATTGAGAACGCTTTGTGGTGTAACCTTGCCAGAAGGTATGAAAGAGAATCAGAAGTTTCCTGAGCCTATTATTACGCCTACTACTAAAGCTAGTGAAGGGCATGACGAGGATATTTCTAGAGAAGATATTATCGCAAAAGGTATTGTAAGCAAAGAGGATTATGAGAAGTTAGAAGATTATACAAGGAAAATTTTTCAAAGAGGTACTGAAATCGCTGCCAAGCAAGGCTTAATTTTAGTAGATACAAAATATGAATTTGGAAAAATCGGAAATGATATTTATTTGATAGACGAAATTCATACACCTGATTCTTCAAGATATTTTTATGCAGACGTTTACCAAGAAAGATTAGATGCCAATCAGCCACAAAAACAACTGTCAAAAGAATTCGTGAGAGAATGGTTGATGGAAGGTGGCTTTCAAGGCAAAGAAGGACAAGTTATTCCTGAAATGACACCTGAGTTTATAGAATCAGTAACAGATCGTTATATTGAGTTGTATGAGAAGGTTAGTGGTGAAAAGTTCGAAAAAATTGAACTTACGAACCCTAAAGAGAGAATCGAAAAGAACGTTTTGTCTTTTTTTGATAAATTAGCAGTAAGCAAATAATTCGAAATGGCTAAAAAGAACAAAGTAAATGTAGTTTATTCTACTAATCCTAACTTTAATTATGATAGTGAGGATGATTATGATGAGGAAACTTTACCGCCCAATGAGCAGTTGCTTTATATTTCACATGATAGAAAGCAGCGTGGAGGAAAGACAGTAACATTGATAGAAGGTTTTGTAGGTACGGAAGATGATTTGAAAGATTTAGGTAAAATGCTGAAGTCTAAATGTGGAGTAGGTGGAAGCGCTAAGGATGGTGAGATAATTGTACAAGGAGAGCATAGAGATAAGGTGATCCAATTACTAGAAAAAGAGGGTTATAAAACGAAACGTAAAGGAGGGTGATTTGAAAATTGTAGTCGCTTTCATATTAATTTTTGCCCTGTCTTATAGTGGACATGCATACAAGGACCCGGAACGTAAATCGGTATTCTTAGAAATAGGAGGTAATGCGTATTACGGTTCTATTAACTTTGAATCTATGTTTGGTGCCAATAGACATCACGCATTTGCTTTTAGAATTGGAGTAGGTGGTTATCCTGTGGTTAATACAAGTGATTTTGTTGTTGCTGTCCCAGTGGCAATCAATTATCTATGGGGTAGAAAATCAAATTTTTTAGATTTGTCAATAGGTCAAAGTTTTACGGTAGATAACAGTGCTAGATTTGAGCCAATTACAACTGGAGGAATTGGTTACCGGTATCAAAAAAGTAAAAGTCCAGTGTTTTTTAGGTTGGCCTATACACCTTTGGTGAATTATTTATATGGTTTTGATTATCAACATTGGGCAGGATTGACAATAGGGTTTACTTTTAATTTAGCCCAATGCAACACTTGCCCTACGTTTGACTAGTATCTGGTGTTTTGATAGTGTAATTGTTACAGGTAATTCGTATTCCTTTAACTCCTTTAATTTCAATGTAAAAATGATGCTTTCCCTCTTTGGGCTCTGTTATAGCATCAAAAGAGATGTTTTGAACTTTAGGCACCATTGAATCGTTCGCTAACTTCATTTGGTGTACGTTCCTGCTTAAATCAAAAATTCTCTGAGTTTCCTCAATACCATTAAAAATTAATGTAACCTCTTCTTCTTTGGGATTGAATATTTTTCCCAATTTCACTATTATTCTCAAGCGTTTTCCTTTGGAAATGTCTAATTTAACGACAGTTGCGTCTACAAAATCGTATGGTAATTTTTTCTTCAAAATATCGAAATGATTTTATTTTTCATTTAATAATTACAAAGTTATCATTCTTCACAGATTTTAGTAGAAATTGTTTTTAATGAATGAATTATTGGAGAATATTTAGTGCATGTAGGGATTACTTTTCTTCTATATTTTAGACCTGATACATTGATGTAAAATAGTCTAAAGAAAATCTGGAATATAAGTTAATGCGTAGCCAAGAAAAGAACCTCCAATTACAATAAATGCGCTGTTTAATTTCTTGAAAATAAAAACGATAACAATTGCAATGATTGCTATGACTATTGTTCTCCAGTCTGTTAATGTTGAAACACTCATTTCTATGCAAACTGCTACTATAAGTCCCACAGCAGCAACATTCACAGCGTCAAGAAACGCACCAACTACTTTAGATTTCCTAAGTTTAGGTATAATAGGATTAAGTAATAAAACAAATACAAAAGATGGAAGAAAAATACCAACGGTAGCTAGAATAGCTCCCCAAAAACCTTGTAATTGCCATCCGATAAATGTAGCAGTAGAAAGTACTGGTCCAGGTGTCATCTGACCAACAGCAACAGAATCCATTAAAGTTTGTTTTGACATATAGCCAGTGTTCACTAGTTCTGCATCTAAAAATGCAAAAAGTACCATGCCACTCCCATAAAGAATTGCACCTACTTTTAAGAAGATCAATAGAATTTTGATTTTGCTGATGAAAATAGCATCAGAACTTTGCACAAGTAATAAAGGCAGAAATGATTTAATGGTACCGTTTTTTAATTTGAAATAGTAGAGTAGAAGACCTATGGCTCCTGCTCCAAAAAGTACAGCAATTTCAGGAATGCCTGCCAAACAAGCTATAATGGTAATTACACCAAGAACACCTAACTCAAAATTCTTGAGCGCTTTCTTTCCTAGTTTGTATGCAGCCATTATGATAATAGCGATCACTGCAGGTTTTATTCCATAGATAAAAGGTTTTACATTGGGTAGTTCACCATATTCCGCATATAGCCACGCAAATATAGAGGTGATAAAAACTGCCGGTAATATAAATGAAACACCAGCGATTATCATGCCTTTCCAACCGCCTCTTTCATGGCCGCAATGCATGGTCATTTCTGTAGAATTTGGCCCAGGAATAAGATTTGTAGCACCAATAAGATCAAGGAAATGTTCTTGTGTCATCCATTTTCTTTTGGTGACAACTTCATCTTCCATCATCGCAATGTGAGAAGCAGGGCCACCAAATGCTATGGCTCCTAGTTTGAAGAATAATAAGGCAATTTCCTTTAATTTATTATTTTCTGACAATTGAAGAAGTTAAATGCACTTTAAAATAAAATGCAAGATTGTTCTACAAAAATAATAATGTGAGACTAACAGGCAAACAATTCAATAGTTAAGTCTAGTTTCATAATTTTAACCTCTTATTATTCTGCCGTCAATCATTTCGATAATTCTATCACTCTTCTCTGCAAAATCTTGGTCATGGGTTACTGCAATTATGGTTTGACCATAAGTTTGAGTAAGTTCTTGGAAAATATCAAAAACTATATCTGTGTTCTTACTGTCGAGATTTCCAGTAGGCTCATCACCCATAATAATTAATGGGTCGTTGATTAATGCTCTTGCTATGGCAATACGTTGTTGTTGTCCTCCTGAAAGTTTGCTGGCAGGTTTTAGAGCTTGGTCTTCCATATCCAGCATTTTTAACTTTTCGTAGGCTTTTTCTTCAATTTCTTGTTCACTAAGTTTTCCTAATTTTAAAGCAGGAATCATAATATTTTTAAGACAGGTAAATTCCGATAGTAAATAGTGGAATTGAAATACAAAACCAATCTTCTCATTTCTGATTTCTGCCAATGCATCATTAGACATGCCAGTTGTAAGTTTGTTGTCTATATACAATTGTCCACTATAATCAGTATCCATAGTAGATAGGATATAGAGTAGGGTAGATTTACCACTTCCAGATTTTCCAATCATGGATAGAAATTCTCCTTTTTGAACTTCAAATTCAATATTTTTCAATACTTGAAATTCAGTTGGTTCATAAAAGAACTTGTTGATATCATGTGTTTTTAAAATTGTACTCACTTTTTATTTTCTTAAAATTCCTACTGGATCAATATTGGCAGCCTTTCTAGCAGGCATATAGCCTGCAAAAAAAGTGATCACCAAACCTATTATTACTCCTTTTATAAATTGAGAAGGCTCAAAGTCGATAGGGAAGTAGCCTACATCTCCACCTATATAGACAGTTTTCATTAAGGCTACCATTCCCATTGCGGCAAGTACTCCTGAAATAACCCCAATTGCTCCAATTGTAAGTGCTTGTGTTACGAAAATCATAACCACATCCTTTCCTTTAAACCCCATTGCTTTGAGTATTGCAATATCATTTATTTTTTGAGAAACTGTCATGTTTAATATGGTGTAAATTCCGAAACCTGCAACTAATAAAATGGTGAAGGATACAAAAGTGATTACTATTGATCTCATTCTAAAAGATGCCATCATAGTTTCATTGGCTTCCTTCCAACCTTCAGCATTGTATCCAGTAATTTGGCTAATCTTCATAGCAACATCTGCTGCTTGTTGTGGATCTATTATGTTGACATTAATGTCGGTTATGTAGGTGTTACCTTCTTTGAGTAGTTGCTGAGCAGCAGCAAGGTTGATATATGACTTCGTGTCGTCTATTTGAGAGTTCTTACTTTGGAAAACACCTACTACATTAAAAGTCCGATTGATACCTTTTGAGGAGGTTAAGTTTATTTTATCATTGATGGCAAGGTTCACTTTTTCAGCTATTCCACTTCCTACAATAATCCCGTTTGGGTTGGAAGCCAACATATCAAGATTACCATCAACCATTGTGGATTTAATGTCATACATAATGTTTGCTTCTTCAGGGATAATACCATAGGCCATCCCAGCGATTTGTGATTTACCATTGTTATAAAATACACTCGCATTGACTTGAGGTGTTACCACTGTAACTTCATCCAAGGATAAGATAGTTTCTATTACCATTTTAGGATTGATAATGGTGTTGTTGCTCGGAACTACCTTAGGGTTTATGATAAGGAAGTTTGAAGCGGAATCCTTTTTTAAAACCTTACTAATTTCATCATCCTTGTAAACTCTAATGTGTGACATGCTACTGAAAATAGAATCTGTAGCGCTTTTATCGAATCCAACGAGGAGGCTATTCATGAAAATATATACAGACATTCCAAGTAAAACACCTAAAACAGCAACTGCCGTAAGTTTTTTGTTTGACGTAACATATGTACGAGATATAGAAGTGTTTATTCCCATTTGTTTATTTTTTTAGGGGTAATAACACAGTATTTTTATCTATGCCATCCAAAACTTCAACATATTCAGAAGAGATAATTCCTGTTTTTATGGTAACGCTCTTTTGCTCTCCCTTTACATTCACTTTATTGCCAAAATCCACATAAATTCTTGGTATTAATAATGCATCTTTCTTTTCTCCTATTAGTATGTTAGCTTCCAATTGAGTGCCATATAGTGTTGAATTCATGGTTTCGTTAAACTGTACTTTGCAAATAAATGATTGCGTTTGCTCATCAAATGCAGAAAGTATTTCTGTTACTTTTCCTTCGTATACTTTTTCCTTATTGGTGTTTAGTTTTATGAATACAGATTGACCAATTTTTACTTTGTCAATATTGTTTTCATCTACATTCAATACGCCTTCTACCTTTTTATGATTGGCTATTGTTGCGATAACTTCTCCTTTACGAACAAAATCGCCATTGGTCTTCATTTTTTTGATAACAGTACCACTTTCAGTTGCTTGAATGTTGTTGTAATCTTGATAAACTTGATTGTTCAATAATTGACTTTTAGCATTGATCAATTGTTGTTTTGCTTGTTGTAAAAGAAGTTCTTCCTGCTTTTTTAATGCATTTAAATTGGCCAATGAACTTTCGGCATTAAGAGTCATATTTTCATATTCAACTTTGGCAACGCTTTCACTTTCGTAGAGTTCCTTGTAGCGCTGCTCCTGAAATTTATCCTGCGCATATTTTTTCTCAGCAATAGAAATATTTTCTTGTAGTTGGAGTAGTGCGGGTGATTTCGCAGATACATTAATGTTGGAGATGCTTAATTGTTCTGCTGCAGTTTGGGTATTGATAGCGCTATTTTTGTTATCTACTTTTGCTAGTAAATCACCTTTTTTCACCTCATTACCTATCTCAAAATCAGCATTGATTAGAATACCATCAGTTTGTGCCGTAAGGTTGTATGCATCATCCCATTGTAGTTCTCCTGATGCGAATACCAATTCTTTAATATCCTGAACTACAGGAGTGGTTTCTTCTTCGTTGCTACATGAATACAAAGAGAGTAAACTGAATGCAAGCAACAGTGTCTTGTGTGATTTATAAATCATTGTTTATTTGTATTTTCGTTTGGGTGAATCCAACATTTGCTAATGCAGAAATCATATTTAATTTGCTTATTATTAAATCGTTTTGAGAGATTAGTAATTTATCTAATGGGAGGATACCTTGTTCAAACTGATTAAAGTTTTTATCGAATGTGTCATTTCTTAAATGCATTATTTTTTCAAAATTATTTTTTTGTGCAATAGTCTTTTTTAATTCTAATGCTAGAACTTGATCTGAATTTTGCTCTTCTTTTTCTATGTGATTTTCATTACTTTCTAAAAGTTCTAATTGGATTTGTTTCGTTTTTAAGTTGGCATACTTTTGCGTGTTAGTTGGAAGGTCATATCTTATCTTTAGCCCCACATAACTGTAGTTTATCCAATCTGAATTGCTAGAGAAGAAATTATCATTACTTAAATTTTGCCAATTGAACGAGGATATAAAGGACACCACTGGCGTGTGTTGGAATTTTATTACTCTTAATTCCTTGTTTGCTAATTCTCTTTGTAGTTGAGCATTATTATGCATCAAGTTGTTGGGGAGTACATCAGGAACAAATGTATTCTGGTTGTAATTCCATAAATCTTCTGTAAGGTCTGCCTTTACTTGGTTATCAAGGAGTGTGTTTAGATTTTTAAATTGAATTTCTAGATTGATTTTGATCTGTTCTAATTTGTCGTTAAGTGAAATGAGATTAACTTCAGCTTCATTCAATTCTTGTTTTCTAGTTATTCCTTGTTCGAATTTATTGGCAATGATTGCATGAATTTTTTGAGCGTTAATGATTTGCTCAGTAATGACATTTGCTTGTGCATTAAATGAAATGATATTAAAATAGATGGCGTTTAATTTATTGTAAATTTCCCATTCGTTGAGTTTATTTTGATTTTCTACAAGTTTTGCATTAATCTTAGCAGATTGAACTTGTGCAATGCTACCTAAGTTAAGTATATCAAATTGCGGTTGTAAGTTAAAAGTAAAGGCATATTGCTGTCCCATAGTTACTTGCTTATATGTTCCTTCAGGTAGACCAAATACTTGACCAGGAAGAAAACTTACTTGTTGATCAATATTGTTAATAGCCATCGCTGAAGTTGGAATCATGGGGTTAACGATATTTGCATAAGACGTTTTAGTGGAAAGGCTTGCGAGTTTCAACTGTAAATTTGCATTCAAAAGATCAATATTGGTCTCTTTAGCATAGTTGATTAGTTCTTGACAAGAAGCAATTTTTTTTGAATCTTGAGCAAAATTACCTTGTTGATTAAGCATTACTACTAAAATAACAAGGAAAATATTTAGGTTAAATAGTTTCATTTAATATTGGTATTCAAATTGATTTTTCTTTTGTATAAATTGAATCTTATATGTACAATACTAATCTAAATGATTAACGGTATAAGTAACTGGTGTCACACACTTTATTCGTTGTCATCTGATTTTATTTTAATTAAAGAGAGTAGTGTTTGTATCATTTTATTTCCATGTTCTATAATGTCTAGTTCAAAATTGCCTGCTCTCCATTTAAACATAAGAAGACGAATTGATCCCATAACAATGTGCATTAAGTCATTTTCTGAAATCGAGGTAATGAATAGTCCATTTTTTTGCCCTTCTTGTATAATTGGCTTTAAATGTTTCATTCTAACTTTCATAATACCTAGAATTGCTTCGTTAATGGATTTACTTTCTTCCATGAGACCATCGGAAAAAACGGCTACCACAAAATGTGGATTGTTTTTGAAAAACTCCAATTGAGTTGTAAATAATGCAATAAATTTTTCCTCTGTGCTAAGGTCAGTTTTGGAGAGTTTGTCGTATTCACTTCCCATATTAGTGGCTAAATACTTCAACATCGCAATAATAATTTTTTCTTTGCCAGAGAAATGTCTATAAATGGCGCTTTCTGAAAAATTCATTTCTTTTGCCAAGTTTTTTATAGTCAATCCTCCAAGGCCTGAATTGGTTAATATTCTACCAGCAGCTTCTATTATCTCAAACTGCCTCGTTGTAACTGTCTCTTTCATTTTAAGATTTTTTCATATTTAGAAAAGATATTCCCATCCATACAACAGAAGTTGTCATTGTAATGGCTCCAAGTATTACTAATATAGGAGGAAGGCCTAGGTATACTTCAGATAATATTCCAATGGGCATCAATAAACCTGTAAGGGCTAGCCATGAAATAGTTTTGGTGTGCTTTATTTTATCTTTAAAGTGTAGTAATAAATATCCCATAAGAATATTTAGAAAAGAAAATAGATTGCCATGCACATGAGCTAATCTTGTTTCAAAATGTTTGCCAGAACTATAGGAATTGACCCATTCATCTGCGTTAGGAGCAAAATCTCTTAGGTAAATAAGTAAGAATCCATACGCCATAAAAAGCCCCATAATTATGAAGCCTATTGCAATATTGTTTTTTCCATTCATCTGTCTATTGTTTAGGTAAGTGAATACTCACTCACAAAGATATGTATATATTATTTATAACGCCAAGTTTTATTATTATTCTTTTATTTAAGCAAAAAAAAATGTAACAGTTTAACGTGTCACATTTTTCGTTGTATACTTTTAAAGGGCTAGTTTCGTTATCGTTTAGCCGCTTTCTTCGCTTTTTTTTCTTCTCTTTTTTCTTTAATGGATTTGGTTGCTTCTTTTTTTACAGTCTTCTTTGCATCTTTACTTTTTGCCATGACGTTTAGTTTTATTTCTTGTCTAATGTATGGATAATAAAGAAGATTAAAACAGAATAATTGTTAATTATTTTAATGATTGTGTCCGTTAGAAGGATGTCCATTTGGTTGTCCGTGATGGTGATTTCCTGGAGGTGGCCCTTGAGGATGATCTTCTTTAAATTCACCCATTAAACATCTTCCTACATATGGGTAGGTGTCAGTTAACAAATACAGGTAATTACCATTTATTGTTATACCATTACATTCATCTAAATCACCTGCCCCCTCCTGATAAATCCAGTCAGAAACAAAAACTCCATCCGGGGTTGTGCCTTCTAAGTCATAATGCAGTGATTGATGTGGATTTTTATAATTACAATCTATGCCTTCTCGGGGTTCTGATTGGGTTACATAACTTGGTTTGTAGGCACCGCTTTTTGAGTAATATATTGGGAAGCCATCCTTTGCGAAACCAACATGAATAAGATCTTCTCCTTTGTCTAATAATTGAATAAGATATGTTGGCACACCATGATAGTGATAAGCTCCTGTAGGTTGAACATGTGCATTGTTTTCATCAAGACCAAAGTTTAATAAGCCTCCTTTAGCTTCAATTCTAAAATGTTGCCCAGTTTCACAAATTAATTGTTCTGCAGTTTCTGGCTCAAATTTTATCCCATTCAATGCAACTCCTGGTTCTCGTGCCCATTTTGCCTTGCCTGAATTGATTGGGTTTAGCGGAAAAGAATAAGTTCTATTTTGAGGTTTTATTGTATTTGGATTGTCCTTATTAGGAAAGGTTCCTGTTTCGTGATTAGGAAGGGCATTGGTTGTCATTACTCTCATATCTCCAATGATTTTCATGGTTGTCTTTGTACCATGTTCTTCATCGATAATAGAATATGATGACATATAATCATTTGATTCAAGTGGCTTAAGTTTTTCCTTAGTTGCATTTTCTGTAAGTGAAATTGCTTGAGGAGATTCTGCAATCTGACATGATGAGAGAATGAGTAGAGGTAGGACATAGGTTGGAACTGTCAATAATTTCATAATCATAGATTTGATTATTTAATTAGACTAATATTCAAATAAAATCCTTCGTTTTATTTGAATAAAATTAACAATTTTACCTTGTCAAAGATTTAATAATACTTGTGTGCTGAGGGTAATTTTCGATTAATGAATTTCTATCTGCCAATTCAAAATCTTGAAAATCAAACCCTGGTGCAACAGTACAGCCAACAAAGCAAAAATCGTTTTCATTTTTTACACTACTGGCAAACCAACATCCTTTTGGGACTGTTAATTGTGGTTCTTGTCCATTTTCTAAATCTAGACCAATTTCATGTCTGGTATATTTGCCTTGTGGATCAATTACATGAACATATAAGGGTGAACCTTTGTAAAAATGCCAAACTTCATCTTGTTTTATTCTGTGGAAAGCGGAAAAGTTGTCTGAGGTTAAAAGGAAATATATACTTGTGCAGAAATTTCTATCTCCAGAAAAGCCTTGTAAACTATCTTTAGGTATAATTCCTTCGCTACGGTAGACTTCCTTATAAAAACCGCCTTCAGGATGTGGAGACATTTCCAATTTCGAAACTATTTGGGTTACTTCAACTGACACGTTATTGTTTTAAAATAGTTATAGCGTCATTTCCAAAAACGTTACCCGTTCCAAAAGGAGAACCGATACCATCCCATTTTTCCCATTTTTTCAACTCAATGTACTGTGGATTGTTGCTGATTTGCTCTGCTTCCAATTTAATTGCTTCTGATCTAAAAAATGCGGATATTAAAAGAGATGAATCTCCTCTTGCTTTTTCTATTTTAGCATTAGCTAAATATTCTTCCTCTTTTTGTTTTTCTTTAGCCGTTAAGTTTTTTTGCTTTTGCGTCTCTTTGTTTACAATTTCTTGCGCAATGTTAGTAGGTAAATCTACATCAGCTATTTCAACATAGTTAAGTGTAAGAAAGTTTTTATTAAAGTCATCTTTTAAGATGTTTTCAATTTCTCCTTCCAGTGATTCTCTTTTTGTACTATAAACTTCTTCATAAGTATACCTTCCTATCACATCTTTGATTGCTCCTTGAGCTTTGTCATCTATAAATGAAATGTAATTTTTACCAAAAGTTAAATGCAATTTTGGAGATTGACCTTTCGTAACAGCAAAGTTAACAGCAATATTTACTGTAATATCTGTACCGTTTTTATCCATTACAGTGGATTTATAACTTTTAGACTCTTTTAAGATATTGTAAGTTATCATGTTGTTCCAAGGTGCTACGAAATATGTTCCTTCTGGTTTGGTTAAAGTATCAACTCCTCCACCATAAGGTCTATAAATAAAACCTTCTTCTCCTGGTTCTACATCTTCCCATGCCATGAAAAAGAAAATAAGTCCTATAAAAACAGCCAATCCGATAGCAATAAACTTGATATTTTTCAATACATCAAATTGGGGTTTGTTATTCATTGTAAAATTAGTTGCCATTTGGTTTATTTTTTATTGTTAAGTATGCTATATATATTACCAACGCGTTAATTGTAAGTGCTAAGATTTTAAAAACAGGACTTGCCTTAAAAGCATATCTAAATGTCAATGCAATTAGCAATGCTGAGATACCAACAGCCAAAATGCTTTTGATAACATAAAATGCTTTTTTATTTTTAATAAACTTCACTTTCATTGAGTTTTATTTGATTTTGTAAAAGTACTACTTATCTATGGAAAGGACTTGCTTTTGCGCATAAAAATAAGTTTTAGTAGACATGGTTTGTGTTCTTTTTAGATTTTGTTTTATTGAGTTTTATCGTGTGTCAATCTAAGAATTAAATAGCCAACAATTCCAGCAAATAAAGATCCAATTACAATACCAGTTTTTGCAGCAGTTATGTAAATAGGCGAGTCAGAGAATGCTAGATTACCTATAAAAATAGACATAGTAAATCCTACTCCGGCTATAACTGCGATGCCAATGATCTGTTTAAATTTTACACCAGATGGTAATGCTGTGATTTTCAGTTTTAATCCTAAATACGAGAATAATGCTACACCTATGGCTTTTCCTAAAACTAAGCTTAATGCAATGTTCAACATTAAACTTAGGTCTAACGGTTCATTGCTATTGAATGATATTCCAGCATTAGCAAAGGCAAATACGGGTAGAATAAAGTAGGCTATCCAATTATGAAGTTTATGCTCAAGGTGTTGAAGGGGAGACCTCATTTCTGCACTTAACTCATCTAATTCATCTATACATGCTTCTTCTTGTTTGGTGAGTAAATGCTTTTCATCTTCATCTGTAGCATCAAGTATTTTCCCTGAGATAGATGCTAAGTTTTCAGAAAAAGACTTGGCGTCAATGTTCTTTTTAATGGGTATGGTGAAGGCTAAAAGGACACCAGCAATGGTAGGGTGAAGTCCGGATTTTAAAAATAAAAACCAGATAACAACAGCGAGAATTAATCCTATCTCTAATGTATATTTACGCTTGTGATATAAGAAACCTAATGCTCCTATAAGCAAAGTGCCGTAGATTAAATAAAGCCAATTAATTTCAGAACTATAAAAAATGGCAATAACCAACACAGCGGCAATGTCATCAACAATGGCAAAAGCGGTTAAGAATATTTTTAAACTTATGGGAACTCTTTTGCCTAATGTGGTGAGAATGGCAAGCGCAAAAGCAACATCAGTGGCCATTGGAATGCCCCATCCTTGTGTTGTCTCAGGATTCTGATTAAATGAAAGATAAAGGATTACAGGAATCAAGACACCTCCTAGAGCTGCAACAAATGGAAATGCTGCTTTTTTTAATGTATTTAGTTCGCCTACTAATAATTCTCTCTTTAATTCCAGCCCAATTAAAAAGAAAAATATTGACATTAATCCGTCATTGATCCAAAGGATTAATGGCTTTTTTAGTTCAAAATTGTTGAATGAAAATCCTAACTCATATTGCCAAATTCCTTCATAAGTAGCGCTATATTCAGAGTTAGCCCAGAGAAGGGCTAAAATGGTGGCTGCAAAGAGTAGAATTCCTGCAGTACTTTCTGTTTTAATAAATTTTTGAAAAGGGGTGATAAAAATCTTATCGATCATTTTTTTACTAGTTTATTTTTATAGTTTTAGTTTGACGATTTGATTGGATTCACAATATACCTAAATTGTTTGATTGGAAGATGGTAATATACCATGTTTTAAGGAATATTAACAAATTTCGGTGTTGAATATAAAAAAACCTCCCTTCTTTCTATTATTGCTAATAGAGTAGAAGAGAGGCTAACTTTACCTAACTATGAAAAAAGGTATATTTTTAATCTTCTTGATGTTCTTCTTTAGGATTTTCAACTTGGTCATTTTCACCAACTGGAGTTTCCTTTTTTCTAAACACCAATTTATTGTTAAACTCATCTATGATGATGTCAGAATCTACAGTTACTTCTCCAGAGAGTAATGATTTAGACAACTCATTCAATAAGTTTCTTTGAATTACTCTTTTTACTGGTCTAGCACCAAATTGAGGATCATAACCTAAATTGGTTAAGAAGTCTATGGCAAACTCTGTCGCTTCAATATTGATATGTTTCAAGTTTAACTTGGTTTGCAACTGACCTAATTGTATTTCTACAATTTTTCTAATGTCCGTTTTACTCAATGGATGGAACATGACAATTTCATCAATTCTGTTCAAGAATTCTGGTCTCATTGATTTTTTCAATAAATCCATTACTTGAAACTTGGTTCTTTCCATTATTTCGTCCATATTACTTTCATTGGCATCTTCGTAATTACCTTGAATGATTTCTGAACCAGTATTGGATGTCATTATGATTATAGTGTTTTTAAAATTCACTAATCTACCTTTACTGTCTGTTAGTCTTCCATCATCTAACACTTGAAGCAATGTATTGAATACATCAGGGTGAGCTTTTTCAATCTCATCCAATAGTATTACAGAATATGGTCTTCTTCTTACGGCTTCGGTCAATTGACCTCCTTCGTCATAGCCTACATATCCTGGAGGCGCACCAACTAATCTAGACACACTGTGTCTTTCTTGATATTCACTCATGTCTATTCTAGTCATGGCATTGTCATCATCAAATAAGAATTCGCTTAGGGCTTTGGCTAACTCAGTTTTACCAACTCCAGTTGTTCCCAAGAAAATGAAAGAACCAATAGGTCTTTTCTCATCTTGTAAGCCTGCTCTATTTCTTCTCACCGCATCACTAACAGCAATAATTGCCTCATGTTGCCCGACAACTCTTTTAGCTAACTCCTCTTCTAGTCTCAATAGTTTCTGACTTTCACCTTCAAGCATTTTACTTACAGGAATTCCAGTCCATTTACTCACTACATCAGCTATTTCCTCTGCATCTACTTCTTCTTTAATCATTTTGGAACTAGATTGCATCTCTGCCAATTGCGCTTTTGTTTCTTCAATAGTTGTCGCTAATTCTTTAAGACTACCATATCTTATTTCTGCTACTCTTCCAAAGTCTCCATTTCTTTCGGCTTGTTCTGCTTCAAGTTTAAGGTCATCAATTTCTTGTTTTGAAGATTGAATTTTGTCTACCAATTCTTTTTCTGAAGTCCATTTAGCAAGGAATGAATCACGTTTGTCATTTAAGTTTGCTAATTCTTCAGCAATCAATTCCATCTTCTTCTTATCATTCTCTCTTTTGATGGCTTCACGTTCAATCTCTAATTGCATGATTTTTCTTTCTATCTCATCCAATTCTTCTGGTTTCGAGTTGATTTCCATTCTCAATTTTGAGGCAGCTTCATCAATTAAATCAATGGCTTTGTCTGGAAGAAATCTTTCTGTAATATAACGTTGAGAAAGTTCCACCGCTGCAATAATTGCAGCATCCTTAATTTGGACTTTGTGATGGTTCTCGTATTTTTCTTTAATACCTCTCAGAATAGAAATAGCATCTTCAGTAGTTGGTTCATCAATGAGTACTTTTTGGAATCTTCTTTCCAACGCTTTATCTTTTTCAAAATACTTTTGATACTCGTCAAGTGTTGTTGCTCCAATTGCTCTTAATTCACCTCTTGCTAATGCCGGTTTTAGAATGTTCGCTGCATCCATTGCTCCTTGACCTCCGCCAGCACCAACTAGTGTGTGTATTTCATCAATGAATAGGACTATTTGGCCTTCTGCAGAAGTAACTTCCTTGATCACCGCTTTTAGTCTTTCCTCAAATTCTCCTTTGTATTTAGCACCAGCAATCAATGCTCCCATGTCCAAAGAGTAGATAATTTTATCTTTCAAATTTTCAGGCACATCCCCACTGATAATTCTATGTGCTAATCCTTCTGCTATGGCAGTTTTACCAACTCCGGGTTCCCCAATGAGAATAGGATTGTTTTTAGATCTTCTGGTAAGAATTTGTAATACTCTTCGTATCTCTTCATCTCTACCGATTACTGGATCCAATTTACCTTCACTAGCTAATTTGTTGAAGTTTAATGCATACTTCTCTAAGGAATTGTATGTATCTTCTTGACTTTGAGAGGTTACTCTTTCTCCGTTTCTCAATTCTTCAATAACTTTTACAAGCCCTTTCTCAGTTATGCCCTGATCTTTCATCAATTGGCTAGTTTGGTCGTTGCTAGCGATGATACCTAATAATAGATGCTCTATACTAACAAACTCATCTTTCATTTTTCTAGAAAGTGCAGTTGCTTTTGTCAAAGTTTCTCCTGCATTTCTTGATAATTGTACTTGTCCGCCTGTAACTTTAGGATATGAAGTGACAATGCTATCCAGTGCTTTTTCAAATACTTGTGAATTGACACCAAATTTACTTAGTATGTGTTGTATCAGATTTTCATCCGATTTGAGAATACCTTTTAAGATATGTGCATTCTCTATGGATTGCTGTCCGTTAGAAACAGCTTCCAAATTGGCTTCAGAAATTGCTTCCTGTGCCTTGATAGTGAAATTGTTTAAATTCATAATTTGTAGTTTTTTTGAAATTAAAACCGCTGATTAAAACTATAGAACTAAAAGTATCTAATTTATTTATCAAATCAGTAGTCGAAAGTGTATAGTCAAATCTAGTTCCATTTCTGTTTTGAAGACAAAATTGCAGTGTAAGTTGAATAATATTAAAAAAGAAATTAGTTTTGCTGTCTAAATGTCAGTGTTTGCAGCATTTTTAAGACTTTTAGTCAGCGTTTGAAATAGCGATGATTATGTTTGTGGTTTGTGTAATAATTTCACAATTATCTATGGTTGTTAACCAATTAGCGTGATTAGGATTGATAATCCATATTTGGTCTTCAGATTTGTTGTAAGTAGATTGAAACAACTTAAATGATGCTTGTTCTGAAGTGTAACCATCTATGACTATTTGATTAGTACTAAATGAGTAAAGTTGAAGTGCAAGGAAATATGAATCTTCCCAATTGATAAAATCAATAAATATACATTCTTCATTATTTAATCGATGTTCTAGGAGTTTTCGATAGGTTAACATTTCTTTGTTTTTTAAAGTAGGCAAAGGGCTGATATTGTCCATATTGTAGATGAAAGAAAGCCCTATTGTTAAAGCGATACTTATAACTATGTATGCGTTTTTTTGCAATATTTTCTTAAGCCAATCACTTTCCTGCAAAATTAGAGGTAGAGATAACAATGTCGTTAGCCCAATAAATCTGGGGTGAGCTATCATTGTACCTGTTATTGATTTATATAATATGATGGAAAATAGTGCAATAGGAACAATTAGCCAAGGAGATTTTATGTTGTATTTCCAGTTGCGAGAACCTTTTATGATGGCAAATATGAAAACTGGACCAATGGATATGAATAACATAAAAGGAAAAAACCATATTTTTCTTATAAAACCTTCCCAATCTTGACTCTCTAAAATGTCAATAGCTCTAATACTGAATAAAGGATCATTATGTGCTACATAATTTCCATACATCCAAAAAATGGGAAAAATTGCTGCTACTAAGGAGAAAACAATGCAGTGAATAAACTTTTTATTAAGCAGTATTGTAAAAGAAAATAGAGCGATTAATGGCCATGCTTCTAGTCTAATTGCTGCTGCTAATGTGAGAAATAGTCCAGAAAGTATAAAGTGTTTTAGTTCATCCTTTTTTAAAGCTTTAGAAAGGAAGTTGATGCCCATAGCTACAAAAAGAAAGAAACTCGTTTCAGAGAGGTTCATTAACGATGTATGAATAATCACTGGAGACAATGCAAAAATAAGCACACCAAGAAATGCTTTAGTGGAATTGAATTCACGGTGTAAAAAAAAGTAAATAGGATAGAGTGTAAGTGCACTAAATAGGATATTCATAATTCTTGGTGAATAGATAATATCGTTATACATCCACAAGGACAAACTCGTGAGATAAATATGTAATGGAGGCCAAGTACCTTCTGTAATCCATTTTGGGTTTGCTAATAATTGACTAGCCAATTGAGACCGCGTTACTGCATCAGCATCAATAGTTTGCGTAAAGAAAAGAAGTAGTGTTTTTATGAATAACAAAAGCAATACAAAAACATGAAGTTTTTTGATTGAACTAAATGATGTGCTGCTATTCATTAAATTTGTGAATTATGTAATAAAATTAAAAGACGAAGATAAATAAGAAGTATATAAAAATATGATTGTTAACTAATTTATTCATATTGAAGAATTTGTGGTATTAATATTGATTTCTTTGCAAATTGAATGTACAAGATCATATCTAAAATAGTTTTTTCGTGTGTTGCCATATTGGTAAGTGTAAGTGCTTTTGCCGATATGCAATTATTGGAAATTGGTATTTTTAGAAGTTCTAAATTGAAATCTGTTAGATTTATTCCTACTGATAATACTTATCAAATTTTTGATGATAAGGACTCAATGATTTACCATTTGCAGAGTAAAGAAAGTGTTGTACTTAAAGTGAATTCCAACGGAACAATTGGAGTAAAAGTACCAAGCGAAGATTTAGGAGATTTTAAGGAGGTAAGAATTCTTAGCAATAATTTTGATAGCCATTATAATATAAAAGGTATAAGTCCTTCAACAAAAGATAGAGATTATTTTGGTGGTATTTCTTGCTTTTCTTTGAATGGATTGTTAGATGTTGTGAGTTTGGTAAGTATGCATCATTATTTAATTGGTGTCATAGAGTCCGAGTCTGGAAATCATCAAGGTACGGAATATTATAAAGTTCAAGCAATTATAAGCAGGACATATGCGCTAAAGAACATGAATAAATTCAGGCATGAAGGATTTATGATGACAGATTTAGTGAATTGTCAAGTTTATTTGGGGAAGATGTATCGAAATCCAAAAATAGAGCAGGCGGTCACAGAAACAGCTAATATGATATTGGTAGATGACGAAATGGATTATATCTCTGCTGCATTTTATTCTAATAGTGGAGGGCAAACCGCCAATTCTGAAGATGTGTGGAGTAGGGAAGTACCGTATTTAAGAAGTATTAGTGACCCTTTTTCTAAAGGAAGGTCAACATATTATTGGACCAAAACATTTGAAAAAGGAGATTTTATTAAAAAGTTAAAATCTTATTATAATTATCCTGTTGAAGATTCTGTAGCTTTAGAATCGGCATTAAATTGGAGTCAATCTAATAGGGCCAAATATTTCGTGGATTGGAAATATCACATTCTGTTAACTGACTTTAGAAAAGATTTTAAATTGAGAAGCACTTATTTTTCTGTTGAAACTGAAGAAAACAAAGTAATTCTAAAAGGTAGAGGGTTTGGTCATGGTGTAGGATTATCTCAACAAGGCGCAATGACAATGTGCGATATGGGGTATAGTTATCGAGATGTGCTACATTTTTATTACACAGGTGTTCATATTATTGACTTAAATCAAAGAGAATTTTATTTAGCCGAATAATTTATATGAAAAGCATATGAGTTCTTTCTCCATCTGCTCTTTCGTAGAAATCACCAACAGTAAGTACACCATCTAAGTCATCTATCAAGTCTTCCTTCTTTATCTTAAACATATCCATTGCTAATTTACAAGCCCATAATTTAGTTCCTGATGCAGAAAGCATTTCTAGGAATTCATCCACAGGTGGAATATCTAGTTTTTCCATTTCAGATTTCATCATTTTAGTAGCAAAGGCTTCCATTCCTGGGAGTCCTCCTAGCAATGTTGGAATATGCATGGCAGGATTTCCAACCGTTGCAACATGCAAGTTTTTCAATTTGTCTTTTTGAATGGCTTCCAAACCAAAAAATGTAAAGAATATTTCAGATTCTATACCTTCCATTCTAGCACCGTTTGCCAAAATAAAGCAGGCATAAACATTTTCAATGGTAGCCTTAGATAAGATTAACATCATTTTTTTTACAGGTAATTTTTCTTGATTATCCATCGTCATTTTTTGTTTAATAGGGATTTTAAATACAACTTACGGGTTTAGGTGTTCCAGCAATTTTACTAGCGGTTTTCAATGGTGCTTTAGGAAATAATTGATAGAATTCCTTTATGTCAACTATTCCACTTTTACCAACCTTTCTCACTGTGACAGCAACATCTTGTTTGCATTGTTCTTGCAAGTACTTGATTACTTCCCAGTGTTTGTCAGTTAATTCAATATTTTCTTCTTTTGCTAATTCTTTGGCAATTTCTTCATTCCATTCTTCTAGGTTTTCTAAGAAACCTTGGTCGTTACATTTTACACAGTAACCTGCTATTGTTTTTTCCATAATATTATTCTTATTGGTTTATTTGTTTACCGGCTTTTTTCATTTTACTTGTTACAAATGGGATGGGTCTCCCTTTGATTAATATGTTCCAATATATCCATCTAAATGCCAATTTACCCCAGTGATTCATTCTGTTTTCCTTTAATAACCTTAGCGGTCCTATTCCAGGAATAGGAAATGTTCCCTTAACAGGTTCTTGGTCGTAATTGAAGTCAATTAATAGTGCTTTTCCATTTCCTGTTTCAATAAAACAATTTGAGTGTCCATCAAAATCATGCTTTAATGGTTTGCCTTCAATAAATTTAAGAATGTTGTCGGTTACTATATCTGCTTCAAAGTGTGCTACTGCACCGGCTTTTGATGCTGGAATATCGGTGGCATCACCAATAACAAATATGTTCTCTTTTATTTTACTTTGAAGGGTGTTTTTATCCGTTGGAACAAAATTTAAGTCGTCACCCATATCTGAGCGAAAGATTAAATCATCTCCCATGTTAGTAGGCACAGTAACAAGTAGATTGTAGTCAACAGTTCGGTCGCCATAATCGACAATTTGATGCTTATCTGTGTCCACTTTTTCTATATTAAAATCAGCTACTATTTTTATGTTTTTTGAATCCAACAGGTATTTTAGTTCTTTAGCGGCAACTGGTTTTGTGAAAGCCCCAGACATTGGTGTTACATAGGTGATTTCAACTTTATCTCTCATTTTTTTATTGCGGAAAAATTCATCTGCGAGAAAAGCAAACTCAAGAGGAGCTACTGGACATTTTATTGGCATCTCACATATATGTACAACCAATTTTCCTCCTTCCCAAGTTCTTAATTTATTTCTTAGTTGTAGCGCACCTTCAAATGTGTAAAAATCAAAAATTGATTTGTACCATTCTGTACCTTTCATTCCTTGAATCTCTTGTGGCGCAATTTGACTTCCCGTTGCTACAACTAGAATGTCGTATTGAAGTACCGTACTATTACTAAGCAATATCTTGTTATCTGTAGGTACAATTTGATGAACATCTTCAGTTAGTAAATTGACGTTTTTTGGAATGAAACTATCTATTTTTTTTACAATTTGCTCAGGTGTATACCTATCAAACGGCAAAAAAAGAAATCCTGGTTGATAATAGTGTTTTTGTTCTTTGTCTAGAATTGTGATTTCCCAGAAATTGGAGTTCAATTCTTTACTAAGTTTATTGGCTATGATGGTGCCTGCTGTTCCAGCACCTAAAATGATTATTTTTTTCTTCTCCATCGTTTGCTACTCTTCAACCTAAATATTGATGGTAACAAAAGTATTGGGCGGAGTGTCATTAGGAAATAACAACCGTCATTTAATAATATGTGTTAAATCATATTTTACTTATAGCGCGATGATTCCTCCTATTTCTTGTACGGCTTTATAGCGATTTAGTACATCTTCAGCAGACATGAGTACTTCCTTAATTGTTACACTGGTGTATTTGCCTTCTTTAGACATTTTTGTGTATGAATCAACCTCTTTTGGAAAAACATCCATAACAGCTTCGAACTTCCCTGAAATCGTTGGGATAATGAATTTGAACATGTATAAACTTGGCCATTCATGTACGTCATCAAGTGACGCTTTTATTTTATCTAATCTATCTGCATCCATATTCACAAAGTTACGGCAATTTCAATTGAATGGCATCTTCTTTTTTATTTTTTCCATTATGGATTTTAAATGAGTTGGATTAAAAATAAACCAGAAAATTGTATTTCGTATTTTTGTGGTATGAATAATTCGCCTGCAAATATCGATGCTGATGATAATTTTGATTTAAAACTAAAAATCAATGTTGTCAAAGCAGAAATTGATAAAATAAAAACTGAACTCAATGAGTTTGAAGCAATTCTTCGAAATTTTGTTTTGGACGATATGATTGAGGAGCAGGAATTAGCTGCTAAATACCGTAATTTTCAGAAAGCCAAAAAACAAAAAAGGCAAGCACAAAAAAGAAAAGGTAAGAATTATCAAGAGCCTGTGGGAGTAGTGGCGACCCAACCAAAAGTAGCAACTGAAGAGCCAGAGGAAACGAAGAAGGAACGTAAGCGACTGTATAGAGAAACCATGCTTATTGTACATCCAGATAGAGTAGGAGGAGATGATAGAGATAGGGAAAGTGCCACAGAAGTTACCGCTAGATTGGTGGATATTTACAACAGTGGTAACTTGGAAGAGTTGCAATTGTTTTGCGCTCACATTCAACAAGAACAAGCTAATAGCGGCATTGAACTGCCAGAAATAAACATTGAGAATGATGCTTCGACCGCTTATTATCAAAATGAGTTGAGTAAATATGAGTCTCTCCTGCAAGAACTAAAATCAAAACATACTTACGAAGTACTGACTACTTATGAAAGACCTGTTGATTTTGCACAAGAATTAAAGGATTATTACAAAGACAGGATTGAAAAATTGAAGAAGAGAACTAGGAAAGTGAAGTGATTAGATAATTGGCTAATGTGAAAATTTAGATAATGAAGATGATTGATTTGATAATTTGAAGAGTATTACCAACGCCTCTACTTCACAGGTTTCAATAGAGAAATTTCGAGAGTAATGCTGAGAGTAGGCTTCTAGACTGAAGTCAATGTAGCAATGAACTAATGTGAAAATGTAGCAATAGATTGAATGTTCCAATTAAAACCACCAAATAAAAATTGAATAGGTAACTTTTCTTAATGAAGAAAGTTTTTATTGTAAATTGGTCTTTATGAAAAAGTATTTCCAAATAATGTTATTCATCATCTTTTCAGTTTCTTGCTCTAAAAATAAGGAAACTATAAATAAGGAATTAGTTGGTGAATGGGAATGGATGCATTCTACTTATGAATTCTCAATTGACGTGGGTCTTTTTATCTGTATAAAAACTAACTCTAAAATGAGCAAAATACATCCAAGCGCTAAGTGCTAAGAACTAAGTGCTAAAAACCGTCCCTTAAATTCAATATGGTTTCTTATATTTGCAAGGCATAATTTAAAGAAATTTAATGGAACAAGTTAAACCTTACACGCCCCAAAATAAAATTAGAATAGTCACTGCTGCATCTCTTTTTGATGGACATGATGCTGCTATAAATATCATGCGTAGGATTATTCAGTCCACTGGATGTGAAGTAATTCATTTGGGTCATGATAGAAGTGTAGAAGAAGTGGTTAACTGTGCCATAGAGGAAGATGCAAATGCAATTGCCATGACATCTTATCAAGGTGGACACGTTGAGTACTTTAAATATATGTACGACCTTCTAAAAGAAAGAGGTTCGGAACACATCAAGATTTTTGGTGGTGGCGGAGGAACTATCCTTCCTTCTGAAATTGAAGAGTTACAAGCATACGGAATTACAAGATTATATCACCCGGACGATGGCCGTTCTATGGGGCTACAAGGTATGATTAACGATATGGTTTCTCAAGCGGATTATCCAACAGGAGCAAACTTGAGTGGGGAAGTTGACTTGGTTAAAGATAAAGACGTTAAATCTATTGCCAGATTGATTTCTGCAGCAGAAAATTTCCCAGAAGAAAGCAAAGCCGAAATGGATAAAATCCATGCAATGGCAAAAGAGTCTTCAACGCCAGTATTGGGAATCACCGGAACAGGTGGAGCAGGTAAATCATCCTTAGTAGATGAATTGGTGCGAAGATTTTTAATTGACTTTCCTAAAAAGCAAATCGCAATCGTTTCTGTGGATCCGTCCAAAAGAAAAACTGGAGGAGCATTGCTTGGAGATAGAATTAGAATGAACTCTATCAGAAGTGAGAGAGTTTACATGCGTTCTTTGGCTACTCGTCAGAGTAACTTAGCATTGAGCAAGCACGTAGATGAAGCTTTGCAAATCCTGAAAGCGGCTAATTATGATTTGATTATTTTAGAAACTTCTGGAATCGGTCAGTCAGATACCGAAATAATGGATCATTCAGATACTTCATTGTATGTCATGACGCCTGAATATGGTGCTGCCACGCAATTAGAAAAAATTGATATGTTGGATTTTGCTGATGTAATCGCATTAAATAAATTTGACAAAAGAGGTGCGCTAGACGCACTTAGAGATGTGAAGAAACAGTACATGCGTAATCATAACCTATGGGAAACTCCTATGGATGAGATGCCGGTATATGGAACTATTGCTTCGCAATTTAACGATCCAGGAATGAATTCACTTTACAAAGTGGTAATGGACAAGTTAGTTGAGAAAACTGGAGCTGAACTACCTTCTACTTTTGAAGTAACCACAGAAATGTCTGAGAAGATATTTGTCATTCCACCTAAAAGAAATCGTTACTTATCAGAAATTGCGGAAAATAATAGGGGATATGATGAATGGGTAGACAAGCAAGTTGCAGTTGCTGATAAACTTTGTGCTATTCAAAGAACAATGGAGACTTTGGCAGACGAGCCTGATACCGTAAAGGTTTTACAAGCACAGTTTGATAAAATTAAATTGGATTTCGATCCAAAAAATATGCTCATCATAGAAGGATGGGAAGAAAAGGTTCAGAAATACAAGGAACCTATTTACAAGTTTAAAGTTAGAGACAAAGAACTATCTATTGAAACGCATTCAGAAAGTCTTTCACATTTGCAAATTCCTAAAGTGGCTTTACCAAAATACACTGGTTGGGGAGATGTGTTGAGATGGAGTTTGCAAGAGAATGTTCCTGGAGAATTTCCTTACACAGCAGGTTTGTTCCCTTTCAAAAGAGAAGGTGAAGATCCAACAAGAATGTTTGCTGGTGAAGGTGGCCCAGAAAGAACGAATAGAAGATTTCACTATGTTTCTAAAGGAATGCCTGCAAAGCGTTTGTCAACAGCATTTGATTCTGTAACACTTTACGGTAATGATCCGGATTTAAGGCCAGATATTTATGGTAAGATTGGAAATGCAGGGGTATCTATCGCTTGTTTGGATGATGCTAAAAAATTATACTCTGGTTTTGATTTGTCGCACCCACTCACATCTGTGAGTATGACGATTAATGGTCCTGCGCCTATGTTGTTAGGATTCTTTATGAATGCTGCCATAGATCAGAACTGTGAGAAATATATTAAAGAAAACGGTTTAGAAAAAGAAGTAGAAGCAAAAATTGAAGCTATTTACAAGGAGAAAGGAGTTGTTAGACCAGCATATCAAGGAGAAATCCCTGAAGGAAATGATGGATTAGGTTTATTCCTTTTAGGTGTAACGGGAGATCAAGTTTTACCTGCAGATATTTATGCCAAAATTAAAGCAGAAACTTTAACAAAAGTAAGAGGTACTGTACAAGCAGATATTTTAAAAGAAGATCAAGCACAGAATACATGTATTTTTTCTACGGAATTTGCGTTGCGATTAATGGGAGATGTACAAGAGTATTTTATTAATAATGGTGTTCGTAATTTCTATTCAGTTTCTATATCTGGTTATCACATTGCAGAAGCAGGTGCAAATCCTATTACGCAATTGGCATTGACATTGAGTAATGGATTTACTTATGTAGAATATTACCTAAGTAGAGGAATGGACATCAATAAGTTTGGTCCTAATTTATCGTTCTTCTTTAGCAATGGTATTGATCCAGAATATTCGGTAATTGGAAGAGTGGCTCGTAGAATTTGGGCCAAAGCAATGGCTAAAAAATACGGAGCAAATCCAAGAGCGCAAATGTTGAAATATCATATTCAAACTTCTGGTAGGAGTTTGCATGCTCAAGAGATTGATTTCAATGATATTCGAACAACATTACAAGCGCTTTATGCTTTGAATGATAACTGTAACTCACTACATACCAACGCATATGACGAGGCTATTACAACTCCTACTGAAGAATCGGTAAGAAGAGCGATGGCTATTCAGTTAATCATCAATAAAGAGTTAGGATTATCGAAAAATGAGAATCCAATTCAAGGTGCATTTATCATTGAGGAACTGACAGACTTAGTTGAAGAAGCAGTGCTTAAAGAATTTGATAGAATTACTGAGCGTGGTGGCGTTTTAGGAGCAATGGAGACTATGTACCAAAGAAGTAAAATTCAAGAGGAAAGTCTGTATTACGAAACGTTAAAACACAATGGCGATTTTCCAATTATTGGAGTGAATACATTCTTAAGTTCTAAAGGTTCGCCAACGGTATTGCCTAAGGAAGTAATTAGAGCAACGGAAGAAGAAAAGCAATATCAAATAACGATGTTAAACGAATTGCAAAAAGGAAACGCATCCAAAACAGCAGAAGCACTTAGTAAAATTCAGAAAGTAGCTATTCAAAACGGAAATGTATTTGAAGCGATGATGGAAGCGACTAAATATTGTTCTCTAGGGCAAATAACTGATGCTTTATTTGAAGTAGGAGGGCAGTATAGAAGAAATATGTAATAACCCCTAAAATAAATATATAATGAAAGTATTAAGTGTTATTGGTTTAATTGTTGGTGCATTAGGAGCAATTGCCGGCATTTATAATATGATTGAATTTGTTCCAAAAATGTCAGATGAATCTGCAGCGCTTTTTGGTCCTGATCTTTGGATGGCTTACCATGAAGAGATGATGATGTGGGGGAATATTGCAATGGGGGCAGGATTACTTGGCATTATTTTGGGTGTCATTGGTGGAGTGAAAAAAGAGAAAATAGGATGGATTGCTGTTGCAGTGAGTTTTGTTTCTTTGTTTTTAGGACTTTCACAAGCTACTCACATGTTTGATTAAAAAAACTACTTTTTGAAGAAAAGAACCACCATATTTAGACAATTAATTGTTACAGTAATCACTCCAGTGGTTTTAGTAATTTTAGGTATAGGTGCGTACAATATTTATTCAGAAAGAGAAGAGATAATTGCTGACAGGCAAAATCATATTTTACAAGTAAAAAAAGAAGTCAATGATTTTATTGATTTTTTCAATCAAACCATTTTAGAATTTGAAACTGAAATGAGTAATCAGGCTAGGAAATTTAGTGATACATTGGTGCATCATGTTTTTGCCAACACTGATTTAATAGAATCAACCGACTTAGATAGTTTACGTACTGCTTTAGGTATGACTAACAGTCAAGACTTGTACATTATAAATAAGCAAGGGGTTATTGTTAATACGACCTATAAAACTGACTTAGGATTAAATTTCTATGAATTAGGAGATTTTTTTGAACCACATTTTAATAATGTCTGGGATTCTGGAGAATTTATGGAAGATAGGATCAGTATTGAAATGTCAACTAAAACGCCTAAAAAATATTCTTATCACTCTACAAAAGATAAGTTGTACATTGTTGAAATAGGTCTTTATGATGAGCATTCAAAGAATCTTGTGCAGTTATTTACAGATAAATTAAATACGATAGCAGACAAGTATAACGACATCGATACGATATCGCTATTTTTTGGTACGGATAAATTTATCAACTATCAAGGGCATACAGTAACTAAGGCCGAGAAAAAAGATGCGTTGCTCTCATTGGAGGAAGGTAAGGATGTTAGTTCTATTGAAGTTAAAGACGGCATCACTTATACGAGACAGTTTCTTCATCTAGATATTGATGATTCAAATATGAATGATGGTTACATTGTCCGTATTTTGTATAACAATTCAATTGAAAAGCAATTGTTTAAAGAGCAACTACTTAGGAATGTATTTTTGCTTGTGCTATTTATTATTCCAATGTTGTTATTGATTTATTGGCGAGCAAAGGTAATATCGAGACCAATTTCCGTGCTAAATGATAAAATCAGCAACATAAAAGAAGGTGGAATGATGGCTACCGTTCCAGTGGAGGGAAATAACGAGGTTACAGAATTAAGTGAGCACTTTAATACGATGATTTTAAGACTTAAAGAATCATATGAATCATTGGAAGATAAAGTAAGGGAGAGAACAGAAGAATTGGTACATAAAAATGCCGAAATCGAGTCTACACATAAGGAAATTCAAGATAGTATCAATTACGCTAAAAGGTTACAGAAAGCAATTTTACCTGCCGTTGATGATATTAAAAAATTTCTACCAAACAGTTTTGTTTATTTCAAACCTAAAGATGTAGTGAGTGGTGATTTTTATTGGTTTGAGCATCACAAAGGTTATGATTATATCGCTGCTGCCGACTGTACAGGACACGGTGTTCCTGGTGCGCTTGTAAGTGTGGTTTGTAACAATGCTTTACATCGTTCTCTATATGAATTTAGCAAGATTTCATTGGAAAATGTAATGAATAATACACGAGATATTATTATAGAAACGTTTTCTAAAAGCCAGGTTGGGATTAAAGATGGAATGGATATTTCCATTTGTAGAATAGATCAAGAAAATAATGAACTCCAATTTGTCGGAGCCAATAACCCATTGTGGATTATTCGAAAAACAGAAGATTTAAGTGAGGATGAACTTCAACGTAGAAGTTCTGTAATTGGCGAAACTTTTTCCTTAATTGAAATCAAAGGTGATAAACAACCAGTAGGCTTGCATGACCATATGAAATCTTTTAACTGCGTAACATTTAAGTATAAAAAAGGTGATTTGATTTATATGTTTTCGGATGGATACGCAGATCAGTTTGGAGGGCCTAAAGGCAAAAAATATATGTACAAATCCTTTAAGAAAGTTTTACTTCAAAATAGTTCATTGCCAATGGAAAAACAGAAAGATCTTTTGAATGATATTTTTATTTCTTGGAAGGATAATGTAGAGCAAGTCGATGATGTTGTGATAGTAGGAGTCAAATTATAATAAATTGTAGATTACAATAAATGTTTTTATAATTTTTCCTTAGTTTTGGTCGAATCTAAATTTTTGAATTAATGCGTATAATTTTCCTTCTGCTTATTTTTATTACGATTGCTACAAATGCACAAACGGATTTTGAGGAGAAAATAAAATTAGCTGATGATATTTATTATACTTATCCTGATTCTTCGTATAGGATTTGTATGGGCATTGATACTTCTAAATTAACATTACTGCAACAGGGAGACCTTTCATTGTCTAAGGTTAGGGTTCTGATTCTTATGACGGATTACGAAAGTAGTGAAAGAGAATTGCTTAATGCAGAGAAGATTTTCATAAAGTTAGACAAGCAACATTTACTAGCATCAACCTATTCTTTGAAGAGTATTTTACTGAAAAGGCTTGGAGAAAAAAGAGCGGGAATTAACATGCTAAAAAAAGCATATGAGATTAATGTTCGTATGGATAACTATTCATCTCAAGCCAATAACTTGAATAACTTGTCTATGGATTATCTTGAATTGGATAAACCTGATAGCGCTAAGTATTGTTTGACTAGATTAGAAGGGTTAAAAGAGTATTTTGATGAAAGTCAATATTACTACCTCAATCAGAATTGGGGAAAGTATTACCAATATATAAAGGAATATGATGTGGCTCTTGTTTATTTTGAGAAAGCGCTTAAGGTTGCTGAAAACTTGGAGATGACGGATAGCAAAGCTACCATTCTAATGTTGATTGGGCTGAATTACGAAGAAATGAATGACATAAATAATGCTGAGAAATATGCTTATATGAGTTATGCTTTTTCTGAAGTGAATAATTTGATTTATGAAAAGAGTGAAGCTTTAGAGGTGATGCTTCACTTGGCTGAAAAAAAAGGAGATTATCAAACAGCTTTGAATTTTCAAAAAGAATTGATGAAAGTAAGTGATACTATATTCAATATAGAGAAATTGAATAAGGTAAAACAAGTCAAAAGTAAATTGGATCTTGCAGAAAAGGAAAAAGAAATCGCTTCACAAAAAGCAATCTCCGCTAAAAAGGATCTGGAAAACGAAACGATTGAATCTAGAAACAACCTATTGATGTTGTCATTGGTTGCAGTGGGGGTGATTCTTATATCCTTAAGTTATGCATTCATAAAAAACAAAAAATTATACAGTATTATCTCAAGTCAGAAGAAGGAAGTAGAAGAGAAAAACATGATGATTTCTGAAGCATTAAAAGATATTGATGATAGTTTGACTTACAGCAAATTTATTCAGAATGCTCTAATGCCTTCTAATAACAAGTTTGAATGTTTTAAAGACTACTTTATTATGTTTAGACCAAAGGATAAAGTCAGTGGGGATTTTTATTGGATGCATAAAGAAAATAATACAGTTTATTTTTGTGTAGCTGATTGTACTGGACATGGAGTGCCAGGAGCGCTAATGAGTGTGGTTGGTGCTAATGCGCTAAATTCTTGTATAAAAGAACAAAAAATGACTGAGCCAAGTTTGATATTAGATAAACTTGCGGAGATAGTAGAGTACACACTTGATTCTGATGAGAGAAGTATGAAAGATGGTATGGATATGTGTTTTTGTAAATTAGACTTGGATACAAACGAACTAACTTACGCAGGTGCTAATAATCCGTTGTACATATTGAATATTACTGGCTTACAAATTTTACGACCGAATAAACAGCCAATCGGAAGGTATGAACATCGTAAACCATTTTCTCAAGAAAAACTAAAACTTACTTCAGGAGATTGCTTGTATTTATTTTCCGATGGATATGCAGATCAATTTGGAGGACCAAATGGTAAGAAATTTATGTATAAGAAATTGAGAAATATCCTTGAAAACTCTGGTAATCTTGCGATGAAAGACCAAAATGATACACTACAGTTGCAATTCGATAATTGGAAGGGTAATATCGAACAGGTTGATGATGTATGTATTATGGGAGTTAGAGTTTGATATTATACTATCCTTCTAATCAATCTCAACTTATGTGTATACTTTTTAAGTTCTACATCATAAATGCCTTGACTGTCTAGCAAGTCTATTTTTACTCTTCCGGAAGCGTGAATAATCTTGCCTGGTTCTGTGACTATTCCTACATGTGTTATGCTTCCTTCTTCATTATCAAAGAATGCCAAGTCTCCAGGTTCTGAAGTTTCAACAAAAGGAACATCATAGCCTTCTTCTGCTTGTTGATACGCGTCTCTAGGTAATTTATATCCACATAATTTGTAAACTATCTGAGCAAATCCGGAGCAATCAATACCAAAAGGAGATCTGCCACCCCATAAATATGGAGTGTTTAAATATAGCATGGCGTAATCCATTAATTTACTTGCATGTTTAGTATTGGGAATACCTATAAAATTTGCTTTTTCATTGCGAATGGTGATTTTACTTTGACTAAGATAGGGGAGTGTTGCTCCTAGCGTAATGTTTCTATTTTCACCCAAGTAATTTACAGCACCAACTAATTCACCGCACAAAGGAAATTCATTCAGACTCATTTCATCAAATTCCTTGGATGTGATTTCGGTAAATTGTTTTCTGCAAATCCAGCCTTCATAATTGTCGAAAGCATTTTTTACTTTCAACCATTTTTGTTCTTCTTCAATTACTGAATAGTGCTCTCCAAAAAGTAACTGAGTAATAATTTCAGCCTTATCTGAAGGCTCTGCTCTACATGGAATTATAGAAAGTGTGGCAATACCGTATGCTATCATGTCAAAAATAATTTGAGAATGATACAAACTTAATTAAGAAGAGCCCGAAATTTCGGGCTCTTCTTAAAACTTTTACACTAAGAATTGGTAATATTAATGTTCGTGACAGTGAACTTCATATACGGTTCCGTCTGTATCAGTAAATCCGCTAGCTTCCAAATCTTCTAATTCATCATCACAATATTCTCCTAATTCAACTTCTCCATTTGGTCCATCGTAATGACATTCATGACACTCTTGTTTAGAGCAAGATGCAAATGTTAATGCTACTGCACTAACGATCATAAGTAGTTGTTTCTTTTTCATGATTTATTTATTTTTATTGTTTATAATTTGAACTTTAAGGCTGATATAAAAATTTCTACCAGGATTATATATTCCAAAATGTTTGATGTAAGAAACATGATTGAAATAATTTTCATTTAGAATGTTTCTAACACCTATGCCTATTGTTATTGGGTTTTTTATGGATTTATGATATTGAATGCCTAAATTGAACAATTGATAACTATCGGTTTTAGTTTCGTCTTCACTAAAGTGATTTTGTTCCGCATAGTAAATGTGCTGAAGTGCTATTGAAACGTTGTTTTTGTTTTTTTCTTTTAATAGATCGTATTTCAATTGTGTATTGATATTGTTTTGTGGAACAAGAGGGAGGTTGTTTGTTGCATCAATATAGGCGCGCACATAAGTTAAATTACTTTCAATATGAAGGTTGTGAGCAAAATGAGGGTGGTAGTGCAAGGCTATTTCTCCACCATAAATAGTAGCCTGTGGTGCTTCTGTATATTGATATATCATAAAGCCGTCATAGTATGTTTGCTTATTTTCTAAATATTTGTAATTATTTAAGAATGAATAAAATGGATTAACAATCATTTCAAAATGTTCTGCTTTTAATGTGTATGCTAAGTCTATTTGCAGTGCTTTTTCCGAAATTAGATTTCTATCTCCAACTTCATATCTTACACTCCCGTGATGAACACCATTGGAAAGTAATTCTGATGTATTGGGAGCACGTGTTCCGGTGGAGACGTTAAGTCTAAAATCATGGTGTTTATTTAATGTGTATTTTAAGCCAGCAGAATAGTTCAATCCTTCATAAGTTTGATTGAATGCAGTATCCGCTATTTCATTTGTTGGTACATCGAGGATTCTCCAATCATATCGAAGACCTCCTTGCAGTACTAATTTATCAAAGCGCTTGGTGTACAAAGCGTAAATGCCAGCATCAGTAGATGTTAGGTTAGGAAGAATAACTTCTGGTGCGTCAGGTCTATTCTTGTTGTCTTGATGCATTCCTTGTGAACCCAAATTAAGACTGTTGGTTTTATTTAATTCGTAATTGGTGTTAATGTTATAAAATAAATTGGTCAATGTTAAATCAATATCCGAAATGGTAATTCTATCTTCATGTTCTTGCAAATGGTTGTAAGTTGCACCAATATTTGCTTGTATTACTTGATTTTTAACGTAGAACTTATTTTCCCATATAGCAAAATGATTGTTGATTACTTGTGCAGGTACATTATTACTTCTGAGTTGTTCAGATGCCATAAATAAAGATGGAACAATGATAGAATCATGTGTGTGTCCTGGAATTCCTATTCTGCTTTGATTGTATTGATACCTAAGGTTTGTCACCCATTTATTTTTGGTAAATCCTAAGGATGTTTTAATACTTTGTTCTTTAAATCTAGAGTTCTTGGCGTAGCGTCCATTTCCCATTTGATAATCTGCATGATTTCTAATTCCACCATA
>JBFHGR010000026.1:0-33846 GCA_041583015.1 Parvicella sp. | reverse complement strand
ATTGAGTCTCAAAGATTGGAAAAAAAACCTATTCTTCATGGTTTTGCAGTTGCTGCAGGAATGATCATGGAAGCGCATATATCTATGCAAAAAGGATTATTAGCCGAAGAAGCTTTCAAAAAAATAGAACAAAAAATAAACAGTCTTTTTCCAAAAGTAAAGTTCTCGAAATCTGAATTTCCCGAACTTCTTGAGATTATGAAAAATGATAAGAAGAATAATTCTGAAGAGATTAACTTTACACTTTTAGAAGAGATTGGAAAAGGGATTTTTAATCAAACAGCAAGCAAAGAAGAAATCATCAAAGCAATGGAGTTTTATATTGAATAACATTATCTATTTGCCAGTTATTACACACTAACTATCTTTGCAACACCAAAATCAAAAACAATGAATTTTATAGAAGAAATGACATGGAGAGGCATGGTACACGATGTGATGCCAGGAACGGAAGAATTATTGAGCAAGGAAGTTGTTTCTGGCTATATTGGTTTTGACCCAACTGCAGACTCTTTACACATTGGTCATTTAGTTCAAATAATGACTTTAGTACATTTACAAAGAGCAGGTCACAGACCAATTGCTTTAGTAGGTGGTGCTACAGGAATGGTAGGAGATCCTTCTGGAAAATCACAAGAGAGAAATCTTCTTGACAATGATACATTAAATCACAACATCAAATGTGTAGAATCACAATTGAAAAAGTTCTTAGATTTTTCTGACCCAAACAATGGTGCCATCATGGCCAATAATTATGATTGGTTTAAGGATTTTAACTTTCTAGATTTCATTAGAGATGTCGGCAAACACATTAGCGTCAACTACATGCTTGCAAAGGATTCTGTAAAATCAAGACTTGAAACAGGCATGTCTTTTACTGAGTTTACTTACCAATTAGTTCAAGGATATGATTTCTACCACATGTGGAAAAACATGAATTGTAAATTGCAATTAGGTGGATCTGACCAATGGGGAAATATCGTAACTGGTACAGAGTTGATTAGAAGAAAAGGGCAAGGAGAAGCATTTGCCATGACAACTCCTCTTATCAAAAAAGCAGATGGCACAAAATTCGGTAAAACTGCCGGTGGAAGTGTTTGGTTGGACAAAGCGAAAACTTCTCCTTACAAATTTTACCAATACTGGATCAACGCGAGTGATGAAGATGCTGCAAATTATATTAGAATTTTCACACTTAAAAGCAAAGAGGAAATTCAAGCCATTGAAAAAGAACATGCTGAAGCACCGCACTTGAGAGTACTGCAAAAAGCATTAGCTGCAGACATTACAACTAGAGTACACAGTGCAGAAGATTTAGATAGCGCTATTGCTGCCTCTAATATCCTATTCTTAAAAGGAGACGAAGCTGTTGCGGCATTCAAAGGATTATCAGAAGAAATGTTCAATGATATTTTTGATGGTGTTCCACAAGGAGAAGTTCCATTATCGGCCATCCAGAACGGAATTGAAATTGTTAGTTTCCTAACAGATCAAAGCGGCTTCTTACCCTCTAATGGTGAAGCAAGAAGAGCATTAAAAGAAAACTCTATTAGCATCAACAAAGCAAAAGCAAATAATGAAACCATCATTAATTCCGATGATTTAATAGGAGGAAAATATATTCTTGTCCAAAGAGGAAAGAAAAACAACTTCGTGGTTAAAGCTATTTAACCAGAATATTATATTTTTGACTATACTAAAACTAATAAAAATGAAAAAACTAACCTTCCTATTTCCTTTGTTCCTTTTGGGATTTTTAACTTCATGTGATGTTGACACACCTGAAAAAGCTGCAAATTACTATGATACAATCATAAAGAAAACGAACCCTTTGATTACAACGTATGAAAACGATCTAATAGAGTCATTTGCTGATTTCGTTCCAGAAGAAATGGAAGAAAAATATGACGCTTTAGAGACTTACGTGGAGAAAACAGCCAAAGAGCTAGACGAATTAGAAGCTTATCATGGAGATGAAACATTATTAAATGATGCAAAAGCTTTATTGGCTGCTTATAAAAAAACGCTTCCGCTTTACAAAGAAAAAGTTGAAATTGAGTCACTTTCTACCGCAAATTACACAGATGCTAAAGCCGATAAATCTGCGGAATTGATGGATGAAATTGATGATATTTTAAATGAAGCAAATGATAAATTTAGAGAAACCACGCACAAATTTGGTGAAGAGCATAACTTCCCTATTAGCAAGTCGTAAAAAACACTAGAAATTAAAATGAACGCTCCTTACATCAAGGGGCGTTTTTTTTATTCTGATAATTGTTGAAGTGCAATATAACTCATCAACCCTGGGCCAATCTTTAGCGCAGCATCATCAAGTAATAATTTGGGGTGATGTAAAGATCCGGTAACCTGATTCTTAAAGTCACTGGTACCTAATCTATAGAAACATCCTTTTGCTACCTGACTATAATAAGCAAAATCCTCCGCAGTCATTCTCAACTCCAAGTCCACAACATTATTCGCCCCCAAATATTCAACGGCTGCTTTTTTTGCCACTTGCGTAGTTAATTCATCATTCGATAAAAATGGATAGCCTACTTTAATATCTACAATCACTTGGCCACCCATTCCTTCCACAACACCTTTAGCAATGCGCTGGATGTGCTCATGAGCCTCTTTCCGCCATACCTCATCAAAAGTTCTGAATGTTCCTTTAATTTTGACTTCATTTGGAATCACATTAGTAGCACCATGCCCTTGAATATCTCCAAAAGACAAAACAGTAGGTATAGCCGGATTACTATTTCTGCTTGCAACTTGCTGTAAAGCAACTATCAAATGACTTGAAATAAGAATTGGATCAATTAACTTATGCGGCAAAGCAGCATGGCCACCTTTTCCTATTACAGTTATATATATCTCATCTGCCGATGCCATATACATGCCTTTTCTAAAACCAACTTTTCCCACTTCCAGTTCAGGATAAACATGTTGACCTATGATATTGGAAACTTTGGGATTCTCCAAAACACCTTCTTCAATCATTAGTTTAGCTCCACCTGGCAACAACTCTTCTCCTGGCTGAAAAATTAATTTAATTGTTCCTTCAAACTGATCCTTAATCTCGTTGAGTATAATAGCACACCCCAACAAAGAGGAAGTGTGAATATCATGACCACATGCATGCATTACACCTTCGTTAACAGATGCAAAAGGTAAATTTGTGTCTTCTTGTATTGGCAATGCATCTATATCTCCCCGCAATGCAATAACTTTTTTAGAGGGATTTCTGCCTTCAATCACTGCAACAATACCAGTTTTTACAATTCCTTTTGTATACTTAATTTTATACTTATCCAAAATAGAAGCAATAAACTCAGCAGTCTTAAACTCTTGAAATGACAATTCGGGATGCTGATGAATATGGTGTCTATACTCCACTATTTCATCAAAAATTCTTTCCGATATTTCCTTTATTCTATTTATCATTTTTCTTCAGTAAAAACCGACCAACCAGACATTATCATTCTTATTGCTACATAAAGCATAAGCACACCAAAAATCAGTTTTACAACATTCTCCGGAATTTTTAATGCTAATTTACTCCCAATAAAACCTCCAGCAATAAACAAAACAGCCATAATACCTGCATAAGTTAATGACATTTTATCTATGTGCCCTTTTTGGTAGTAATTATAAAAAGCAAGTATACCAACTGGCGGAAGCATCAAAGATAAACTCATTCCTTGCGCTTGAATTTGAGAATAGCCCAAAATATAAACCAAAGCAGGAACTATAATTATTCCACCACCTATACCTACGAACCCGCTTAATATTCCAGCCATTAAACCGATTCCCATTAAAATTAATATGGTAGAAATATCCATTTTCAATTGTTTAAAAATCAACTGATAGAGAGAAGTAACTAATAGGCTTTAGCACTACTCCATCATCTACTCCCCATGCTAAATCATATCGTAAATAATATCCTAAAACTTTTGACCTTAAACCTCCTCCATAACCATAAATTATTGGTTCTTTTTGATTTTCCAAAATAACTTCGTAGTTCTTTCCTGAAACAACAGTTGTATTAAAAGAGTTTTCTAAATCATAAGGATTTACTCCTGTCCAAGCCGTTCCAACATCAGCAAAACCAACAATCATAAAATTGCTAATGAAATCAGACTTTATTGGGTTTTTAGCTAAGTATTTAAAAATAGGAAACCTTAACTCGTTATTTAAGACTGCAAAAGTATTTCCATTTCTAGCGTTTTGGAAAAAACCTCTCATAGGTGTTGATATAGTTTGGAATTGATAATTTTCATTTGGAGAGATCTGTATTGAATTATCAAACTTAGCGCCAATCCAATTATCTACCCCTCCCATATAATACACTAATTTCTGACTACCTAAAGATGTAGAAGCCGCTAATCTAGATGCAAAAACAAAGGTTCTATGAATTTTCTGATAATGTCTAAAGTCAAATCCAAAAGTGAAAAAATCTGATTGTTTTTCATCTAATTGTTGCATGTATTCTCCCCAAAACTTAAATCTCGTCCCATTGTTGATATTCGTTGCTACATTTCTGGTTGCATCATAAATATACTCAAGTTTCAACCCTCCATAAAAATCATTTGCATTGGGAGACAACAACGCACTAACATCCGTGCTCAGCGCGGTGTTTCTATCATATCTCACATTGGTTGTCAACCTTAATGAAGCCACTTCTGAAAAAGGATATTTCAACAAATACTTCACTTCATAATTCTGTGTTTTGAAGATGTAATCGCCTATATTTTCTCTGAATGCCCTTCTCGAGAACAAATACTTTTTATCTAATCTATGTTTTAAATTTTCAAAAGCAAGTAAGTATTCTGTATTAGAGAAATTAACAGGATATCTAAAACCAGCAATTATTCTATAATCCTCAAACAAATCTTTTAGTCCAACCTTAAAAATTCCATTAAACCCAGGGTTTATATACCCACCTGGAGAAAGTCTTTGATACGTCTGATTTAAGAAGCCATTATCAAATTGTGATACAACATAATCATTAGCATAATTAATTTTATAAATCTCTTGTCTAGGCAATTCAAAAGGTATTACAGCAGTATCTTGAACTACTTGATCAATTTTCAAAATACTAGAAGTATCTTCCTCAAATTTAATATCCACTTTATAAGGCTGATGATCTCCAAATTGGTAATTATTAATATTTACCGCATTTGTATCATCATTGATTTCAATTTCCTCATCTTCCGGCTCGATTGTAAACGATTTGTTATTTAGCTTCAGTTTATTCTGCATAAACTTGGTATACACTAAAGGTTCTTCGTTAGCAAGATCACTTTTGGTATTACCAGTGTAAAAATTATACTTTCCATTTTGTTTAATCATGAAACTGTATGCCCCTGTTTTTGCATTTAATTCATAATCTGAAGCACTATAAGGTAAGTTGGACAATTTATCATCAACTGAGAAATATCTATAGTGAACCGCAGTATCAATATAACTAATGGTACTATCGTAATAAGCTATATACCTATTATAAATTCCATTTTTGTCAGACAAAAAAGTATAATGCGAATCATCATAGCGAGACGGATATGCCTCATCAACCAATGGTGTATTGGTTATTCTTTGTAGCGGCTTGTTCGGTCTTTCTATATCAACTATGTAAATATCTTTTTCTACAGGATATTGTTTCACCTCAACATTCTTTCTAATGGTATCATCAATTCTATTACTAGCAAAAATAACTTTAGTATCATTCTCCACAAAAGAAGGCTGAACATCGTCAAAAATATCATCTGTAAGCTGCGTACTATTCCCTCCGATTACATTGTATACATAAATATCTGTTTGTCCATCTTTAACAGGAGACATTGCCAATTTTTTACCATCTCCATTATAAGACATAGACAATATTTTAGTCAACTTAGGGACAATCCTAGGTGTCTTTTTCTTAGATTCAACATCATAAATATTTAAGAGTAAATTTCCTTTCTCCTCTGTTGCAAAAGTTAGCACTTTACTAGTGGGATGCCAAGCCAAAATGGGATATGAATAATCAGGTAATCTATTTAATTTGTGATCACCTTTAGCAATTTTCTTCAATTTTCCCTTCTGGATATCATAAAACCAAACTTTATATTGCCCAAGTTCATTGGTGCTAAAAGCAGCATACTTTCCGTCAGGACTTATCGTAAAATTATCGTAAACGTATTTTTTTCTAGTCTTAAATTCAAACTTTTCTTCAGATATAGGAGATGTGGACTTCAAATCTTCATCATATCTTGCATTATAATAAGCCTTAACATCTCTATTAAGCGAACCTAATCCAGAGCCCAAAACATACAAAAATCCACTTTCAACATTTTTGCTAAGTCTCGTCATGTATAGCACATTGGGTATCATTTTATCTCCATACACCTCAGAAACATAATTCCAGATAGCATGACCTGCCAACTTTGCCTTTGTACCACTTAAATGATTCATATTATCAAATAGATCATTCTTAACCTCAGACTTCAATAAGTCATCCAATTCTGTAGTCCAAGGACCTTCCATATGAGAGACAAATCCCTCGATATACCATTCAGGTAAAGTCAGTAACGAAGCATTCTTAAGCGCTTCTCGCCAATTCCCTCCATACATCATTTTGAAAGCAATTATCTTTGCAATCCCTGATCTAATCTGTCTGTCAAACTTATCATGATCACCCTCATAATAAAGAAAAACCTTTTCACCTATAATCCTTGTTGTACCACCAATATTTGTTTCAGAACTATTAGACAAACCGATATTACTCTCCTTAAATTGCGATTGAGAATTGTAAATCACAAATTCCAACTCATCATCAAATTCAAAACCCAAAACATCTTGCAACTCTATGATATATTTTTCTGCAGACTTCGCAGCATAAATAGCATGATTCTCTCCTCCAGCATTAAAATAAACTTTAAATTTCTGAAAGTGAAAAGACTGCCAAAAAAAATCATGATACTGCACCCTGTTTTGACCAAATTCAATATTAGAACCCGTATAAAATTGAGCATAACTAGTCATGCCAACAAAAGTTGACAAAAACGCGATTATGACTCCAAAAACTCTATTCATTTATTTGGGTAACTACCTAAGAACGTAAAGATATTGAAAATAGTCTAATTCAAAACCAATAAAATAAAGAATTTACTAAGCGTAGTTTTTGAGTTATGGTAAGGTATTATTTAATTTTCATCCTCTATTTGGATATAACTACTGACACAGATCAATCACTTAGATAATACACTTTGAGAATTTTCCTTGCAAATATTAAAATCAGTATATTTGGTTCTTTCAACTTAGAACTTTATGACAAAATATATCCTCTCGATTCTTGCTTTTCTTCCTATAGCAATATTTTCGCAATTATCAGGAACGATCAATGCCAACTTTAGGATACAGCACTTCATTGAAAATCAATCTGATACTGTGGACTTTATTGGGGTTTTTGTAAAAGGAAACAAATTATCAGCACAACATTTTACTGAGAAAAATAAGGGAATATACAGAGGTGAAGTAAAGGGCTGGCAATACATTAGAATACCAGGGAAATCAATGACTACACTAATTAAAGACAAAAGATTTTCTGCAATTGACTATGCGCCATATCGAGGCATTCCAATGAGTGACACAATGCGAGTCAATAATAGGATTGACAGCGTACACTCAGCAGCCGCACCATTAACTAGCAGTTACACAGGCGAAAATGTAGTCTTAGGTTTTATTGATACAGGAATAGACTTTGCGCATCCAGACTTCAAAGACGCCAATGGAAACACAAGAATATTACATCTTTGGGATCAAACCAAAGGAACAAACGCCAATACACCTAGCGAATACGGATACGGACAACACTGGGACTCTGCGCAAATTAACGCAGGAAACTGTACTAACCAAGACCAATGGGGACACGGAAGCACTGTAGCAGGAGCCGCCACATCTAACGGCTTAGCCAACGGGACACACATGGGAGTGGCACCCAATGCTCAAATAATAGCTGTTGAAAGCAAATTTAACGCAACAGACTGGCTGTCTACGGTTGTTGATGCTTCAGAGTATATTTTTAATTACGCAGACACGCACAATCTTTCATGCGCAATCAACGCAAGTGTTGGCACATACCTTGGTTCACATGACGGACTAGACCCATATGCACTATATATAGACAGCCTTATACTGGCAAAAAGAGGTCGACTATATATTGCCTCCGCAGGGAACAGTGGTGACTGGGAAAAATACCACCTGCATACAGATGTCACTGCCGACACATCATTTACTTGGTTTGAAAACAATCCCTCTTCATCTTTTGGCGGAGATGCTGCATTTTGGGAACTTTGGACAGACACTGCAGACTTCAACCAAGTTGAATTTGCTATTGGTGCCGATAAGGTCAACCCAAATTTTGAATTCAGAGGGAGGACGAGTTTTAAGAATATTCAAAACAACATCAATCTGTTGCTACATGACACAATCAGAAACTCAAACAATGATATAATTGCGACTGTTCAAACATGGGCAGAAATAAGAGATGGACAATATTTACTTCAAGTATATATGCCTGAGCCAGACAGTAGTGATTATAATTTTAGATTTGAAACCGTAGGATCTGGAAGTTTTGACATTTGGAGCATTGAAGATTATGGAATGAGTAGAATCATCGACACTATTCCTTCCATCGCAGTTTTCCCTGAAATTGAAAAGTATATCCAACCTGACTCTCTACAAAGTATTGTCAGTTCATTTCAATGTTCACCACATGTGCTCACCGTGGCCAACTACGCAAATGACTCTGGATACGTTGCTAAATATGGTGCATGGATTCCAAATAATTTTGAAAGAGGGAAACTATTCTCTTCATCTTCTAAAGGTCCAAGTAGATTAGGTCTACTCAAACCCGAAATAGCAGCAACTGGACATGGGGTTTGCGGTCCTGCTCCTATATTTAGAATTAATCAATGGGTAGCTGCAAACGTTGATTCAACAATGGCATATGGAGGAATGCACATGGTAAATGGAGGTACTTCAATGGCTTCTCCAGTAGTAGCAGGTGTTGGCGCATTATTACTAGAAAAATGTCCTACAATGAATCAAGCTGAATATATGCAACACATTATTTCCACTGCCTATACAGATAATTTTACAGGCACCAACCTACCCAATTACGCTTTTGGTTACGGTAAGTTAGATGGGTTTGCAGCGGTAGTTTCCTCAAACTTTTTACCCACACATACTGGCGCAGCAGAATTCTGTAATGATGACAGCACATCAATTGCCCTAAACCCAAACTACGAATCCATTCTTTGGGAAAATGGAAGTACAGATGATGCCCAAGTTTTTAAACAAACCGACACTACTTTTGTCTTTGCCATAGATTCGGCAGGTTGCTTAAGTGATACTCTACACATTACAGTTACAGAAAGAGATAAACCTCTTATTGATCAATTTTTCGCACCATTCTATCACTGTGAAGGTGATAGTTCAGCCATTCAATTATCTGGATTCAATTTAGATAACGCAATATGGGAGGACGGTTTCGTTGGTCTAAATCACTATGTGCAAGGTTCTCACAATTATCATGTTGTAGGAGAAGATAATATCGGTTGCCAATCAGATACCGCATGGATTACTGTCATTGAAAACCCATTGCCAACAACCCCAACAATCTACTATTCATATGATTCTTTGATTGCGCCAAGCGGCTATGTAAATTACGAATGGGAACTTAATGGTTCTGCCTATTCTTCAACGGGTACTGACAGTGTACTGACAACTTCACAGAATGGTGACTATACAGTAACAATTAAAGATATAAACGGATGCGAAAACACTTCACTTCCATTCTCATATGGTGCTGCCAACATAAGCAAGGCTAACACCACAAACATTCATATCTATCCAAATCCTACTGATGGCAAAACCTACATATCAGGAATAAATGCCAATACTGAAATTATTCTTTTGGATGTTACAGGGAAAGTTGTTAGCCAATTCAAAATAGCAAATTCTCTTACACTAATAGACCTTTCTAATCTACCAAATGGCATATATTTTGCAAAGATGGGAAGTGCAGAAAATCGTTTTGTGCAAAAAATCGTTTTGAATAAATAGAAGATTCAATTTTTTTTCTTCTATTTGCAAGTAATTATTAATTAAGATAAATAATGAGTTTAAAAGGAATAATTTCAATATCTGGTAAAAGCGGACTATATAAAGTAGTTGGTCAAGGAAAAAATAACGTAATTGTAGAATCATTAGAAGATGGAAGAAAATTTCCAGCATTTGCTTCTAATAGAATTAGCGCTTTAGATGACATTAGCATCTACACGTATGACGAAGATGTACTTTTAGGTGAAGTTTACAAAAAAATGCACGCCCACACAAAAGGCAAAGCAGCATTAGACCACAAAGGTGATGTAACTGAATTAAGAAAAGACTTCAAAGCTTTCATGCCAGAATATGATGAAGAAAGAGTTTCAAACACGGATGTAAAAAAACTTTACCAATGGTTTAACCTTCTGCACAAATCGGATTTATTAAAATTTGAGGAAGAAGAAAAAGAAGACGCTAAAGAGGACAAACCAAAAGCAAAAAAAGCAGTTACTCCTAAGAAAAAAGCAGCACCAAAAGCAAAAGCCTCAGAAGAGGAAGAATAAGATAATTCATTAAAATCATATAAAAATCCAAAGCAGTTTTGTTTTGGATTTTTTGTTTTCAAACACTTTTTTATTCCAGATTTAATTAGATTTGTATAAATACCTAACACATGAAAAACACACTTGATATACCTCAAAAACCAGCAAGAAAATTCATTCCTGAAAACCTTAACCTTGACGACTGGAGTGAAGTTGAACCATTGCTAAAAGACCTTGCCGAAAGAAAAATCGACAACAAAGAAACATTCAACAAATGGTTACTAGATCGAAGTGAAATGGAAGCTGTTTTTGCAGAGAATGTGGGCCGTAGGTATATCAAGATGACAGTCAACACGAAAGACGAAGATGCTGCAAAAAGCTACGAGCATTTTGTGACCAACATCAATCCAAAAATTTCGCCATTTGATGACATTTTAAACAAAAAACTAAATGATAGTCCCTTTAAAAATGAACTCAACGAAGTTGGTTATGACATTTACTTTAGAGGCGTTCAATCCGCTATTGAATTATATAGAGACGAAAACAATGAATTGTTTGCAAAGGATGCCCAACTAGGGCAAAAATACGGTGCCTTATCTGGAAAACAAACCATCACTTACAAAGGTGAAGAAATCACCATGCAACAAGCTGCTACACATCTTAAATCTACTGACAGAGCAGAAAGAAAAGAAGTTTTTGACCTCACCGCACAAAGAAGACTAGAAGATGCCAATGAGATGGACAACATCTTAACAGAAATGGTTCAAATCAGAACAGAAGCAGCTAAAAATGCAGGATTTGATAATTATAGAGATTACAAATTCAAGGCCATGGGAAGATTTGATTACGAAGTAAAAGATTGCCTTAACTTTCACCAAAGCATTGCTAAAGAAATTGTCCCTATTGTAAAAACATTTGCCGAGGAAAGAAAAGCTAAATTGGGTTACGAAAAACTAAAACCATATGACTTGTCTGTATCACTGGATGGTAAAGCACCTTTAAAGCCATTTCAATCAGGTGAAGAAATGCTAGACAAAACAATTGAACTTTTCTATAAAATAGACACCTACTGCGGTGAGAGATTAGAAATCATGAAGGAAATGAAACACCTCGATTTAGAATCCAAAACAGGCAAGGCTCCAGGAGGCTATAATTATCCTTTATATGAAATAGGTGTTCCTTTTATTTTTATGAATAGTGTGGGATTGCATAGAGACTTAGTGACAATGGTTCACGAAGGAGGACATGCCGTTCATAGTTTCTTGAGCAGAGATTTGCCTTTGACATCTTTCAAAAGTTTGACAAGTGAAATTGCCGAATTAGCATCCATGAGTATGGAGTTAATTTCTATGGAACATTGGGACAGTATTTATAACAATCCCGAAGATTTGAAGAAAGCGAAGAAAGAACAATTAGAAGGTGTTCTTGAAGTGCTTCCTTGGGTAGCAACCGTAGATGCCTACCAACACTGGCTATATGAAAACGCTAATCATTCAGTTTCAGAAAGACATGCTGCATGGTTAGAAATAAGTCAAAAATTCAGCACCAACACAACCGACTGGTCAGACTATCCAAAATACCAAAAAATCACTTGGCAAAAACAATTACACATTTTTGAAGTTCCGTTTTATTACATTGAATATGGAATGGCACAGTTAGGGGCAATTGCCATGTGGCGTAACTACAAACAAAATCCTACCAAAACTATGCAACAATACAAGGAAGCTTTAGCTTTAGGTTATACTAAATCAATTCCTGAAGTTTATGAAGCAGCAGGGGTAAAATTTGATTTTTCGGAAGAGTATGTGAGTGAATTGGCAAGTTTTGTGAAGGAGGAATTGAAAGCACTATAAAAAACAGTTATAATCTTCAGTTTGACTTTCTCTTTCAATGCTCACCAAAGAACTATCAGCAGATGTAATGATGTTTCAAATGAACAGAAACGATATTTTGACAATATCCATATGAATCCTACTAATTGGTCTTAAAACAACTCCAACTGGCCATTCGGATCTACACGCTTAAACATTGAACAATCAAGTTCTGATTTTTGGGGATCAGGAAAAGATTTCTTGTAATGTATTTTATACAAGTCTTTAATTTGTTTGGCTAATGCCCCATCTCCCCTCATTCTTTTCACAAAGGTTGAACTCCCAAGATCACCACCGTGAATTTCACGTACCAGCCCAAGTACTTTTTCTGCTCTATCTGGAAAATATTCTTTGATCCATTTGGTAAATATTTCACCAACCACATGATTGAGTCTCACTATGATATATGATGCATTTCCAGCACCTGCATCTGCAGCAGATTGAAGTATTCTTGGAATTTCAAAATCGTTTATCGCAGGAATAATTGGTGCTAAATTTACGTTCACAGGAATGTCATTTTTGGATAGAATTTCTATGGCCTTCAATCTATTATAAGATGAAGAAGTTCTGGGTTCTAATGCTCGTCTTGTCTTTTCATCTAGAGAAGTAAGTGAAATAGTAACCCTTGCTTGTTTCTTCTCTGCCATTCTTTTGAGAATATCTAAATCTCGAAGCACTAAACTATTCTTGGTAATAATACCCACAGGATTATTGAACTCTTCTAGTTTTGAAAGTAACCTTCTTGTTACGCCTATCTTTCTTTCAATAGGTTGATAGCAATCTGTATTCCCCGAAAACATAATGGGTTTTGGCACATAAGATTTAGCGTTCAATTCATCTGTCAACAATGAAACAGCATTATCTTTAATCAAAATCTTGCTTTCGAAATCTACACCTGCGCTATACCCCCAATATTCATGAGTAGGCCTTGCGTAACAATAAACACATCCATGCTCACATCCTTGATATGGATTTAAAGAATAGTCCAAAGGAATATCAGGACTCGGCACTTTGTTAATAATGGATTTAGGATAAATGTTTAAAAATTCGGACTTAATGGTCAAATCTTCATCTTCAAACCTGCAATACTCCAAGAAGGCATTGTCTTTTTCTAATTCTGCTTGAGCAAATTTATTCTTAGGATTATATGTAGCACCTCTACCATTCATAACCAAGTAAAGATATTTCAAAAAAAGAAGTTAATTGTGTTTTGTTTCAAAGATTAACAAACTCAATCTTTACTTAGTTCGTATAAATAATAAACACTTTCGTTACTTTTTTCATGCTCGTACCATTCTTTAATCGGCTCCATCCATGATGGAATACTACTGGATACTTTTCTACATTGCCAATCACCAATTATTAAATCACAGTCCTTATTTTCCAAATCACATTGTCTCAGCAAGACATAATTAGCATGTTCCGGATTTAATACTAAAGTGTCCAAAACACATAAGTTATCGATCTTTATATCCGAAACACTTACTGGTGTATAAAATTTATCTGTGATATTCTCCCAAGGATGAAATGGTGACGCCCACGTAAGGTGGTAAACATCTATTTTTTTGTCAGAAGTTTGTGAAACATCATACAAATACTTAGCATTTGTGATGTTTCCATTCCCTGCAGACTTCATCATCATCAAACCTATACCTACAGAATTAACCAAAAGAAAAATCACTAACAATCCAACATGTAAAGTTTTAACCCAACTCAAACCAAACCATTTTACAACGTAAGAATAAGCAAAAACAAAAACACTTGGCAGCAAGAATATCAGAGGAAACAAAAACCTAATTTCTTTATGTTCCACAAAATTATGACCAAATAAAAATGGTAAAACTATCCACAACTCCACTCTTTTCCTTCCTTCTTTTGAGATGATTAAAACTAACATCGAAAGGATGAAAAGAAGCCCCATAAAATAGGTAGGAGCCCTAAACAATTCTTGCCAATAGAAATACCAAGGAGAAGTGCCAAACGCAGCCGCCATTCCCTCAATTAATTGTTTGTAGAAATACTCCCAAATAGTCAAGACAAAATTTCCATAAAAAAAACTATCTAATAAGATTCCAAAAATTATAACTAAAACAAACCCTAAGACTAATTTTAAAATAGGAAGAAACTTATATTTCTTAACAAAAATCAACCACAATCCAAGTCCAAACAGCGCGAACACCATTTGATACCGGAACAAAAAAGAAAAACCAAGAAGTGCGCCTACCCAAATAAGGTGCTTGGTTTTATTTTCAATATCCTTAACCAAATAACTCAACGCCAACAGTAATGACAATCCACCCCATGTCTCGGAAGAAAATCGCACGGCTATTACAGGTGTAAACCATAAAAAATAAGACAACAATATATACCCCTTTTGAACTGACTTATCTAATGTTGGATAGGTAGCATTCACAAATCTAGAAATACAAAAAATAGCAAAGAATGCACTCAAGAGTCGAAGAACAAACGCTTGATAATAATTATTTTGAACACCTATAAAATCTAAAGACTTAGACAATCCATAAAACATAATTGGCTGAATGGTTTGTCGGCTTTGAGCTTTATATTCCCACGGTAACTCACCCACAGTATGTGTTCCTTCAATGGCACCAGCATATTCTATTATTTGATAATGCTCATCTCCATGATAATAACCAAAACTTGTGTATGCAGTTATTCCATATACTACCAACGCAATGATGATAATGTAGTTATGAAACTTATGTAACAATAGGTTTTGGATTGTCATAATTGGTAAATATATTATTTTTTAACATACCTACTAATCAAGAATACATATTCCGGATTTCTAATTATTGAATAATACCGCATCTCAAACAACACTATTACAATTGTTCTTTTTTAATATAAAATTTATAATTAGAGATATAATTTCTAAAAACCTCCCGTTAATTCAGGCTCAAGAGGTTAGAATGTAATTTCTCAAGAATGTTTAAATGAATTAACACATATTTCATCAATGATATAATGCCATTCATAGGAATATCGAGAAATATGTTGTATTCTTGAAACCCTAAGCAATTACTATCGGTATAATTTTAAACTAACCACACCAACTATTATTAATGTATGAAACCACTATTACTTTTAACTTTTATTTTTCTTTCCCCTCACTTTATTATTCACGCTCAAGAAGATAGAGATAGTTCCAACACAGAAATTGATGTTGAGATTAACAATGACTCTATAACAGTCACCCCTACAAACTCTAAAGAAAGAGAAAAAGTGACTGGAGTAGCTGTTTCTCCTGCTCATTTTCATCTTGACATTAAACCTGGTGAGCAAAAAACCATTAAAGTAAAAATCAGTAACAGTACAAACAGAAAGAATAGTTTTAAGATGAGTTTAGTTGATTTTGAACAAAATTCAGCAGGAAAAACTCTTTTTAAGGCACCTAGCGACTCTTTAAAATATGGTCTTTCTAAATGGACTAATCTTGCTCCTACTTATGTTGAATTAGCCCCTATGCAAAAAAAGGACATTACGCTAGTTATCAATGTGCCAGAAGGTGAAGAAGGAGAAAAAGCAGGATGGTGTATTCTAATGGTAGAACAGGAAGAGCCTAAAAAAGCACTTGACATTTCTGGAGGCAATAAAGATGTAATTGGTTTTGGTGTAAAACCAACCTTTGCCTTTGGTGTCTACATCTATCAAAACCCTCCCAATGTTAACAATACAAACGTTGAAATTGTAGATTTTAAACACCATAAATTAGACACAATAAATGGTATAAGCATTCAAGCCACAAACAAAGGTGATGGCATTGCTTACTGCACTTCATACATTGATATAACAAATTTTGATACTGGCGCACAGGATAGACTAATGGTAAAAAGATTTACTGTCTTGCCTGGCGTAACAAGAGATTTTAAGTTTCGGTTAGACGCAGGTCTTCCAAAGGGTAACTATGGTGCTATTGGGGTGATAGACTATGAAGGTGCTCCGGAAATTCAAGCGGCTAAATTGAAATTTAAAATAGAATAAAAATAAACGTGTAACCTTTAAAATTAAAACCATGAAAAAAAGTAAAGTTTTAACAGTTGCGTTATTACTTGGAGGTCTTTCTTCCATAAATGCGCAATTAATTGACGAAAAGGATGTAACCGTAACAATGGATCTACAGCCTGTTCTTCAACTAGACATGACAACTCCAAATCAAGTGGAGTTTGTTTTTGATGAAATCGATGAATATTACTCTGGTATCACCCAATACGGAGCTACTATTCTTAAAGTAAGTTCAACTGTAAGTTGGGATTTATATGCTGTAGGTAGATCAACAGGAACAAATGGACCTGAGTTCTGGGACCAACATATTGATTATGGAAATGGTGCTTCCGTAAATGCCATTCCTGACTTACCATTAAGTTTGTTGGAATTAAGACAAAACCAAATAAACAATGGTGCTGCTAATGCTACAGGTGCTTTTGCTGACTACAGCGCTCCATTCCCACCAATTAGTGCACCATCTGGATCAAACAGTTTGTATGTATTCAATGGTACGAACACTCCTCCAACACTTGACCACAAATATATTGGTGGACACGCTGGTTCTACGGGTGCTGGTGACTTCTTACCAGGTGGAAGTTATTTAACTTCTTCGGGTACTGCATCAGATTACTATTACTCTATTGACTACAGAATTTTGCCAGGACTTCCTGCAATTTTCCCAATGGCGTTTGACGAGTTAGGTACTACTGCTGAAGATATCGTATCTGCAAATGCTGCTGGTAACTATGCTGAGCCTGGTGTTTACACTATGTACGTGCAATACATTTTATTAGAAGATCAATAAAATAGTATAAACTATAAATTTATAGGGCAACATAATTACGTTGCCCTATTTATAATTTTTTGCTATGAAATTATTGATATCTATACTAACACTCTTCCAATTTATTACACCTTCTATCGCCAACGCCCAAATCCATTGTGGCTTAGTGGAGTTAGTTCCCAATACATCTATAAATGAACTTTTGACCTTCGATGATTTTTCAAAATATCAAGGCGGCATGATCATCAATAGTGTAGCAAAGGTAAGGGTTAGGGTGGAAGATAAAGCGGTTGTGGACCCGCTTTGCTCATGGAGTTTGACAATGCAAATTGACAATAACCCTGGCGCAGGAACACCTATAACCGAATGGGAAGAACTAACCCAATATGGAAACGGATTGAATGCTAATCCTTCTATTGATTTTCTAGAAGTTCGTGTAAGAAATGCTTGCCAAACTTCTCCCATAGACGGAACCTTTCAGACGTTTACAAATAATGGAGATTTAATAGATATCATTACTGCCTTTATTCCAGTCACGCCTGCAGACATAATACCTTCAGGGAGTTGTGCTAATGGAGTTAATGGTCCAGGTAGTTACTTAACAAATTATAGCGAATTTAATTTTGATATTGACATTAGAGTCAAACCCGATTTCAACCTTAATCCAGGTATATTCCAATTGAATATTACTTTTCATTTAGAAGAAAACCAATAACTCAAAACGTTTGCAAATAAGATTATTCATAATAATTGTCTTCTTTACTTTTACAAGGTTTAGCAACTTTTGTCAAAATGATTCTGTAATCATGCACCTAGATACTGCATCACTTATTGAATCTGGATTTATGAACCCGATTGACTCCATTGCTACTACTCCAGAAACCCCAATAAAACCATTACCATCTACGACATTTACTAGTGATAAAGTCACTATGTTTTACAATGTAGACAGCATTGTATATAAGGAAAGTATGATTATTTCAAATATCCTTACTGTAATCAATACTTCCAACCAAAAAATTAAATTTTATAACAAACTTGCTTACCCCGCAGCATGGCAAAGTATATCATTTTTCGATGATCAAGTTTATAACTTACTGCCCAACGACACTGTTAGAATACCCATTACTTTAGTGCCATCAAAAGGATTGATTGGAGGCACCGCAATATATATCAATTCAACGCTAATAGACTCTACTTACAACCAATTAGGAAATCTTGACTTTGGCATCCACACAACCAAAACCGTGAGTTGGTCAACAAGCATATCTCCAAAAAGAAAAATATTTTTTAAAAATCATGAAAAAACGAAACAAATAACCTACACTTTAAAAAATGATGGGACCAATGAGCAAGATTTTTTTGTGAGTTTTAAAACATTCAAAAAAGACATTGAATTGACTGATACAATAGGCAACTTGGTACAACCTAATAGAACATTTGTTTTAGCGCCAAAAGCAGACACTTCCTTCACTTTTAACATCACCGCATTAAGAGAAGGAGAAAGAAATTTCAATAGGATTTCAACAAATAATTATGTGCCTCAATCTAGTGTCAGCAAAACCAACTACTCTTTATTCATTGAAAGTTCTGAGCCCAATACTATTGGATCAAATTTAAAAAAAGGAGATAAAATTGACCTTGTCAGACTACCCAATCAAGTCGTTGCTTCAGACGTTTCTAATTCAACATTACCATTAATTGTAGAATCAAATGTGAACAATATTTTTGGTGATAACTCTTTCATGTCATTAAACTTAAGAGGATATAAACAGATAAATAACGAAGCTTCATTGTCGTACTTTTCTCAAATAAACTACAACACTGTTTATTGGAATCCTAGCGTACTTCTAAATTCGCCTTGGTATATAGGATATTTTGATCAAAAAATATCTGCTGAAGCGGGGCAAGTAAGTGGAAACATTATTGGCATTAGCGGTTATGGTAGAGGACTAAAAGGTTCGTATAGATATGCTGAAGACCACAAAACAGGTGCTTTCTATGTTCGTAGCCCCAGAATTTTTGGCGCAACCAATTCACAATCATTTGGAATGAATCATGAATATCAAGTGAATGAAAACTTAAACTTAAAAGGAGCATTTGGTAGAACAATGTTAACAGCAAATAACCTGAGCATCAATGCTGTTAATTTAATCTCCAAGTTTAGAATCTACAATAAACATTATTTTTCGACAACTTTCTCAGGAACTAATAGTGACAGAACCATCCAAGGTATTAATTACAATAAATACGGATTTTTGGCAGGAATTAATTACAACTCCTTATTCTTCCAAAGAAAACTCAAAATTTCACTTGGAGCCAGATACAATGATAAATATTTTTCATCAGCTACTTATGAAAGGTTAAACATAAACTTAATGTCTTCATATACAATTAATGAAGACTGGACGGTCTCTATGAATAACTTTTACAATAACACCAACACCTATAACTTTATTGCTGACACCATCTTAATAAGACAGCAGATTTTTAATAACTCTGCAATTTTCAATACCCAAAATAGGTTAGGTTCATTTCAACCGGGCGTCTTTTATAACTATCAAAATTTACGAACGGGAGCTTTTCATTCAAGAGGGTTGAGTTTTAGATTCGCCAAATTTGATCTATCTAAAAACTTTATGATGTCTGCCCAGTTTAGAGGCGCTTATAATGACGCTGTAAGGTATGAAAGTGTAAAAAATTACTTCACCTTTCAGTTTTCTTCCTTGCTAAGATACAAAGTATGGTCCATGAATGCTCAGTATTTCTATGGGGCTAATTCTCCGCTTTTAGTTGACTATATGTTACTGCGCAATATAACCCCACAATCAATAAGATTATCTTTACAAAATCAATATCAGTTTAAAAACAAGCATTTTATCTTTGAAAACGCGTTAGTATATAATTATGCCAACACATTAAAAAGTCATTCTGTCTCTTTATTTCCACAGTTTTTTTATTTTAATAACACTGGATGGAGATTTAGTATAAACATGAATTATACTTTTAATTCTAACAATTACGGATCCATTTACAGCACAATAAACAACCCCTCATTTACTACAGAAGTTGAAACAAACATGACAGACAACTTAATGGTTGGCTTTACAGTCCGAAAAGAATTCAACATCCCTATTCCATTTATCAAAACAAACGCAATGGATGTCAGATTTGTGGCTTTTTATGACGTAAATGGCAACAGTGTCAGAGACAATAATGAGCCTGTTATTCCTAATGTAGTAATTACCATTGACAAAAGAAGTGAGGTGCTAACAGATATTGATGGATATGCACAAGCTAAAAATGTAACACAAGGACTTCATAAATTAGATCTACACGCGCTTGAGATTACTAAAGGATGGTTTTCAAACCTCCCTGACTCATGCGACATTACCACAGAAGGAGATTTCTATATCCCTTATACTAGAGGTGTAAAAGTTTATGGAGACGTAACAGTAGATAGACAAGACATTGCTCTTATGGATAAAGATAAAGCAATGGATCTTTCCAATATTAAAATTACAGCATCAAATGGAAAAGTGTATTATACTTTGACGGATGTAAATGGTAAATTTGAATTCTATGTGCCTAACGGAAATTATATCATAACACTGGATGAAAAAGTCTTAGGTAGTAAATTTATAGTATCCAAAAATAACATCCCAGTAGATTTAAAATCCAATAAGTCTAATATTTACGTCTCTTTTTACATCTCAGAAAAGAAACGAAATGTAAACATTAAAACATTTGGTGATGATTGGTAAATAAATACTATTTACACACACTATCTTCTTCTTTTTAATCAAAAATATCACTGCATTGCTCTCATAAAATGGACTACACTCCATAATTTTAATTTGACCAATATCTTATCTACTGTTTTTTTAACTCCTATTTCCTATCTTTGAATCTCAAAATCTATCATCCATGTCAAAGCAAAAAATACAAGAACTCAGTGAAAAACTAAACAAGTGGAATCATGAATACTATGTGTTAAGTGCTCCTACTGTTAGTGACTATGACTTTGACATGGCATTGGAAGAATTACAAAAATTGGAAGCGCAATTTCCAGAATTTGCCAGCCCAAATTCTCCAACAAAAAGAGTAGGCGGAGATATTACCAAAAAGTTTGAAACTGTTGCGCACAAATATCCAATGCTTTCTTTGAGTAACAGCTACTCTAGAGAAGACATTGAAGATTTTGGAAATAGAATTGAAAAATCTATTGGAGGAGACATAACCTATGTATGTGAATTAAAATATGATGGTGTTGCTATTAGTCTTACCTACGAAAATGGCGAATTAACCAAAGCAGTGACAAGAGGTGATGGAACTCATGGTGAAGAAGTTACTGCCAATGTCAAAACTATTAGAACAGTCCCTTTAAAATTACATGGTTCTTTCCCTGACTTCTTTGAAATAAGAGGTGAAATTGTTTTTCCGCTAGATGCCTTCAATAAATTGAACGAAGAACGTGAAGCAGCAGGAGAAGCTTTATTTGCTAATCCAAGAAATACGGCTTCTGGAACCTTAAAAATGCAAGACTCCAAAGTTGTTGCATCAAGAGGTTTAGACTGTTATTTATACCAAGTATACGCAGATAAATTAATGGCTAATGGACATTTTGAAAGTATCAAAGATGCCGAAACTTGGGGATTTAAAGTTCCTCAAGAAAAAGACAAATACATTGTCACTGCTAATTCCGTAGATGAAGTAATGACTTTTATTGACTATTGGGATAAGGAACGTCAGAATCTACCTTTTGAAATAGATGGGATTGTAATAAAAGTCAATAACTACCATATCCAAAACGAATTAGGGTTTACAGCCAAATCACCACGCTGGGCCATTGCGTACAAATTTAAGACCGAACGTGTCTGTACTACTTTAGAATCTATAGACTACCAAATTGGTAGAACAGGAGCCATTACACCTGTAGCCAATCTAGAACCAGTTCAACTAGGAGGAACAACAGTAAAAAGAGCAAGCCTTCACAACTCCGATCAAATAGAAAAATTAGACATCCGCATAAAAGATCAAGTTTATGTAGAAAAAGGTGGTGAAATTATCCCTAAAATCGTTGGTGTAAATCTTGATTTAAGACCAAAAGACTCCATCCCCGTAAAATATCCTACTCATTGCCCAGTGTGTGAAACCCCTTTAATTAGAAAAGAAGGAGAAGCACAGCATTATTGCCCTAACGATAAAGGTTGCCCACCTCAACTAAAAGGAAAAATAGAACACTTCATTGGTCGCAAGATGATGAATATAGATGGACTTGGCGCAGAAACAGTAGATCAACTTTTTGAAGCAGGACTCATCCATAACATTGCAGACTTATATGATTTAACCAAAGAACAAGTACTTCCACTGGAAAGAATGGCTGAAAAATCAGCCAACAAACTTATAGAAGGGATTGAAGCCTCCAAGCAAGTCGGATTTGCTAAAGTATTGTTTGCATTAGGAATTAGGTACGTAGGTGAAACCGTAGCTAAGAAATTGGCAAAGCATTTTAAATCTTTGGATAACATTCAAAAAGCAACTTTTGAAGAATTAATTGCCGTAGATGAAATTGGGGATAGAATTGCTGAAAGCCTTATAGAATTCTTTGCTGATGACTACAACATCTCTATTCTTGAAAGACTTAAAAATGCCGGATTACAACTTGAACTAAGCGAAGATGAATCTCAACCCGCAGGCATTGCCTTAGCAGGAAAAACAATTGTAGTAAGTGGCGTCTTTGAGATGTCTAGAAATGATTTAAAAAGTCTAATCGAACAAAACGGAGGCAAATCAGGCTCTTCCATTTCTTCTAAAACAGATTATTTAGTTTGTGGAGAAAACATGGGCCCTTCTAAATTAAAAAAAGCACAGGATTTAGGAATTAATATGATTTCAGAAAAAGAGTTTTTGGCATTGATTGGCAAAGTCCCAGGAGAAGTAAAAGAAGAAAGCCAAGGCAGCTTGTTTTAATATGATTTATTGATTTCTACATTTTGAACGTAACCAACGCTTATAAAATAGTTATAAATACATGATTATAAAAGTTTTAATACCTGTTTTTGTTTTTTTTGTAGTGAACAAAACAATCGGACAAAGTAACTTTCCAATAAAAACCTCAGCACCTACTTCATCAGCCAATGAAGACTTCCTAGCTTTTGATTCCATTTTTGAAAATAAAAAGGTTGTTTGCATAGGAGAATCTACACACGGTACACATGAGTTTTTCACAATGCGCCACAGGCTTTTCAAATACTTGGTAGAAAATCATCAATTCAACACCTTCTTTCTAGAAGCAGATTACGGAACCTGCTTAAGGGTAAATAGATACATTCATGGTGATACTGACTCCATAGACCTTGTCCTCAAAAGCATCAAACTTTGGCCTTGGATCACCAAGGAAATGGAAGACATGATTGAATGGATGCGAATTTACAATTCACAAAATGATAACAGACTCTCATTCCTAGGATGCGACACGCAGATGTTTGTAGAAGCCACTAATGAAATTGACCGACTTATCCTTAAAAGCAATCCAGCACTACTCGACACAAACATTAAACTTAGCGTTCCTAATTATTACAAAAGTAGAATCTCCGAAGACTCACTTTTAGCAAGAGAAATAATAGCTCATAAAAAAGAAATTATTCCAGAGTTAAAGCTTAGCGAAAAGGATTTATCTATTTACAATAACCTTATTAAAAATCTTGAACAAATAGTTGTCACCAAAGAATCTAAAAAATACTACACAAGAGATGTCATGATGGGAACCAATATTTTGGACCATCTCAACAAACACAAAGATGATAAAATATTCTACTGGGCTCATAATGGCCATATTCACAATAATTTCAGCACTCACAAAAAAAACGACAAAGACACGCTAAGCATATCTGCTGGTTCATTTTTGAAAAGACAACTTAAAAATGAATGTTTAATAATTCTACAAGATTTTTCACAAGGATCTTTTAATTCCTTAGTATTAGAAAATCCTGACAGTTCCATCCTAAACAAAAGATATGTCATGAGGGAAAATACAGTAAAATACTTCAAAGAAAAGTTTTTAATTGGAAACAGCATAGACTATCATTCATCTGATATTCATATGGTAGAAAGTTCTTATTTTGAAGATAGAAAAAGGGCATACATACACAGTATTGGTGCTCTATTTACACCAAACACAAAAAGAAGATATGCTTATAATTTTAAAGAAGAATCTTGTGACTGGGTAATTCTACACAAAAACACGACTCCTACAGAGTTATAAATATTTTAATATTTAAGTTTACCTACTCCTCTTCCGGAAATTCCAACTTTCTGAGACTAGGTAATTTCGCTCCCATAAACACAACAATAATCAAGGTAAGAATTCCCCCGCCCACAACAGCCTTTACAGTACCAAACAACTTAGCCGTCACACCGCTTTCAAATGCGCCTAATTCATTAGACGACCCTACAAACATTCCATTAACTGAGGCTACTCTACCTCTCATCTCATCTGGTGTGTACAACTGTAGTACAGTATTTCTAATAACTACAGAAACACCGTCTAGTACACCGCTTAAAAACAAAGCAAATACCGATAATATAAACCATTCAGACAGTCCAAATAAGATGATGCTTAATCCAAACCCAAAGATGGCCGCCAATAATTTCATGCCTGCTCGCTTATAAACTGGAAAGTATGCCATCAATAAAATCGTTAAGAATGAACCAACTGCTGGCGCGGCTCTCAAGACACCAAACCCCATAGATCCGACATGCAATATATCAGTAGCAAAAATGGGCAAAAGCGCCATTGCACCTCCAAATAACACAGCCACCATATCCAATGAAATTGCGCCCAAAACTTCCTTTGTTTTGAAAACGAATTTTATTCCCTCCTTTAAACTCTTTAGAATAGGCTCCCCTATTTTTTTATTCATTATAGGTTTTACTTCTATCTGCAAAAGCATCACAAAAGCAAACAAAGACATCCCTAATACAATAGACAATGAAGTAGTAACACCAAACCAATGGATTACAAATCCCGCTATGGCAGGGCCCAAAACAGATCCCATTTGCCAAACAGAACTACTCCATGTGGCAGCATTTGCATATAAATTCTTAGGTACAATTAAACTCAACAAGGAAAATATAGTAGGACTAATGAAAGCCCTTACAATTCCTCCTACAAATACACATGCATAAATACCATATAGTATCCAATTCTTCTCAAGACTTCCATGCGCAAAGTCTGAAGTTAGATAAACCAATAAAAAACTAATAATAGAAAACGCCACAATACATTTCATTAATAACTTTCGCTTTTCGTTCTGGTCTACAAAGTGCCCTGCAAACAAAGCAATAGATAATGCTGGAATAATTTCCATCAAGCCAATTACACCTAATGAAAGTGGATCTTTAGTTAGTTGATAAACCTCCCACTCTATGACAATAAATTGCATAGACCATGCAAATACCATGGCAAATCTAAGGCTCAAAAACGACTTAAACTCCTTTACTCGTAGTGCGGCATAAGGATCCTTTGATTTTAAGTTTTTCATGAAAATTAATTGAGTTCGCTAAGAATTCTTTTGTTGATTCTTTTTACCAAACGAGGTCCTTCATAAATGAAACCAGTATAAACCTGAACCAAATCTGCGCCTGCATTGATTTTATCCATCGCATCTTGCTCTGAATGAATACCACCTACTCCAATGATTGGGAATGCTTTATTAGACTTAGTAGCCAAGTATCTTATCACTTCAGTACTTCTTTCTTTTAAAGGCAAACCACTTAAACCTCCATTTCCTATTGCATCTACCACAGACTTATCAGTCTTTAAACCTTCTCTTGATGTAGTTGTATTACAAGCAATGATTCCATCAATCTTAGTATTAGCAACTAATTCAATTATCTCATCCAATTGAGACTCGTTCAAATCTGGTGCAATTTTTAATAGAATTGGTCTCTGCACTCTTTTGGTAGCATTGATTCCCTTCAATGTATTCAATAATTCAGTTAGGAAAGGTGTATCCTGCAATTTAGTAAGATTCTTAACATTAGGACAACTTACGTTTACCACAAAATAATCTACCACATCGTGCAATGCTTCAAAATTATAAACATAATCTGCTAGCGCATCTTCATTTGAGGTAGCAGTGTTCTTCCCAATATTTCCTCCAATAATTAATTTGGTCTTCTTATTCTTCAAATTGGCTGCGATAGCATCTGCTCCTAAATTATTGAAGCCCATTCTATTAATCAATGCTTGATCTTTCTTTAATCTAAACAGACGTTTTTTAGGATTTCCAATTTGCGGCTTTGGTGTAGCGGTTCCCACCTCCAAAAACCCAAACCCGTAATTTTCCAATTGATTATAAAGCACAGCATTCTTATCAAAACCTGCTGCTATTCCAACCGGATTTTTAAACTTCAACCCAAACAATTCTCTCTCCAAACGTTTATCTTCTACAGTAAACATCTTTCTATTCAACGCACCCATACCAGGAATTGCATTGACTATTTTAATCATTCTAAAAGTGAAATAATGAACTTTTTCAGGATCAAAAAGAAAAAATAACGGACGGAGAATTGCTTTATACATATTGAGGAACAAAGATATATCAATCCAAGAAACTAGCGAATTCTACACCTGATATTTTAAGTAGATTATTCTGATAAGAATCCAAGACTACTATTCCACTTGATTCAACAATGAAGTGGAATAGTATTTGCTATTCACCAATAATTATGTTACTTTGTATCTAGAATTATGTTTAGAAAAAGTTTGTACATACTTATTTTATTAATTTCTTCATTGGTTTTTTCGAGCAATGATGCACTTGCTTGTTGTTCAAAAAGTGTTTCGAGTAATGAAAAAATTGAAGCAACAATTTCAGTTCATTCTGTAGAAATGCAAAAGGTACAAGTTGGTCATTGCTGCTGTAATCACTTTCACGAAGACAAAGAAAAGCCTCATTCACCATGTGGAAATTGTGATTGCAATTGTATTCACTCCATCTCTTATATTAATTCAGAATTCTCAATGGAACTAGATTTAGTTACCATCACATCGTATTTCACATATGGATGGCACTATAATCAACCGCTTCCAGATAAGCCTTTGTACTCTATTTGGCAGCCCCCACAACTTTCGTAATATTTTTATTGAAAACCCTTGCCAATAAACAAAAGCAAGATTCACTAACTAGTTAATTGACGGACTGTAACACAGTTATAAGTCATAATAAAATATTACAAAAATGAAACACTTAATTATCATATTATTGGCTACAATTAGCCTTTCAAGTTTTGGTCAAAGATCAAAATACGTAACGGAAAACATTAAAGTTTACGGCATCTGCGGTATGTGCGAAAAAAGAATAGAAAATGCTTTAGACGTTGTGGGCGTGAGAGATGCCCAATGGGATGTACAAACAAAAATGCTAAACATAGTTTACAACTCTGCTAAAATTTCTATCGAAGAAATTCATCAGTTATGTGCTGATGTGGGACACTCTACAGAGAAAATAAAATGTAGTAGAGAAGCATATAATGCCTTACATGGTTGTTGCAAATATGAAGATCCAGATGTGATCAAAAGCCATTAATAATGAAAAATTTATTTTGGTTATTAACCGCAACATTCGCGCTTAATACTGGTTATACGCAATCCAAACATTTGGAGGGCACAGTGTATGAAGCAGGCGAAAAAAACAGCGCTACACCAATTCCAGGAGTAAATGTCTACTTCCCTGGATATGAAGGTGGTACCTCTACCAATGTAGAAGGTTTTTTTCACATAGATGTACCTGATAGTGCATCTCAAATAATTTTTAGTTTTATAGGTTTTAAAAATGATACTGTAGCGATTAGTTCATTGGTCAATCCAGTAAACATTGTGATGAAAGATGGCAGTATTCTTCCTGATGTTGTTATCAAAGCTAGAAAAGGAGGCTATGCTTTTGAGAAATATAGTCCTAGAGATTCGCACATAATGAATGAAGGTGAACTTAGAAAAGCTGCATGTTGTAACATTTCTGAGAGTTTTGAAACCAACCCTTCTATTGACGCAAGTTTTACAGACGCTGTAACAGGTACTAAACAAATCCAGATGCTTGGCCTATCGGGGAAATATGTTCAAATCATGCAAGATAACATTCCCATGACAAGAGGCCTGAGCACCATCTATGGAATGGAATTCGTACCAGGTGCATGGGTAAATAGTATTCAGATTTCCAAAGGAGCCGGCTCCGTGGTAAATGGCTATGAAAGTATGATTGGTCAAATCAATGTAGAGATGAAAAACCCAGTAAATGGTGAAAAATTACACATCAATTATTATGGTAATTCTGCTTTGAGAAATGAACTCAACATTCACACTACTCAACGTGTTTCAAAAAGGTGGAGTACGACAATTTTAGGTCATACTAAATTTGCTAATGCCAAAATGGACATGAACGGTGATAGTTTTATAGACAATCCAATAAATAAACATGTTGTACTTCAGAATCAGTGGAACTACGCAGGGCCAAAAATTCATGCTGAAATGGGAATTGGATTAATTTCTCTTGACGCCAATGCTGGACAATATGACGATTTATTAACTGGTTATCATGGCGAACACGACCACTTACCAATTTCTGCAGATCCTTATAGAGTAAGAACATTTTCTGGAAAAGTAAATGGATTTCTAAAATTGGGTTATTTGTTTCCAGAAGAACAATACAAAAGTATGGCTCTTCAATTGAATGGATCTTATCATTCACAATTGAATAATTTTGGTTTGAGACATTACCAAGGTGAACAAACATCTGGTTATGCTAATTTTATTTTTCAGGATGAGATAAAAAACTCAATAGAACATAAATACAAAACAGGTGCGAGTTTAATTTATGACAAATATGATGAGTCTACTAAAAGGATTCAAGCTATGGATACCAGTTACAATTGGACAGAAATAGTGCCAGGTGCTTATTTTGAATATTCAATGTCTAAAACTTTAGTTAGCATTGTTGCAGGAATAAGAGCAGATTACCACAATATCTATGGAGGATTTGTAACGCCAAGGTTTAATATGAGATGGAGCCCAAGTGAAAAAACATCTGTAAAATTGGCTGCCGGAATGGGCAGAAGAACCCCCAATGTTTTTATGGAAAATGTTGGAGCATTGGCCTCTTCAAGAACTTGGGAAATCTTAGGAAACACTAGTTCTCCTGTCTACGGTCTGAATCAAGAGATTGCACAAAACTTTGGTATTGGCATCAATCAAGATTTAAAACTATTTGGTGAAGATGCCAACTTGAATGTGGACTTCTACCATTCTAGATTTGTCAATCAAATAGTGAGTGATTATGATTTTGATACGCGTAAATTACTTCTTTACAACCTAGATGGACAATCTTACTCTAATAGCGCGCAAGTGGAATTTAGTTTTACACCAGCCAAAAGATGGGAAGTAAGAATGGCTTACCGATTCCTGGATGTAAAAGTAGACTACTTAAGTGGTAACCTTACTCAGCCATTAACTTCTAAACATAGAGGTTTCGTAAACATCGCAAAAGAAACTAGGCATAATAAAAAAGGTAGTTTTTGGAAGTTTGATGTAACTACGCAATTAATTGGCGCACAAAGAATACCACAAACTTTAGACAACCCTATAGAATATCAACGACCAGCAACTAGTGAAGACTTTGTTTTGGTCAACGCGCAGGTCACCTATGTCTATAAAAAGAAATGGGAATTCTATTTAGGGGGTGAAAACCTAACCAATTTCAAATTAGATAATCCAATAATTTCTGCAGATCAACCTTTCTCTGAAAATTTTGACGCCTCATTAGTTTGGGGACCTGTTTTTGGTAGAATGGCTTATTTGGGTGTGAGGTTTACTATTGAATAGAAAATGTAATACGTAATACGCTCAATTATAAAAAAAGGTCTACTTGAAAATTCAAGTAGACCTTTTTTAATTCGTATTACCTAAGTCAATTTACTTAGTATATTCTATTATGCAACATACATAGAAGCCTTCACAGCATCCATAATTCTTTTTACGTTTGGCAATGCTTCCTCAATTAAAGGTTTAGCAAATGCAAATGGTGTATCTGATTGCATAACTCTGTATACTGGAGCATCCATAAAATCAAATGCATAACGTTGGATCCAATATGCCAATTCTGATGCAATAGACGCTATAGGCCAACTTTCTTCAACTACAACACATCTATTTGTTTTCTTAACAGATTCAATGATTGTATCATAATCAATAGGACGAATAGTTCTAAGGTCAATAACCTCACATTCTATTCCTTCTTTAGCCAATTCATCGGCTGCAGCATATGCTTCTTTGATAATTTTACCAAATGAAACGATAGTTACATCAGTTCCTTTTCTTTTTACAGCAGCTTTTCCAATTGGAATTAAATATTCTCCATCTGGAATCATTCCTTTATCACCATACATTTTCTCAGACTCTAAGAAAACTACTGGGTCATTATCTCTAATGGCAGATTTTAACAAACCTTTTGCATCTTCAGGATTAGAAGGTGTAATAACTTTCAATCCTGGCACATGCGCATAAAACGCTTCAAAACTTTGAGAGTGCGTTGCCGCCAATTGACCTGCAGTTCCATTCCCTCCTCTAAATACTATTGGGCAGTGATATTGACCACCACTCATTTGCAACATTTTTGCTGCAGAGTTAATAATTTGATCTGCCGCTAGAATTGCAAAATTCCATGTCATGAATTCTACGATAGGTCTTAAACCATTCATAGAAGCACCTACAGCGATACCAGCAAAACCAAGTTCTGCAATTGGTGTATCAATTACTCTTTCTGGACCAAATTCGGCCAACATTCCTTGAGATACTTTATAAGCACCATTATATTCTGCCACTTCTTCACCCATTAAAAATACGCTTTTATCTGCACGCATTTCTTCACTCATCGCTTCGTTTAGGGCTTCTCTGAATTGAACTTCTCTCATTGTGTGTATAGTTTATTACATGCAAATATACTCTAACAATTTGAAAATTTGAAAATGTATTTATTGATTTTTTATTTTGAGTTAAATAGATACTAGACTCTAGATTGTAGGTGCTAGAATTTATTTTCTCCTCAACTTTAAAACTATATTTAATCAGCAATAATTAACTACACTAAAAAATTATCTTTGTCCTCAAATCAGTTTCAAATTTGGCCGGCATCTATATTCATATTCCTTTCTGTAAAAAAGCATGTAATTACTGTGACTTTCACTTTTCTACTACTTTGAAAAATCAGGATAATGTTGTCAATGCTATCTGTAAAGAGATTGTTTTAAGAAAGGACTACATTGGTAATGAAACCATAGAAACCATCTATTTTGGTGGAGGAACCCCTAGCCTATTGACTGCAAATCAAATAAACCTAATTTTAGATACCATTCATAATAATTTTGAGATTAGTCTTTCTCCAGAAATTACTTTGGAGGCAAATCCTGATGATCTTTCTAAAGAAAAACTAGCCACACTAAAAGCAGCAGGAATAAATAGATTAAGCATAGGTGTTCAAAGTTTTTTTGAAGAACACCTTGCTTGGATGAATCGCGCACATAACGCTAAAGAAAGTTTGCAATGCCTGCAATGGGCCAAAGAAGTTGGTTTTGAAAACATTACCATTGACCTCATCTACGGTATTCCACAAATGACAGATGCGCAGTGGGAAGAAAATATTGACACAGCACTTTCACTCAATATTCCACACATTTCTGCATACAACCTAACTGTAGAAGAAAAAACTGTACTCGCTCATCAAATAAAAAAAGGAACAAGCGAATCATTGAGTGATTCTCAAGGTGAACGTAATTTTCTTGTGCTTCAAGAGAAATTAAAAGCCGCCAACTTCGTGCATTATGAAATTTCCAACTTTGGTCAACAAACATTTTTCTCTAAACACAACACCTCTTACTGGCAAGGAAAAAAATATTTGGGCGTAGGACCTTCAGCACATTCCTTTGATGGAAAATCAAGGGCTTGGAATATTGCCAACAATTCACTTTACCTAAAAGGATTAGAAACCGATAAAATCCCTTTAACTTCAGAAACATTGTCAAGTAAAGATTTAGTGAATGAGCATTTAATGATTGGACTCAGAAACATTTGGGGATGCGCTTGGGACTATTTGGAAACTTGTGGTGAAGATTTAACCACTTTAAAAACTCAAGTCACTGCCTTAATTGAAGATGGAAAATTAGTGGCTACACCTACAGGGTTCAAAACTACAACAGCAGGTCTACTTTTTGCGGATGGTATCGCTAGTGAGTTGTTTTTGGATTGAGGTTGCTTCTTATATAAATTTCTACTTAAAATTATTGTTCTTGAAATTTCGACCTTGCGGAGAAACGAAGTTCGGTGAAGCCAAATCTTACTGCCATTCGGAGTTAGATTTCTCGGCTCCGCAAGCTCCTCTCGAAATTTCAAGATCATTGACATTAGAAAAATATCTCGTGTGTCCTCGTTGCAAACAAGGACAAGTAAAACTCATCATTGTTTAGTGAAAATCTTTGCACAACTTAACCTAAATCTCACCCTTGTTTAGCGCAGCGCAACGAGGGTGTCTGAGATCACCGTTTGTAACGCGCCTCAACAATCAGCAATTCTACTTAACCCGCTTCACTTTCAGCATTTTTTTACTTATCACTTTCCCAACATCATTATACTTTATCTCAGTAGATTTTCTACAATCACAAACATCTTTTGATTCATAAACCTTCACACCAAATTCATTGTATTCTATATATTCATTGAGTAATTCTTTGCAAGGTCTACCATAGGTCCCTATTTTATAATGAGAAATAGAAACACTTTTTACCTTCCCGTTTTCATGATAATCTATCAATTGATTATCCCACCTGCGGTAATAACTGTATTGATCTGATTTTGTAGATTGCTTCGTTTTGACTTGCCCCCTAGTTTTGACTTCTCCATTTTGCAGTTTAATCGTGTATGTTTGATTCGTTCTTTGGTACACATTACAAGAAGTAAGGAGCAAAAAAGAAAATATAATCAGAAAGAATTGTCGCATATAGTATTCCAAATATACCATTAAGGTCTGCTTTCTAAACTAATTCCATAAGTTTTTGTCTAAATTTGTGACAAGCAATGCTAAATTTTAAAGACATATTTTCTGAAGTACAATACAAAACTTCTCGCAGCGGTGGCCCCGGTGGTCAAAATGTTAACAAAACCGAAACCAAAGTAGAACTGAAGTGGAACTTGTATACTTCAACCGCTATCTCTGAAGATGATAGAGGAAAACTAATGGCTAAATTGAAAACCAAACTGGACTTGGAAGGTAACATCAGTATTACTTCCTCAAGGACCAGGAGTCAGTTAACCAACAAGGAAGATGTGCAGCAAAAGTTTAAAAACTTATTGATTAAAGCATTGACGCCACAGAAGAAACGCATTGCTAGTAAGCCCACCAAAGGCAGCATAAAAAGAAGAATTGAATCCAAAAAGAAAACCGGTGAAACCAAACAACTCCGTAAAAAAATTGACCCAGGTAAAGTGTAGTTTACT